>CAZPSE010000046.1:4396-13046 GCA_964589575.1 uncultured Gammaproteobacteria bacterium | reverse complement strand
TTTTAAAAGCCAGCCTGCGTACTAAAACGCATTAACTCACCCGTTGTTGGGTGGCTAAATTCAATCTTTTCTGCGTGTAAATGCAATCTTTTTGCGCGTTGCCCGTAAAGGGTATCGCCCACTATTGGCGCGTTTAAACCGCTTATATGTGCCGAATGTACGCGAAGTTGGTGCGTTCGTCCTGTAACGGGGTAAAAGTATATTTTTGTTTTCCCCGCTTTTCTTTCGATGACTTTATATTGCGTTTTGGCACGTTTGCCGTTTTCTAAGTCTACTATTTGCCGTGGTCGGTCGTAAAAGTCGCCACTCATTGGTAAGTTGATAATGCCTTCGTCTTGTTTTACTAATCCGTCTAATAAGGCTATATAACGCTTTTTTATGGTGCGATTGATAAACTGCTTTTGCAGTTTTTTATGTGCCTCGTTATTTAACGCCACCAGTAACAAGCCCGATGTTGCCATGTCGATACGGTGTACCAACAGTGGCCCTGTTGCTTTGGGATGGCTGTGTTTAATGCGGGTATAAACCGAGTCTTGTATGTTTTTACCCGGTACAGACAATAAAAAACACGGTTTATTAATGACTAGCATGTCTGCATCTTCATAAATAATATCTATAGATAGGCTGTTTTCATGGTTGTTTAGTAGCGGGTTATCGTCAACCTCCATGCCGTCTAACATGTGTTCTAAAATTGGTTGGCATTTACCTAAACAGGCAGGGTATACGTTTTTATGCTTTCTAATAGATGACTTGGGCGACTCGCCCCACCAAAACTCTGCCATTGCAATTGGGCGCATGCCCCACTTATAAGCGTAGTGTAATAATTTTGGTGCGGCGCATTCACCCGCAGCAGCAGGTGGTTTTTTTTGTACGGTATTTTTAAAAATAGCAAACAAGCTTTTATATTGACCGCGTGCATTTAAAAAACGGTATTGCTCAAATATTTGTTGCTGTAACGATGCCGATAAATTTTTACGTTGCTTTATTAACAAGGTTAATTTTTTTGTGTAGGTATTTACGTTTTGTTGGGCTTTTTGTACACGCTTAGCCCAATATGCTTGCAGTTGTTTTAGCTGTATTTTTTGTTTAATGCTTTCGTCGGCCAGTTGCTTATTAAGCTTTTCTGCTTGTTTTGGGCTACAGTTTTTTTTAGCTTCTACTCTTTGTGCTTTTCTGGTTTTTCTTGCTTCTACAATTTGTGCTTTTTTTTGTTTAACTTCTTGCATAGAGCTGGCAATTTCTGACTGTATTGTTGTTACTAAAATGGCCGTTTGGGGGTCGCCATCTAAATGTTTTATTTTTTTGGTTAGGGCATTTAATTGTTCTTGCCCCTGCATAAAAAAATTGTCTTCTACCAACATGTCAAACACGGGCGGTACAAAATGCGCTAAGTGGTTAGAATTTGCAACTTTGCCAGAATAGGCAGACAAATAGCCCAATTGCCCTTGTTGATTACGAACAATTAAAACACCAAACATTTTACCAATGGCATTGTTTGTATTGCCCGTTAAACCAAAATTATGTTGCCATTGGCTTTGTGTTTTTAAGTGTGTTTGCAGCTCTTGCATAGCTATTACACTTAATGGATGAGGCTCGTAATAAAATGGAAAGGTAAACTTGTTTGGCAAGTTTATGCTTTCAATTGTGCTTTTAAATACGTTAAAACAGTTTTCTTTTAAAGTCATGCTTTATATTTTATATGGAAATGCCACTATTTTGTAATTACCTATTGAGATAAATAATAACTAACTTTATTATGGGCGAATAATTACATATTTGGACACTTGCATGAAAAAAATAAGTTGGTTATTTGTTTTGTTATTACTGTCTCAAAACACTTTTGCGTCTACTAAAACCTTGGTTTTTAGCGCGATACCCGACCAAGATACCTCTAAACTAAAACAACGGTTTGATAAAGTTGCCAACTATTTAAGTAAAACCTTAGACATAGACGTAAAGTTTTTACCGGTAAAGTCTTACGCAGCAGCGGTGTCGTCTTTTAGAAACAACCAAGTACAATTGGCGTGGTTTGGTGGCTTGTCGGGTGTTCAAGCAAGGCGATTAGTGGACAATGCACAAGCTATTGCCCAAGGTGTAGAAGACCCCCAATTTAAAACCTACATTATAGCCAATAGCAAAACGGGGTTAAAAGCATCCGATGCGTTTCCTGCCGATATTGCGGGTAAAACCTTCACTTTTGGTAGCAAGGGGTCGACATCTGGACGCTTAATGCCTGAGTTTTATATTCGTGAATATTTTAAAAAAGTCCCCACGCAAATATTTAAAAAGGTTGGCTTTAGTGGTAACCATTCGCGCACCATTAGTTTGGTAGAATCTGGCGCGTATCAAGTTGGTGCGGTTAATTATAAAGTTTGGGACAGTGCGGTTGCCAATAATAAAGTAGACACCAGCAAAGTACAAAAAATTTGGAGTACCCCTGGCTACCCCGACTACCAATGGACAATACGCGGTGATGTAGACCAAACATGGGGCAAAGGTTTTGCCAAAAAAGTACAGCAAGCCTTATTAAATATGAATGATGCCCATTTGCTTGCCTCGTTCCCTCGTTCTGGTTTTATTAAGGCAAGCAATAGCGATTACCAACCAATTTTAGATACCGCTAAAAAAATTGGCATAATTGATTAAGGTAATCCATATCAAGTTAACTATTTTTAAACAACGGTATCTGTTTGCGTCTCGCTTGTACATAGCGCTAAGCCTTGCTTGTTCACAGCTTTACCGTGAACAAGCAAGGCTTACAAAGCGGGTTAAACCGATAACAGTTAGAGTACGATATGCTGTTTAATTTACACAACGAGACAATTTCTAACGACAATAGCATTATTTTAGATGGTATTAATTTACAAATTGTAGCGGGTGAAAAAATAGCCATACTGGGTAAAAGTGGCGCAGGTAAGTCAACGCTTTTACGCTATTTACACCAACAACAATTGCAACAAACCGCTTGGATTCCGCAAGACCCGTGTTTAGTTTCGGTACTGTCGGTATACCACAATGTGTACATGGGGCGTTTAAACCGCTACCCACTTTGGCGAAACTGTTGGAATTTATTACGCCCCTTTAACAGTGACAAACACGCCATTGAGCAATTATTAAAGCAATTAACCTTAGGCGATAAACTGTTTACAACCTGCAAACAATTGTCTGGCGGTCAGCAACAACGCACCTCTGTCGCGCGTGGTTTATACCAAAATAAAAGCATAATTATGGCAGACGAGCCAGTGTCTGCCGTTGATGTAAAACAAGGGGCGCAAATACTGCAATTAATTAATCAAAAAACCCAAACCGTTATTATTGCCCTGCACGATGCCAAATTAGCACTAGAAAATATGCAGCGGATAATAGGCATTCAAGACGGCAAAATTGCACTAGACGCACCAGCAAATACCATCACCTTAGGCGACATACATAAGTTGTATGAATCCGACCTACTTTAGTTATAGAAATGTCTCCCTTGGGGTAGCCATAATTGGCTTTATCGCCCTCGGTTTTGCCGACTTAGGCATAACCAATGCAGACCCTTGGTTAGAACTAAATCGCTTATGGCAAGGCATACTGCACCCGCAACTAGAAACCACCGAAATAATGATTGATGCCTTGGCACATACCTTAGCTTTTGCTTTTGTTGGGGTGGCATTAGGTGCGGTGGTGGGTTTTTTATTGGCACTAATATTCAACAATAAAATAGTTCGCCTAAGCTGTGCGTTTATCCGCTCTATTCACGAGTTATTTTGGGCATTAATATTTTTACAAATATTTGGTTTGCACCCCTTAACCGGCTTGTTAGCCTTAGCCCTACCTTATGCGGCCACCTTTGCAAAAATATATGCAGAAATTTTACAACACAGCCACAGCCCCGCATTAATTACCCTACCCGCCAATACAGGTTTAGTAAGCCGTTTTATATACGGCAAAATACCCGATGCCCTAGCAGACATAAAAACCTACACCATGTACCGTTTAGAATGTGGTTTAAGAGCATCTGCCGTTTTAGGTTTTATCGGTTTACCCACACTGGGTTACTATATGGAAACCGCCTTTATGGAAGGCTTGTACAGCCAACTGGTCGGGTTTTTATTATTGTTTTACGTGCTGATATTTACCATGCGTTATTGGCTACATGCCAAGTTAGTGCCACTATATTTAATCGCCGCCTTATGGTTTTTAGCACAAAACTTTACACCGATAGAATGGCAAAATATCGCCCGCTTTTTTACCGAAGACATTGTCCCCTACCCAATACGAACCGGCGCACCACTAAACGAAGTTTGGCACTGGTTTAGCCAATTATTTACCGGCCAAATGTTGCCTGGTTTTATTCATACCATTGTCCTTACCCAAGTGGCCTTGTTATTAACAGGGGTGCTAACGCTTATGTTATTCCCCATTATTAGCAAACATTTTTTTAACAAACCGTCACGCAAATTAGGGCAAGCGGTATTAGTTATTATGCGCTCCACGCCAGAGTACATACTTGCCTTTATGCTACTGCAAATGTGGGGGCCGTCTATGTTGCCCGCCATAATCGCCCTGGCATTACATAACGCCGGCATACTGGGGCATTTGGTGGGTAAACACAGCAACACCTTAACCCTACGCCCCGACCACCCAACAGGTTTAAACCTATACACTTACGAAATACTGCCCCGCAGTTACGGCCAGTTTTTAGCCTACTATTTTTACCGGTGGGAAATTATCATGCGCGAAACCGCCATACTGGGCTTGCTTGGCATAGCCACCCTAGGTTTTTATGTAGACAGCGCCATGCAAGAGTTACGCTTTGACCGCGCGATGGTGCTAATTATATTTACCGCGTTTTTAAATATGGGCATAGATGCAATATCGCGCTATGTACGCCACCACTTTGTTGGCGAGGTGCAAACGAAGAAGATAAATTAAATTACGAAGCCATTTAACAAGCAGTAAAAACAGGCTAAATCGTCGACCCCTTGCTATATATATGCTTACCATAACAACCTAATTTAAGGCCTTTACACAATATAAACATTCATTTATTAACCATAATGCGCTGTACTTATAACATTACGGTCATATTAACCACTAATGATTCTTTTATAGGGCGTTATGAACATGCAAAATAATTTAATTAAGATAGGCGAGAAACTAAAAATGCTTCGATTAAATGCCGACCTTACCCAATAAGAATTAGCCAATAAAATAGGTGTCGGCAGAAAGGCAATCCAAAGTGCAGAATTAGGCAAAACCAAACTGGCTGTGTTTATCGCTATGCTACTGGAGTTAGGGCAAACTGATTTTGTTGAAGCTTTAGAAACAAAACCTGCAATGTCACCGGTTCAACTAGCAAAACTAAAAAGCAAAGTAAGGCAAAGAGCATCTGGCAGGCACAAAAAAATCAAAAACACGCCAAACAGTAACAACCAAGGTGAGTTAGGGTGGTAATGCAAACCATCACCGTTACGTACCCAAATAAAAATGTGGGTTATGCCAGTTTTAATAGTAAAACAGGGCAGAGTGCATTTGAATATGACCCCAGTTTTATCAAAATCGATATACAGCTTTCACCATTTACCATTCTAAAAACACCTCATTTATACATCAAAATAACAAATGGCGCTTAGCACCCGCTTACGACCTAGCCTACGCTTACAACCCCGGCAGTAAATGGGTAAACAGCCATTGGATGACATTAAATCAAAAACGAGATGATTTTGTACGGAGTGACTTTTATGCCTTTAAAGCAATAAGCCCCATGTTTACAAAACAATAAAAAGTACCTCATCAAAAAAAAGCTCAAAACCAGTTTTCAATTTTCAAGCCCTTTACTCGCTCAAATTCAGACATGTTACGTGTAACTAAAACAGAATGGTTTGCAATAGCTGTACCAGCAATTAAAATATCGTATTGACCAATGGGTGTGCCTATTTTTTCCAAATCAGCTCTAATTTTTGCGGCACTTCTTGCCTCTTTTTGAGTAAATGGAATGATATTAATCACCGCCAATAACTCATCAAGCTGTTTAATTCTTTTTTGTGGCGATGTCGATTTTGCAATGCCAACTTCCAACTCATAAACAACTATAGACGGGATAGTAATATCTTGCGGAGATTGCGCCAACAAATGCAAACCAACATCGCCCATGCCTTTAAAATAATAAATTAAGGTGTTGGTATCAAGCAAATACATTACAGCAACTCTCTTACAACATCATCACCTGTGTTTTCTCTAATCTCATCAATAGAAGGGAAGTCTTGCCACTGACCGGCTAAAGCTTTAACAGAGCCTGGCCATTCGTCCATTGTTTTCTTTTTAATTAATGAAGCAATCCATTTACTTTGCGATATTTTCATCGCCTTAGCTGCTTTACGCATTTTAGCTTCAGCTTCATCATCTAAATATATTGTTACTTGTCCCATTTTTATACTCCAAACATTTATAAGTTAAAGTATATGTGTTAATTTAAAAATGTCAATTAGTTGCGTATTTTCAAAACAACAATACAGGCATAAACATTGTCATAAAAAGTATAAATAAATGGTTAAACACATTTTAGTACCAAGTAAAATAACATATAAAAAAGGCTAAACCGTTGCCTACACGAATGTAGATACGCAGAATTGCTTAGAGCATTATGCGAGCGAAACCCGTGGTAAATGAGAATGCTTTAATATAAAAAATGTGGAGCACGAAAAACTAAGTGGAATGATTAAATATTTTTTTCATTCTCTTTTTGATGCCAGACTCTTAATATATTAATTTCATTAGAAAGTACAAGATAACGAACAATATAATTACTTACAATTAAATCTCTAACCATCTTTGGGTTAGGTGCTAGCGCTACTGCAACACCTAACTGCGGAAAAGTTTTTAACTGGTTAATTCCTTTTTTTAACAATAAAGCTACTTTAGAGGCGGCACTTGGGTTTTTTAACGCTATAAAATCTCTTAGTCGTGTTAAGTCTTTTATTGCCTCTATTGAATATGATATTTTCATATTGTAGGCGGGTTTATCTCGTTTTTACTACCCCAACTATCAAGCCAATTATTAACGTCCTGCTCGTCAATGGTTTTTCCTTTTTTTACCGAATCAATAGCATCAAGGGTTTCAAGCCAGCGCTTTTCATCGACACCTTGATGCTCTAAAAACTCTTTTATCGCTTGGTTTATTAGATAATTTTTACTCCTATCCAACTTTTTAGCTAATTGAGCCAAAGGGCTTTCCATTTCTGGCCTTAATCTTATACTTGTAACACTCATAATAACTCCCAATAAATACTGTGTATTACATCGTAGTTTATTACAGGTTAGTTTTCAATATTAAGTGTCGTTCTAAGCTTAAATAGCGGTATTCAAAAGTTCTGACAATGTACAAGAAAAGGGCCGGTAATTATTTTCAAAGTTAGTCAGCTTACTAATATCCCATTTATTACCTTTAAAACTTCTTTCTTTTTTAACTTTGTACAGTAAGTAAAACTTACATTTAGAAGAACTAGCAGGATACCCCTTAGAAGATAATTCATCACTGCTAATTAATTGCGGTGCTTTCTTAACTATATTCCATATGCTTTTAGTTACCTTACCCTCACCGCAATAGCCATATAACACCAAATACTTCGCGCCAACATCATGCGTACTATATTGCAGTAGACCTTTCTCATCCATTCTAATGTTGTATAAACCGTTTTCTTTAATCCAATAAAAATGCGTTCTATTTTTTACATAACCAACTAAAACAGTTGTTTCGGCTATTGGCTTTGCCCTGATTTTAACCCCTTCTAATTGGTATTCGGAAAACCCATCGTTTATTTTATGGCTATTATTGTTTTTATAAATATTGTAAGTATGGAATGATAACTGCTCATGTTGATTAGCTCTATCGCTTACAGAATCAACAACTTCTAAAACAAAATCTTTTATTTTATCTAAATCTTTACCATCACTAGATGGCGAAACAGGGAATGCCCCCAACCCTGGTATAATTTCGTGAAAACCTCGTCGCTCTAAAGGTTTTGTACCGGGGTATAAAACATAAGCGCCAACCGTTCTACGTATTGCATCTTTATAGGCGTGCATTTTAAGTAAGTCGGCACGTTTATATTTCCCTTCTTTTTGTTGTTGTTTTTCTTCATTTAAATCTTTTTCAGTTTCATTATTTCCCACCAACCCTTCAACTTTATATTTAGCATCAAAATGAACATGTACCATCAACTCTTGTTTTTCAGCCTCTGCTTCACTAAAAGCAAACGGCCAAATAGACAAGGTATAATCAGGGCGCATCTGTTGTGTCCAACTACCTGCATTAGGATATTTTGCATGGCTAAAAGTACGGTTAAAATTATACTTAATTGAAAGCTCTCGGCCTTTGTGTGAATACTTAGCACTTACCGCCGTATGTTTACCTTGTATTAACTGCAAGCCTAAACCATCTTTGGTTGGCTTAATTAATTGCTTAATATCTTTATGTTCCACATCAAATATTTTCTCAACTAACCTTAATAGTTTAAAAAACAACCAATATTCATAAAGTGTTGCCACGTCTCTTTTACCAACATTAAACTGTTCATCATCTAATGCGTTCCATATTAATTTAGTGGCAAGGTCATACTTTAGCCAAGCATTTAATACGTCTCTGTAACCTTCTTTTCTTTGT
>CAZPSE010000046.1:0-4350 GCA_964589575.1 uncultured Gammaproteobacteria bacterium | reverse complement strand
GTAACGGCGAAACGGCTCTAAAAACATTATGGTTTAAATATTCAGCAAAGGTATTTTCTAACGTTTTAGCTTCGTAATAAATAAACGGTTTTTTTTGCTTATTTTCAGTTTTAGAACAAACCAAACCACATAAATACTCAAACTCTTTAATAACGTGTTTAACAAAACGGTTTTCTGGTGTGTCTACTGTGTCGGTTTTTATTGCGGTGGTTAACCTTGCAGGTATTGATTTTATTGTGCCAATGGAATGTTTAATGCGGTCTTGTCGAGATGCAAATTGTTTTATGTGGCTAGCATTAATACGGCGAGAGCGTCTAATGTCAACATCTTCAAACCGATGTGACCACGCCGTAACAGGCATACTTACTATGCGCTGTATTGCATTACTAAACGCGTCCGAATCTATAACCGATTGTATAAAAGCAAAGCGTTGGTAAAGTGTTTTAGCATTCGCATCAAAATTGCTTTTTACACGTTGCGTAACCGCAGACGAATGCAACATAAGCAGTTCAGAACACTCATCGGTAATATCGCTAAGCATGGTTCGGTAGTCTTGGCGATAACTCGCTTTATAAGAACGAATTTCTACCGCAACATCATAGTTATTAGTAGCCGAACAAATAGTTAATGCTAAACGGCCAACATAAATACCCGTTTTAAGCCAGCCCTCGTACGGTCTAATTTTAGAGGCAAAAACAACGCCACTGATAGCCTTTAATTTATACCCTTCTGGTAGCTGATATTCATATTCTCGCCCCTCTGATAACTGCACTTCTTCTTCGCCATGCTTTAAGGCATGGCTGGCATTTCTTATTAATAGAGTATTATCTTCAACAGGCCTAACAGCGTAAATAATAAGTTTTAAACTATCATCAAAAGCTATTTCAACCTTATTGGTACTATCAGGGTGTGCCAAAATCTAAGCCTCGGCAAAATTGGTAAACCCATCTTTTAATACGCGGTTATACATCCGTTTTAGTTTTTGATACGACAAACTGTACTTAATGTTTTGAGTAAGTTTTTCATCAAATGGGTTTATGTCTTTAGCCTTTTGTTCAGCATCAGCACTATCGCTTGTTAAACACAATAGACCTAACGCTAATAAAATATCTTGTAGTTTATTACGAGAGCCATGCAATTTAGGTAATAACTTTTGCATAATAGCCGCATCAATCACATCATCGTCACTCATAACGCCTTTAGCCATTTTATTGCAAATAGCGATAAACCGATTCATTTCAAACGCGGTTCTATAACCAAACTCTACCCCTGCTTTTTCTAACTCATTAAAAAAAGGCATAAAAGTCTCTGCTAAATGTTCTACTGCTTCAACATCATCTTTTGCCCCTGCAACAAAACTTGTCGCCATAGATGCACCTTTACCTTTTAGCGCATCCATATTTATAGCAGTCGGCGTTTTAAAATAGTCTTCCATTTCACTTTCTTGCACTCTAAACTCTATTACGTTGGCTCTATCTAAAACCTTGGGGCTAAACATATAAGTGGTTTCATCTATATTTACCGTACCAATAATAAACAAATTGGCTGGTAATTTAACTTCATGGGGAACACCGCTTTTTTCTTTATCTGTGTTGCTATGCAAAGCAATAGTTTTATTGCTCGATTCCATCGCAGATAAAAAGTCGGCAAAATACCGCTCAACATGCGACATATTCATTTCGTCTAATATTAAAAAGTATGGCTTACTTTCATCGTTACTTGCATTAATAATTAAATCTAATACACCATTGTCAGGTTTTATATATTCATCTTTATTTAAAGCATCCGGGAAACCTAATAATTGTTCTCTATTTGTCCAGTCTGCGCCTACTGCGACCATACAAATTTGTTTTGAATTTTCCGTAATCCATAAACTAAATGCTTCTGCTAGTTTTGTTTTACCTGAGCCTGATAACCCCGTAAGGATTAGAAATGGTTTTGATTGGAGCGATGAAACAATTTGAGTTACAAGTTGTTCATTGCAATTTATATTTGCTGAAATAATTCTTTTTTGAAGTTGTTGAACATCAAAAGCTACCGAATTAGTTTTCGATTTATATAGTCCTTTTTTTTGTTTATTTAAAAACCCTTTGTACTCTTTAATACTCGCAGAGCAATATCGGTTTTGCCAATATGATTTAGGCTCTGAATTTTTAAATATACCATTAGGATTATTTTGTTCTTTTTTAACAAACTCATAAAGTTCGTCAATATTATTCAAGTTAATGAAATTCCATATTGATATAGCTTCTGAAAAATTCGCCTTAAACAAGGTCTCTTCTAATACTTGCATTGCCTTTGCATAAGAACTTGGTTTACCGCTATTATCCGACGAGTTAGCTTTTAAATGCTCAATAAAAGATTCTTTAATAGAGTTCATAGTATTCCTTTAATTATTTTTTTCAGTTGAATTAAGGTTAATTGTTTCGTTTATCTGTTTTAACCATTTAGCCTGCTGTTTACTCATTCCATCAAATATTGCGTTTTGAATATATTGTGGGAATCCACTCGGTATTGTTTTACTTACTTGCTTTATTACATCACTTGTAGCATCTATTACGTCTTTTATTATTTGTTCTGCCGTTTCAACATTAAAACCACTTTCTTTTGCGGTGCTTATAAAGTGCCTTAGCTGATTGTTGTGGTGTAAATAGTGGTTGTTTTTGCCTTTTAATGCCATCGCCATTTTAACTTTCTTTTTTTGAATTTGTTTTTTTTGTATTAGCGGGTATACCGATAGTACGTCATAAAAGGGGGTTAACTTAAAGCGCCCTTCTGCTTGTATAAATATACTAAAGTTTTTTGCATGGCCGTCTATCGCGCCTAGTAGCCAAAATATTACTTGGCTTTTAAAAAAGGCTTTTCTGTCTTCTTTGGCGTTATGAGACTGCATTAAAAATTGCATTATTTGTTTTATGTCGGGGCCTCCGTCACTTTGGTACTTTATGTTGGGGGGTACGCCAAAGCGTTGGCACATGTCTTCTTGCGGTAGTCGCATTATCCAGTTGTCGGTTTGTTTTCTGTCAAAACGTTTTACTATTAATGCTTTTGCTTTACCAAATGTTGCTATTTCTGCTTCGCATACTTTTAAGCCAAAGGCTTTTAGTATTTGCAGGCATAGCCATTCGTTTTCTACGCTGTCGGTTAAGTCTAAACCTGCGGGTTGTAGCCTGCCTATGGGTAATTTAAATATGTGGGTTGTTGGCGTACTGCCTATTGGTTTTTGCCATTGGTTTTGATGCCACAATAGGGCGGTTTTTTCTTGTGCGCCAGCTAAAGATATTCTAAAGTCTTCGCTTTCTATTTTGTTCATGCCTAATGGGTTGGTTTGGTAGCCCTTTAGTATTTTTTCTACTTGTTTATTGTTTAGTTTTTCACCCTTTATGGTTTTAATATTTTGCGGGGGTGTTTGGCTTGTTGTTAGCTGTACTGCGCCTATACAGTCTTTACCTATTATTGCTAGTAAGTCGAAGGGGTGAGAGCTGCTTATTTTAAAATGTTTTTCTATTTTGTTTCTTATCGCGCGGTTATCTGGCAGTAGGTTATCAAAAAAATTGTATACAAGGTCTCCTTGATAGGCTTGTGTGCGTAACGGCATAGATAGCGACATTGGCCTTGCACCTTTGGTGGTTAACCAGTTTTTTGCGTAGCTAAAAAATAGTGCGCCAGTGGTTTGTTTGCTTAATACGCCTATGTGGTTGCCGTTTATCCATACATTTAATCGCTTGTCTTTTTTTACCATTCTTCAGCCCACAGGCTTGTATTGCTAATGTTTTCTGTTTGGTTTTTGGGGATGATGTGCAGTTCTAAGTCTAGGGCTGATAATAGTTTTATTAAGGTTTCTAACCTTACTTTGTTGGGTTTGTTTTCAAAGCTTGATATTGTGTCTTGCCTTATTACGATGTCTTTGGCCATGCTTGTTTGTGTGATTGATTTTAGTTTTCGTTGGTCTCGAAAATATTGTGCAATGTCTGACGGGGTATGAGCTAACACGATGATTCCTGTTTATATACGCTAAAAAGTATATTTTATACAGTACACGCTATTAAGTATAAAATCAACAATACACGCCATTGGGTATATTTATAACAGTTAATGCTACGCCGTTACTTTTTGTAACGGCTATTTTAACAGGCTAAAAAGGGCTTTTTCGTTGCCTACATGGACGTAGGTACAAAGAATTGCTAGGAGCATTATGCGTGCGACCCCTTGCCCCTTATTTTGCTTAGCTTTTAAAGCCAATACCGCTATGCGCACCATCACAAAAGGGTTTGTTTTTGCTTGCGCCACATCTACATATTGCGCCATTGGCTCGGTGGCATATTCCATCACCTTTTAGGTTGTTTAGTC
>CAZPSE010000045.1:0-13577 GCA_964589575.1 uncultured Gammaproteobacteria bacterium | reverse complement strand
AATTGGCGTGTCTACTAACCCAGGTATTGCAGACTATCAGGGAGAGTTGGCGTAACAAATATTATAATTATAAAAGTTTGATTTCTCCCTTGCCTTGCATTATTGCAGGGCTTTTTTTTGCCTGTATAAAAAACACATTATATAAGAAAGAACTGATTAACTGGACTTTCAAACTATTAGTGTTAAGCCTTGCTCGTTCACGATAAAGCTGTAAACAAGCAAGGCTTAGCGCTATTAGTATAATGTCAAAGTTTATGCACTGACCGAGATTAAATTTTTAACCATGCTTTAGCCAGTTAATCAGGTCTTTCACAAGTAACAATAATTAATTTTATGTATTTGTTATCATTTGGTGCAATTCAGAAAATAAAAACAATAACTGAATTACCCGTCCTTTGCGTAAAAAAACCAACAAAAGCGTAAAGAAATTTAATACTTAGGAGTAAACACAATGAAAATGGTCACAGCAATAATAAAACCATTCAAATTAGATGATGTTAGAGACGCATTATCTAATTTAGACATACGCGGCATAACCGTAACAGAAGTTAAGGGGTTTGGTCGTCAAAAAGGCCACACAGAATTATATCGAGGTGCTGAATACGTAGTCGATTTTTTACCCAAAATTAAAGTTGAATTAGCTATCCCTGCAGATAAAGTAGACGCTGCCGTTAAAGCGATTAGCGACGCGGCTAACTCGGGCAAGATAGGTGATGGAAAAATATTTGTTAGCAGTATTGAACAAACCATCCGTATTAGAACCGGTGAAACCGGCCCAGAAGCACTTTAAGAGAGATAACAATGAAATTAATAAAAAGAATAAAAACATTATTAATAGCACTAACGGTATTAGCATTGCCGTTAAATGCAATGGCAGAAGAAACCGCAATAAATAGTGCAAACACCGCATGGATTTTAACCTCGACCGCATTAGTATTATTTATGACTTTGCCGGGTTTAGCGTTATTTTATGGCGGTTTGGTTCGCAGTAAAAACGTACTTTCTGTACTGATGCAATGTTTTGCAATAGCATGCGTATCGAGTATTTTATGGTTGGTTATTGGTTACAGCATCGCCTTTGGAGATGGTGGCGCATACAATGCATTTTGGGGCGGTTTAGACAAAATGTTTTTTGCCGGTATTACCTTAAACTCCATGTCTGGCGACATACCAGAAACGTTATTTGCAATGTTCCAAATGACGTTTGCCATCATAACCCCAGCATTAATAGTAGGCGCATTTGCAGAAAGAATGAAGTTCTCATCTATGTTGTTATTTAGTGGCCTGTGGTTAGTGATTGTATATTCACCGCTATGCCATTGGGTTTGGGGTGGCGGTTGGTTAGCAGACAAAGGCTTGTTAGATTTTGCAGGCGGCACCGTAGTACACATAAGCGCAGGTATTTCGGCACTGGTTGCCGCTATGTTTATGGGTAAACGTCGTGGCTTTCCAGAAACACCCATGCCACCACACAATATGACCATGACCTTTACCGGGGCTGCCATGTTATGGGTAGGTTGGTTTGGCTTTAATGGTGGCAGTGCATTAGCTGCCGACGGTACCGCATCTATGGCCATTTTAGTTACCCATTTAAGTGCATCTGCAGGTGCCTTAACGTGGATGGCGATAGAATGGATACGTCATGGTAAACCTAGCGCGTTAGGTGCAGTAACAGGCATGGTTGCAGGTTTGGGTACTATTACCCCAGCATCTGGCTCTGTTGGCCCTATGGGTGGGCTAGTAATTGGAATAGTCGCAGGTATTGTTTGTTATAACGCCACCATGTATTTAAAAAAGAAACTGGTTATTGATGATTCATTAGACGTTTTCCCCGTTCATGGCGTGGGTGGCATCATTGGTACTATTTTATGTGGTGTATTTGTAAGCGCATCGCTTGGTGGTGCAGGTTTTGCCGACGGTATGGACATGAACAGCCAACTGATGGTACAAATGCTTGGCGTAGCCGCTACTTTAGTTTGGTGTGGTGTGTTAACTTACATATTACTAAAAGTGATAGATATGACCATGGGCTTACGTGTAGACGAAGAGCAAGAGTCTGAAGGTTTAGACATAACCAACCATGAAGAGCGTGGTTATATTTTATAATTAACCCGTCGCGTTTTAAAACGCAACAAGCTGTAAACCTAAAGCCTTTGCAACTTTTAGCGAAGGCTTTTTTATGTCTTAAACATTTTATGAATGGGATATAACAGTACAAAACAAGCCTATTTCGTCGACCCCTTGCTGTAGTACACGGGTGAAAATTAACGTAAAAAGGTGACAACAATTAGCGTTATCTACAAGTTTGACCGTCAAATATAAAACGTTGCCATTTTTCTAAAAGCGGAATGTTAACGGCCGCATAAACGGTTTGTTTATCTAACGTTAATAAATATAACTCTTGCCCGTCTACTCTGCTATGCAAGCCACCTGCTTCTGTAAAAATAAGTAACCCTGCGGCAAAGTCCCAAATGCTATGTCGGCTGTGATAATACAGTTGGCAACGGTTGGTTGCTAACCAGCACCAGTCTAATGCGACACTACCAAAACTGCGTTGTGATGCGTAAGGTGGTGAAATAACAAGACGTTTTGCTAACTCAGAATCCATTTTTTTAAAATCTACCAAGGCCACGGCATTGGTGATAAAATTTTCTTTAAAGTCTATTTTTAAAGGCTTTGCATTTAACCATGCGCCTTCACCTTTAATGGCACTAAAAGATTCATCTCGGTTAGGGTCGTAAACAATGCCTGCAACGGCCTCTCCTTTTACAATTAAAGCTAAAGATATGGCAAAACAGGGTATGCCTGCCAAAAAATTAGTAGTGCCATCTAAGGGGTCTAAACACCAAAAAACATCTTTATTGTCTAAAACATCCAATTGTGTTTCTTTAGGCATTTCTTCGCCAAGTAACGGTATATTTGGATAGTCTTGCAGTAGAACTTCTTGAATGTGTTTTTGTATTGCGTAATCCGCTTCACTTACAAAGCTGCCGTCTTTTTTTGTGGCACGTTTTACTTTTTGATACAACGGCATTAAAAAATCAGTGCTGATTTGTTTAATTTGTTGTTCTAACTTTTTGAGTTGTAGCGATGAAAGCTTCATTTGAGTTTGAACGTAAAACAAATGATTAGGCTGTAATCATTTATTTTACGATACGTTAAACGTAGCAGTTGCTTGGTATTTTACTTTTAATTTTTTCGTGCACTGCTGGTAATTTAGACCAATGTACACCTTGTTTATGATGATGTGCTGTGTGGTAACCTAAATTACCCGTAACCAAATTGAAAAACTTACCCAAATTATTACGCGATGCAGCAAACTCATTGTCGGTATTTAAACCTGCATGGTGCCCATACGTTACCCATACGGTAAAAAACAGGCTAATCATCATCGGGATAATGAATATAAACAGTGCTTGCATTGGGTGGTACCAAGTCATCACGGCCAAAATTAAAAAAGTTAGCAACGTATAACCTACATATTGGTTACGCAATTTAGGAAACTTATTACCCACTTTAAAGGCACGATAATGCGCTGTTAAACTAATGTTTAACGTGTAATAAAGGGTGCTCATTTTTTTACCATTTTTTTTCATCCAACCGCTTTGGTCTTTGGCTTGGTTTAAAAAATTCATATGGTGGCCCAAATTGTGATGCAACATCCACATATTGGTAGTCACGCCTGTTTGTAACGCATAAAAAAACTCTAAAACACGGTTTAAAAACTTATTATGAAACGTAGCTGTGTGCTGATGATGATGATTCCATGCGCAAACACAACCTTTTACTGCTAAAAATAAAATGGGATATAAGGCTAAAAAAAGCAGATTGTCTAAATAAAAATAGGCGACAAAGTCAATTATAGAAATAGCTAAAATAATGCTAACGGGCAACCTGTCTTTGGCAAAACGAAACATAGATAAAATATCTTTACAAATTAATGGTTGCGAGAATAGCCTTTTTTGGCTACTTTTTCAACAAAAACACTTGATTATGCTCAATTTCAAGTGGAATTTTTTGTAAACTTTTACCTTCGCAAGGGCCATAAAAGCAATGCCCTGTTTCAATAGTAAATTGGGCAAAGTGCAATGAACATTGTATAACTGTTTCACTGTAATCTAAAAACTGATTTTTATTCCAATTTAAATTTACCAGTGCGTGGGGGCAGCTATTTTTATAAGCATAAAAAACGTTGTCTTTTTTTATGATAAACAGTTCTAACCTATCCGATTTTTCACCACAACTGTAGCCTTTAGCCTGCATTTCTTCTAAGTCGTCTGTATTACAAATAAAGATTTTTTTCATGCTTTAGTTATCTGCTTAATTGCTATAATTATACTTTTAAAATTGTTGGACGTTTACCATGTTTGCTACGTCTGAAGATGCAGAAAAAGCGTTTTATAAAGCCTTTGAAACAACCGATATAGCGCTAATGGAAAAAGTTTGGCTGGCAGATGATGCCGTGGTTTGCATACACCCTAACGCCCCAAGGTTAGAAGGCCGTGAAGAAGTAATGGATTCTTGGCGACAAATTTTTGATACCGATTCGGGTTTGAAATTTTATTTAGCAGATACGCATTACATTCAAGACGGCTTATTGTCTATACATTTGGTTAAAGAAGATGTGGAAATTGAAGGGGAGTTTGTGGCGGTGATTGCCACTACCAATATATACCAGCAAACGGAAGAAGGCTGGAAAATGATTTTACATCATTCGTCATCCGAGCCAGAATACGACCCAGAATTTGATGAAGAAATACCCATTACGTTACATTAAATACAAACAGTACCAATGCTAAAACCAACACAATTAATGCGATGTTGGTAATAATTTTTACTTCTTCTTTGTTGCGTTTTATTGCTCTATCCAACCCTTCAATTAGTTTATGGACTTTTTTTGCACCCGCTTTTAAAACCGTGTGTTGAATATTTTGTTATAAGCCATTCATTTCTTATTCTCCTTTTACACTTGGCTAAAGGGCACCTTTTACTAAAGTTAACGCCCTTCTACTTATTTCTATTTGCTTATCAGAGGCTAATAATGTCACAAAATTTTGTCCATTTCTTTTAACCAGTCCAGCTATTTGAGAAATATTAACCAACGCATTGCGATGTACACGTAAAAATGGTGAGCCAAGCTCACTTTCTAAATTTTTAATGGTGTCGTCAATAATGTGTTTGTTGTTTTGATGAACCGCAAAAACGTATTTGTCTTCGCAATAAAAGTAGCTTATCGTTTTGATTTCTATCAATTTTATTTTAGCGCCCACTTTAGATGACAAGTGTGAGCGCGATTTTTCGGTTTTTAAAACATCTAATTGCAGTGCATTAAGTTGGGTTGCTTTTTTTATAGCACTTGACAACTTGTTTAACGATATGGGTTTTAATAAATAGTCTATCGCGTTTAGGTCAAACGCTTCTAAAGCAAACTCATTGTAGGCTGTGGTAAAAATAATAACAGGCGGTTTGCTAAAATGGTTTATATGTTTGGCGGTTTCTAAGCCGTCCATCACAGGCATGCGTATATCTAAAAACACCGTGGTTATATTGCTTTGTGTATTTAAAATATCCAGTGCAATTTTGCCGTTATTGGCCGTTAACATTTGTGCTTTTGGCTGTATTTTTTTTAGCAGTTGCAATAGCCTTTGTTGCGCTAAAGGTTCGTCATCTACAATTAAAAACGTCATAAAGGTATGTTTAGCGTCGCGGTAAAAGTAGATGCTTTACTGTTGGTGCTGTATTCAAAACTTGGGCTATTGGGGTAAATAAGTTTTAAACGTTCTTTAATATTGACCAAGGCGGTGTTATTACCCGCACGGGTAGATTGACCAAAAAGGTTAATTGGGTTTTCAACAACTATAACCAAGTGGCTGTTTTGTATGTTCATGCTAATGGTAATTTCACCACCCGTTTCTAGTTGTTCTATACCGTGGTAAACCGCATTTTCTACCAGCGGTTGCAAAATTAAAGCGGGTACAGTTACATTTAAGTGCTTGTTTACAATGTGCCAATTAACCTGCAACCGCTCATTTAACCTTAGTTTTTCTAAGGCGAGGTATTTTTTAACGGTTTCAATTTCATCTTTTAAAGTAACCATGGTTTGGTTGCCAATAGAGGTTCTAAAAATATCAGCCAAGCCTAAAATGGCATCGTCCGCCTTTTGAGGATTAATATGAATTAAGGCGGCAATAGTATTGAGGCTGTTAAATAAAAAATGGGGGCGTATTCGAGCCTGTAAAGAGTCAATTTTGCTTTGTGTTTGTGCGATTACTTGATTTCTCCACCGAGTGTTTAAATACGCGTAACGAATAAGCATAATGCTTAATAAGCTACTTATTAATAAATTTTGTAAAACAAATGCTTGCTGCCAATTATTTTCAAACATAAAACCTAAGTCTAAATAATCAATTAAAACATTGCTACTCGAACTAACAATAAACGTTACAAATTGCAGTAAAAAAAACGTAGTAACATAAAACACAGGCACCGATAACTGGGCTAAGTATTTTTGAGTTTTACATAATACAAACAAATTGATAACCAGTATCCATTGGATAACCATAGAAGCCACCGTTAGGTATTGAATTTTCTCAAATAAACCAATAGGTTGCACCACAGTTAGCATAATCGCGATAATTTCTGCCATAATCATTGAGTTTAATAAAACATCTTGATTACAAAAGTCAGGTAAGTCTTTATAATTCATTATCTTATAAAACCACATTACAGAGTCAATTGAAACCATGAGTAGCAAAAATAGTTCTTGGGGTGGGCGCTTTACCGAATCTACAGATGAATTTGTGCAAAAATTTACCGCATCGGTAGACTTTGACCAACGTTTTTACCGCGAAGACATAGAAGGCTCTAAAGCACATTCGCTAATGCTTCAAAAAATTGGTTTATTAACCAAGCAAGAAGTAAAAGAAATACACCAAGGGCTCGACGAAATAGCGGTAGAAATTGAGCAAGGTAAGTTTGAATGGTCCATCGCGCTAGAAGACGTGCACATGAATATAGAGGCGCGCCTTACCGATAAAATTGGTTTAACCGGTAAAAAGTTGCACACAGGGCGTTCTCGTAATGACCAAGTAGCCACCGACATTCGGTTATACATGAAAAGCCAAATAGACCTAATTTTAGAAGAAATGAAAAGTTTATTAAAAGGCTTAATTCAACTGGCAGAAAAAAATACCGACACCATTATGCCCGGTTTTACCCACTTACAAATAGCCCAACCAATTACTTTTGGTCACCACATAATGGCATGGTACGAAATGTTGTACCGCGATGCATTGCGCTTTCAAGATACCAAAGAACGTATGGATTACTCGCCATTAGGCGCGGCTGCATTAGCAGGTACAACGTACCCAATAGACCGTTTTTACACGGCAAAACTATTAAACTTTAAAGCACCAACAGAAAACTCCTTAGATTCGGTAAGCGATAGGGATTTCGCTATCGAGTTTTGTTCTGCCGCGTCTATATTAATGATGCATTTTTCAAGAATATCTGAAGAATTGGTTTTGTGGTCATCGTCTCAATTTAATTTTATCCAACTGCCCGACCGTTTTTGCACCGGCTCATCCATCATGCCACAAAAGAAAAACCCAGACGTACCCGAGCTAATACGCGGTAAAACTGGCCGTGTTTATGGGCACTTAATGAGTTTGTTAACCCTGATGAAATCACAACCTTTGGCGTATAACAAAGACAACCAAGAAGACAAAGAACCGCTGTTTGACACCATAGACACCGTGCTAGGCAGTGTGCATTCCTTCGCCAATATGATGCCGTTTATAGAAGCCAAAAAAGACAACATGTACAACTCTGCCAAACAAGGTTTTTCTACCGCAACCGACTTGGCAGACTATTTAGTCAATTTAGACATACCCTTTAGAGAAGCGCACGAAATAGTTGGCATAGCCGTACAAACCGCCATACAAAAAAACTGCGGATTAGAAGATTTAGACTTAAACGTATTGCAAGGCATAAACGCCAAAATTGGCGATGATGTTTTTGATTATTTAACCTTAGAAGGCTCGGTAAATAGCCGAAACCATATTGGTGGAACCGCACCAAAACAGGTTAAATTGGCTATTGAACGAGCAAAAACACGATTAGATAATTTGTAAAATGGCAGACTATAAGTCTAAAACTACCTTGTTAAACATAAAGTGATAGTTTAGTATCACTTTATGAGGACAGAACTTGTAACAACTTTAAAACGTCAAGCCACTAAAATTTTGGCCGATTTACACAAACATAAAGACCCTATTCTAATTACTGAACATGGCGTTCCATCTGCCTACTTAGTAGACGTTGAAGATTATGAGTTTATGCAAAACAGAATGAGCATTTTAGAGGGAATCGCTCGTGGCGAAAAAGCAATACTCGCAAACAACACTTACAGCCAAAAAGAAGCCAAGCAGAAACTAGCCAAATGGCTGAAGTAATTTGGACAGAACCTGCACTAACCGATTTAAATGACATTGCCGAATACATAGCATTAGATAATTCTAATGCAGCACAAAAATTAGTTAGCAAAGTCTTTTCCACTATTGAACGCCTTGAAAATTTTCCAAAATCAGGAAAAACACCAACAGAGCTAAAAAAAACAGACTATCGAGAAGTTATCGTAGGTCCATGTCGCATTTTTTATCAAATCAATAAAAATCATGTTTATATTCTTTATGTAATGCGAGGAGAAAGACAATTAAGACGTTTTATTATTAACGAAAGAGAGCAAAAAAATAGCATCTTATAACGAATCTTTAAAAGCAAAGAGTCTGTACGCATTATGCTCAATGCCATTTTGTGCACTAACATCCTTGTAGGCAACGAAAACACCTGTTTTTAAGCTTCTTTAAATTGAACCCATAAATCCTAATGAAAAAAGTTTACAGCGCCAAAGACATAACCGAAGCCCATATAGTTGCAGGCATGTTAAATGCCCACGGCATAAAAACTTTTGTCACAGGTGAACATTTGCAAGGTGGCATTGGCGAGTTGGTCGTAGCAGATTTTGCCAAAGTGATGGTTGCTGATGACGATATGTCGCAGGGCAGAAAAATAATATGTGATTACGAAGGAAAAGAAAACTTTATAGAAGAAAGCGAATACAACACGCCCGACAGCAAAGAAAGCCCAACACTAATTATGATAGCGGTCATATCCATAACGATTATCTGTTTGTTTTTAATCGCACCCTAATCTACCCCATAACTGAACTCATCACCCAACCTGCAGTCGTAGCGATATGTTTAGCTCAATCGCCAAGGTTTTACCAATGACGTTTTACAACTCTGCCGCCACCGTACTGCTGCTATTAACCGCCACATTAACTGCGCAAGCACAAACCTTTAGCAGTAACGACAAACAGGTTAGCATTTTAGAACTGTACACCTCCGAAGGGTGCAGCAGTTGCCCACCTGCAGACAAATGGCTAAGCCAACTAAAGCAAGATAACAGACTGTGGACTGAAGTCATCCCGATGGCCTTTCATGTAGATTATTGGGACTACATAGGCTGGCAAGACCCCTATGCCAACCCCAAGTTTAGCCAGCGACAACGCCAGTTTGCCAACCAAAAACAACAACGCACAATCTATACACCTGGCATGTTATTAAATGGAAAAGAGTGGCGATCGTGGTTTTATTTTAGACCATTATCCTTAGACAGCAACAACAATGCAGGTAAGCTAACTATCAACACAAAAGATAACCGAATCAGCGCAAAATACACAGCCAAAAAAGACAGCAAAAAGTCACTAATACTAAACGTTGCAATACTAGGGTTCGACTTAGTATCAAGCATAAATGCGGGTGAAAACGAAGGCAAAACACTAACGCATGACTTTGTAGTAATAGGCCATAAAAGTATAAAAATGAGCCGTTTTGGAAAAGACTACGTATTACCACAAACCGACTTACCAACAGTTAAAACACCAGCCAAAAAAACCGCTATAGCAAGCTGGGTAAGTACCGCTAATGACTTAACGCCTATACAAGCCACAGGTGGTTGGCTGACGCGATAAAGCTGAAGGAGACCTGATTAACTGGGCAAAGCATGATTAAAAGTTTAATCTCGGTCATTCATAAGTATTGGCTATTAGTTTGCAACTCCAGATAATAAGCTCTTCCTTATGAAAACCCTTAGGTAATAATTAATCAAACACTTTGCCACGTAAGGCTTTAGTTCTACTGTTTTTAGTTTTACTGTCCATGCGTTTTTTTTGCGAGTTTTTACTGGGTTTGGTAGGTTTACGTACTTTAGCGACCACGCTTACGGTTTTTATTAGCTCGGCCAAACGTTCTAAAGCGGCAATGCGGTTTTTTTCTTGGGTTCTAAATTGTTGTGCTTTTATTACGATAACGCCATCTTTAGTTAGCCGTTTATCTTTAAGTGCAAGCAGTCGTTCTTTATAAAATTCAGGCAAAGACGACGCTTTAACATCAAACCGAAGGTGTATTGCCGACGACACTTTATTAACATTTTGACCGCCCGCACCTTGGGCACGGATAGCAATTAAATCTATCTCGTCGTCGGGTATAAATACATTGTTGGATATTTTTAGCATTTGCGTAGTCGAAAAGGGTTATTTATTAAGTTAAGGAAGCCCTGATTAACTGGAACTTTCAAACTATTAGCGTTAAGCCTTGCTAGATAAAACTTGGCGTTGCCAGATAGTGTGTAGTTAATCAGGGCTTCCTTAAGTTTAGAACATATTATATCGTTTTACGACGGGTGGCTTAGCTATGTTAAAATCCAACCCATTAAAATATTCAAGGTTTCCATTATGAGCGACTTAAAGCAAGATGCTTTAGATTATCACCTAAACCCAATACCGGGCAAACTGGCAACAAAATTAACTAAACCGACAGAAACCCAGCGTGATTTGTCTTTAGCCTATTCGCCAGGCGTTGCAGAACCTTGCAGAGAAATACATAAAAACCCAGAAGATGCTTATAAATACACAGGTAAAGGTAACTTAGTAGCAGTAATTACAGACGGCACCGCCGTTTTAGGTTTGGGCGACATTGGCGCGTTAGCGGGTAAACCGGTCATGGAAGGCAAAGGCGTATTGTTTAAACGCTTTGCAGACATAGACGTGTTTGATATTGAAGTAAATGCCAAAGACCCTGCCGACTTTATAAAAACGGTAGAAAACATTGCCGACACCTTTGGCGGTATTAATTTAGAAGACATTGCCGCACCGCATTGCTTCGAAATTGAAGAAGCCTTGATAGAAAAACTAGACATACCTGTGTTTCATGACGACCAACACGGCACCGCCATAGTTATATCTGCAGGTATTGTAAATGCCTTAAAACTGCGCGATAAAAAACTCTCAAATTGCAAAATAGTTTGTCTTGGTGCGGGGGCTGCAGGTATCGCGTCTATGAATATGCTAATAAATTTAGGTGCAAAAAAAGAAAACATCTTTATGCTCGGTCGCCGTGGTGTATTACGAAGCGACCTAGACACGGTAGATGAACGTCGCGCACCGTTTATTAACGACAGCGGTGCAAAAACCTTAGACGATGCCATTGAAAACGCCGATATATTTATTGGTGTATCTGGCCCTAATTTATTTAGCCCCCAGCAATTAGCCAAAATGGCACCTAACCCAATAGTGTTTGCATTAGCCAACCCAGACCCAGAAATAAAGCCAGAACTGGCATGGCAAACTCGCGACGATTTAATAATGGCAACAGGTCGTAGCGACTACCCAAACCAAGTAAATAACGTGCTGTGTTTTCCATTTTTATTTAAAGGCGCATTATCGGTAAGGGCAAAAATAATCAATACAGAAATGAAAATAGCGGCGGTAGAAGCCATTGCATCCATCGCGCGTATGGACGTGCCAGATTCTGTAAAGAAAATTCATAAAGATGAAAACTTAGCCTTTGGCGAAAACTACGTTATACCCTCACCTTTTGATCCACGCCTAATAGACGTTGTGCCAAAAGCTGTGGCAGACGCGGCTATAAAATCGGGCGTGGCGCGTATATAAACCCGTACCGAGCAAGGCTCGTAACGTTACGAGCCTTGCTCGGTACGTTTTTTAAATTTTAATATTATGCCCAATAAAAACTTATTTTTAGTTGATAGCAGTATTTATATATACCGCGCGTGGTACACCGCCCCGCCAGAGTATGTAAATAATAAAGGTGAAAGCATTAATGCGCTGGTGGGTTATATAGAGTTTTTGTATCAATTGTTGGCGGAACAAAAACCCGACTACATAGCTTGTGCTTTTGACGGTAAACAAAAAAAATTACTGCGCAATGATTTATACCCACAATACAAAGCCAACCGCGAAGAAACCCCTGCCTTATTAAAAGCACAATTCCCCATGTGTTTAGACTTTGCCAAGGCTTTGGGTTTACCGTCGTTTGTTAATAATCAGTACGAGGCCGACGACATTATTGGCACGCTTTCTAAAACGCACAATAAAAATGCCAATATTGTAATTGTGACTAAAGATAAAGATTTGGCGCAATTTATATATAAATCCGAAGATTGTATGTACGAAGCATCCACCAAAAATTGGCAATATCAAGACGACATCTATTTAAAACACGGTGTGTACCCCAATCAAATTAAAGATTTTTTAGCACTAAAAGGCGACCGTGTAGATAACATACCCGGTTTACCGGGCATTGGCGACAAGTCGGCACAAAGCCTGATTGCTAAATGGGGGTCGATAGAAGGCATTAAACAAAACCTAGACCAAGTTGCCAATATGAAGTTTAGAGGGGCAAAAAAAGTAAAAGCCATTTTTGAAGACAATGAAGAGCTATTAAGCATTTGCCAAACATTAACGGGCTTGTACGAATGCCCCAATTTACCGCAAAAAACAAAAGATTTAGTATGGAAAGAGCCAGACATAGGCAGTTTGATAAGCGTATTTAATGACTTAGGGTTTAGCCAATTTAGGCAACAACGCTGGTTTAATTTAATTGATAAGACGTTTTCTTAAAATGGTTGTAAATTAAGTCAATTGCAAGGCTTACAAAGCGGAAAAACAGTACATTGCTAAAAATTTTATTAACAAGAGCCGTACATGAGTAAATTAATATTATTTAATAAACCCTTTAATGTTTTATGCCAGTTTTCCCCACACGAAAACAAAACCACCCTAGCGCAATATATTGATACTAAAAACGTTTACCCTGCAGGGCGTTTAGATTACGACAGCGAGGGGTTGTTGTTGCTAACGGATGATGGGCAGTTACAAAACCAATTATCAGACCCTAAACATGCCAAACAAAAAGTGTATTGGGCGCAGGTAGAAGGCGCACCCACACAGAGCGATTTAAAACCTTTTTTTAAGGGCATGCGTTTAAAAGACGGTATAACTCGACCTGCCAGCGCAGAAATAATGGTTAATTTTGAAATTTCTCCACGCGACCCACCTATAAGAATAAGAAAAAACATACCCGATACTTGGCTTAAAATCACTTTAAGAGAGGGTAAAAACCGTCAAGTTCGTCGAATGTGTGCACATGTTGGTTTTCCTGTGCTTCGCCTTATCCGTGCGGAAATTGATAATTATTCGATTGATGGTTTAAATG
>CAZPSE010000044.1:2277-13902 GCA_964589575.1 uncultured Gammaproteobacteria bacterium | reverse complement strand
AAACTGGGGCAGTAAATGCAGCAGTACGTGCAGGAGCTGACGCTTGTGAACGTGTAGGAGATGGGCTTGTATCTGCTCATATTATCGCACGCGTACACGGCGAAGTAGAAAACATCTTACCTACAGCAATTGACGCTTAAGGTAAACTTATTGGTTACACCTAAATTTGTAGGTTAACTTAAATTATTTAAAATCTGGAGAAGTATAATGAGTGATATTACTGGTGTTGCGTTAGGCATGATAGAAACCCGTGGTTTAGTACCTGCAATTGAAGCTGCTGATGCTATGACTAAAGCGGCAGAAGTTCGTTTAGTCGGTCGTCAATTTGTTGGTGGTGGTTACGTAACTGTTTTAGTTCGTGGCGAAACTGGTGCAGTTAATGCAGCAGTACGCGCTGGAGCTGATGCTTGTGAACGTGTTGGAGATGGTCTTGTATCAGCTCACATTATCGCGCGTGTACATGGCGAAGTAGAGAATATTTTACCTTCTGCAATTGAAGCATAAGCTAAATTATTTTAAATATTGCTAATGCATTTTTTGGCATTGGTAATATGTTATTAATATTTATTTGGAGAAAATTATGAGCGAAATATCTGGAATAGCTTTAGGTATGATTGAAACTCGTGGTCTAGTACCTGCAATTGAAGCGGCTGATGCAATGACTAAAGCTGCAGAAGTGCGTCTTATTGGTCGTCAATTTGTTGGTGGTGGTTACGTTACTGTATTAGTACGTGGTGAAACAGGTGCTGTAAATGCGGCGGTTCGCGCTGGTGCAGATGCTTGCGAACGTGTTGGTGATGGCTTAGTTTCTGCTCACATTATAGCTAGAGTACATGGTGAAGTTGAAAGTATACTTCCTGTTACTACTGATGATGTGACTGCGCCAAAAGCAAGCTAATACTGTTTTAATATGTTAATGGATCCTAAACTGACCGGTTTTTTACGTCGGGCTTTGAACCATGAAATGTTTGCTGTACAAGTTTATTTAACGCAATCATCGTTATGTGAACTTTGGGGGCAACAACAAGCTTCAGATTTGTTTTCAAAAGAATCTGAAGATGAGTTAGGTCATGCTAAACGTTTAATAAAACACATGTTAACTTTAGGGCTGTTACCAAATGGCACACAGTTACCACCTATCAGTGTTACGCATAATTTACATGAAATGTTGTTATTTGATAGACATTTGGAAGAAGAAGCAATTTTTCTTTATTCAGATGCATGTCGGTATTGTGCGCGTATAGGTGATCAATTAAGTTTTGACTTATTTGAAGGTTTGCTTCTTGAAGAAAAAAATCATCTTATTTGGATAGAAAACTGGCTTATTACTTTAAAAGCTAATGATTAAATTAGTACATAAAAAGTTGTGGTGCTTCGTATGCCAACATTAGATATTTTAAAAGGTGCAAGTGAGTTTTGGAAAATTCAAAAGCGTGCTCAGCAACTTTCAAGACGTTTTGATTTTGATAATTACGATGACATGCGAGATTTTCTTGATGAGATGGAATTATTGTCTGAAAAAGAATCGTTTTACCCCGATTTAACGTTTAGTAGAACACATGTAAACGTATTAATAAAAGCTCGTGATGAGGAATTGTCTGAAGTAGATATTAAATTTTCTATTACAGTAGATTCCCTGTTTGAGTCTAAGAAATAATGGCAAAAAAGAATACAAAATTTGCAATAGCTAACTTAAAAGGTGGCTGTGGGAAATCGACATTAGCCCTTAACCTCGCTTCTGGATTGATGTCTCGTGGCAGTGCTGTTTTATTAGATGCAGACCCACAAGGTACTTTAGAGCATTGGATAAATCAAGAAAAAGAGGGTATGCCAAAAGTTGTCGCCTCTAGCTCAAAGCTGTCTAAAGAAATTAGATGGGCAAGCAGTACACATGACTTTGTGGTAGTTGATTGCCCACCAACCTTAAGTGACGGCTATATTGAAACGGCATTAGAAATGGTTGATGTTTTACTGATACCTGTTTTACCTTCGCCACCAGATTTGTGGAGCAGTGTGCATATGGTTGAAGCCGTTCAAATTGCTCAACAAACTAACCCTAAGTTAAGAGCATATTTTGTTCGAAACCAAGTTGAGCCTAAAAGCGCACTTTCTAATGCTATGCGCAAAGCATTACAATCTTGCGGTTTACCCGCATTAGAAAGTTCATTAGGCCGAAGAGCTTCATACCGTTGGGCTGCTTTAGAAGGTATAAGTGTCTATCAGTTTGGAGCTAGGGGTAAAAAAGCAGTAATTGATATTGAAAATATAATTGAAGAGATTTATAACAATGACTAAATTAGAAGATAAATTACTTGCTAGCGTTAGCAAACCCAAGCAAAGTAAAACTACAAAATCGGGTTCAGCTGTAGCAAAAAAGCAAATAAAGAAAACTAAACCTAAAAAGGTTAAAAGCGAAAATAAAATTTCGAAAGGCAAACAAAAAAACAAAGCACCGTCCTCAAATTTGTTTCCACAGCGTGTCTGGCCCGACTAACAATAATTTAAGTATCTAAAATTATTGTTGAAACAGTAAGCTTTAGGTTGTATTTAATTATTTTCGATAAAGGTTAATTTTGTCTATCCAACTAACAGAACACCAAGATCTATTAGAAGAACTTGGTGAGCAAGCATCTGAGGTTTTAGAAGCTACCTGGCACGAAGCAGTGCGAGTTTTTACACCCCGTGGTTTACAAATTTACCTCGAAGGTGCTGCCGGTTTAAAATCGTTGGGTCGTGGTACAGATTTAGTTATTTCATTTATTGAAAATGCCCCTTTAGTCGCCAAAGAAATTGGTGAGCAAGCGGTTCCCGAATTACTTTCTACCACTATTCAAATGTACTCGAGAACCAGTGCAGAAGTTTTATCATTGGTTTTTTCTACCGCTGCAACAGCTGCAAATAGATTAGGTGAATTAGACTTATTTAATGCATATTTAAGCCTTTTAAATAATTTGGTTGCCAAAGCACCTCGCTCCATACGTCCATTTTTAGAAAATTTAGATGTTTTATTGGGTCAACTTACTCTTGGTGGTCTGCGAAGATGGATTGCTTGGGGAATTTCTGCTTATAGAAATGATTTTGATGCCCAAGCAGAATACTTTAGTTTAAAAAGTGAACAATCTAAGGCAGTACTTAAGCAAGAGCAACGTGGTGTTTTGTTTGTAAATGTTCAACGTCGCTTAAACATGTATTTACGTTCTTTATGGGGCAGAGATTTTTTTATACGCCCAACCTCAGGTGACTTTGAAACTAGAGAAGGTTATCGACCTTATATTGAACATTACTTTATACATTTGCCAGATGCTTTTGATGATTATATATCTGACGATGATATTAAAGTGTCTGGTATGGATATTTATCGGGCAAGCTCTGCGCATGCTGCTGCCCACATCGTTTTTTCTCATTACGATACCTTAGCAGATGAATTAAGCAATTTACAAAAATTAATGATTGGTGTAATTGAAGATGCGCGTATTGAGGCTTTAGCTGTTCAAAGCTTTCCAGGAATGAAACAGTTATGGGTTAGTTTGTTACCTGCGGACACTAATTTAAATGAAGGCCTTCAACCCTTGCTTGACCGATTAGCTCGCGCACTTTTAGATGAAAATTACAATGATAACCATGAGCTAATTGTTTTTGCTCGTAAAGAAATGAAAGATGCTAGTGAGCGATTATCTGACCCTGAATTAGCAAAAGAAATTGGTTTAAAATTAGCTGAAATGGTGATTGAGTTAAAAATAACCACCAATTCACGGATTGACAAATATACCTCTCCTTATCGAGATGATAACCGTTGCCTTTGGCAGTCGTTAGACTTTGTAGAAGATGGACACGAGCTGTTGCCAGGTGAGACTCAACAAGTACGTAAATACGTTAGTATTATGGAAATGATTAATGCGCTTGATGTAGAAAATGCAGGGGATGATGCAGAAGAAATATGGGTGTTAGAAACAGAATTATTTCCTTACGAGGACGAAGGAAGGTCCTATAACGAAATGGAAGGCAAAGAGCCTATTTCTTCTCCTATTCATTACCACGAGTGGGACTATCAAACGCAATTAGAACGTCCAAACTGGGTAACGTTATTAGAAAAAAGACCCAAAATGGGTGACCCAGATGATATTGAAGAAATATTAGAACGCCATAAACCTTTAGTTCGTCGGTTAAAACAATTGATAGAAGCCGTTCAGCCACAAGGAGTAATAAGGCAACGAAAGGTTGAAGATGGAGATGAAATTGATTTAGGTGCCGCCATAGATGCAATGGTTGATATTCGTCGAGGTGTGCAGCCTGATCCTCGGATAGGTATACGCACAACGTTACAAATAAGAGATTTATCTGTTTTATTATTGATTGATTTATCCGAATCAACGAATGACCCATTGCCTGGGTCTAAATCAATGGTGAGCATTGAAGAGACATTAAATAATAAAAATGACGACGAGAAAACTGATGAGACAACGATTTTAGATATGTCTCGTGAAGCGGCTTGTTTAATGGCTGATGCGATGAATAAAATTGGTGATCCATTTGCTGTTCATGGTTTTGATTCTAATGGTCGCCATGATGTAGAGTATTACCGATTTAAAGATTTTGAAGACTCTTATGATGATACTGTTAAAGGTCGCTTAGCCGGTATGACCGGCCAACTTTCTACCCGTATGGGAGCCGCATTACGTCATGCCGGCACATTAATTAATCAACGCGCCAGCAATAAAAAAATAATATTTATTTTAACCGACGGTGAGCCTGCTGATAATGACGAACATGATCCACAATATTTGCGGTTTGATACCAAAAAAGCAGTGGAAGAATTAGCACGAAATGGCGTTAATACCTTTTGTATAACACTTGACCCACATGCAGACCAATATGTGTCGCGAATATTTGGCGCAAAAAACTTTTTGGTGTTAGATCATGTGTCACGTTTACCCGAAAAATTACCCGAGTTATATTTATCCCTAACTAAATAAGGTGTGGGAATATAAACAAATTTAAGAAATATTGAGGATTTTTGAATGACAAACTACGACGAATATATGATAAAGAAAGAGCCTTACTATCATAAAGTAGGCAAAGAGGTAGAGCGTTACGAAGCCGCATATTCTGTTCGTATGCCCGTAATGATTAAAGGCCCTACAGGTTGTGGTAAGTCACGCTTTATTGAATACATGGCATGGAAACTTCAAAAGCCATTAATTACCGTAGCTTGTAATGAAGATATGACGGCATCTGATTTAGTTGGGCGGTTTTTACTTGATGCAAGTGGTACAAAATGGCAGGATGGTCCATTGACTACTGCGGCACGCATTGGCGCAATTTGCTATCTTGATGAGATTGTTGAAGCTCGCCAAGATACTACGGTAGTTATTCACCCTTTGACTGATCATCGTCGTCAGTTACCGTTAGAAAAAAAGGGCGAACAAGTTGATGCTCATCCAGATTTTCAAATTGTAATTTCTTACAATCCTGGTTATCAATCGATGATGAAAGATTTAAAACAATCGACTAAACAACGTTTTGGAGCGATGTCTTTTGACTATCCACCAAGTGAACTAGAGGTGGAAATTGTTGCTCATGAAACAGGAGTTGATACTCAAACTGCTGAAAAATTAGTGCAAGTAGCTCAGCGTTCACGCAATCTTAAAGGACATGGATTAGACGAAGGTATGTCGACACGTTTGCTTATATATGCAGGGCAATTAATTGCAAAAGGTATTGCACCAGAAGATGCTTGCCAAATGGCATTAGTTGAGCCTCTTACGGATGATATAGATATGCGTGATACTCTTGAAGCTGCAGTTAGTACATTTTTTGCTTAATTAGCAGTATAAAAGTATTTTAGTGCGAAAGTTAAGTAGAGCTTTAACAATTTAGCTTTCGTTTAAAAGCCTCATTTTTGATTATATTTATATGCTAGCGTGTATTATTGCTAACCAATTGATGTTTGTTACTGGGTTTTGATGTATTTCAAGATTGATATTTTTGTCGAAATGTTAATCGTTTACAGATGCGCTTAATGGCTTATTCAGAATATATAAGCGAACCTTAATGATTTGAAAACTATATGAAAATAAACTCTCCACTATTACTAACTTGGCTTCCTTTTTTACGCTGGTTTCCTATTTCATCAGAAGCCTTACGAGCTGATGTAATTTCTGGCATCACCGTGGCTTTATTGTTGGTTCCTCAAAGTATGGCGTATGCACAGCTTGCAGGTTTGCCTGTTGTGTACGGTTTATATGCCTCTATTGTCCCCGTTATTATAGCCTCCTTGTGGGGTTCATGTAGTCAGTTACACACCGCTCCTGTTGCTATGCTTTCTATGATGTCTGCAGCGGCTATTATTCCATTTGCGGTAATGGGAAGTGATAAATTTATAGAGTTATCGATAATGCTTGGGCTCATGATTGGTGTATTGCGAATGATTTTAGGCTTTGCACGTCTTGGGTTTTTAGTAAATTTTATTTCCAACCCTGTTCTGGTTGGTTTTACTAATGCTGCCGCATTAATTATTGGTTTGTCACAACTCAGTAAAATTATTGGTGTTCCATTTCCTCGAAGCGATAATTATGTTGTCGACTTATGGGCTGTAGTTATGCAAATAAACGAAACGCATTGGTTAACGTTATCTTTTGCAATAGGTGCTTATGTAGTAATTCGTTTGTGTGATCGGTATATGAAACGTCTACCAGGTGTATTAATTGCGGTCATTGTTGCGACGATAGTAAGCGCATTAATATCATTCGAGCGTAAAGAAAATGTTCCATTCGAAGCTTTACATGCTGAAACGCAAGTCAAAATGATACAAGAATATAATAAGGTAAAAGTAAATATACTGGACTTGACTACCGCTATTGCGAGTAATAATGAAAAAATCCAAAAGCTAAATAAAATTGATTTTATTGAAATTGCAAATTTAGAAGGTTCTAATCTAACGATGCAACTGAAACTACTTGCGATAAAAGATAAACACAACCAATACCGTATAGATTTAAATAGAGTAAAGTTTATTCGTGTTGAAAATGAAAATGGAGATATTAATTACTTTGAAGGCAATCAATTGCCAAAAGGAATGACTGCTGATGGAAAGCTAAATTGGCGTTTTTCTACTGTCTCAAATGGAGAAATTGTTTTTTCATCTGGGGGAGCTGTGGTCGGAGAAATTCCTAAAGGATTACCTCATTTTAACGCCCCAGTTTTAGATTGGGCAATTATGTGGATGCTGCTTCCATCTGCTTTTATTATGGCGCTAATTGGGTTTTTAGAAGCTACTTCAATTTCCAGAGCGATAGCTGTAAAAAACAAACAAAAAACAGACATAAATAAAGAGTTGATAGGGCAAGGCTTAGCTAACGTTACAGGAAGTTTCTTTAGCTCTTTTACCGTCAGCGGTTCTTTTTCTCGCTCGGCAGTTGCTGCAAAAACAGGCGCACAAACAGGCATATTTGCAATTGTTAGTGCATTAGCCGTTGTACTTGTTTTATTGTTTTTAACACCGTTGCTTTATCATTTACCTCAGGCTGTATTGGCCGTAATTGTGATGATGGCAGTGTTCGGCTTGGTTCGTATTCAGCCATTAATTAATGCTTGGCATGTCGATCGTAATGGTGCGATTATTGGAGTCATCGCTTTTGTAGCAACGCTGGCTATGGCACCTGCTATTGCTGATGGCATTATGATTGGTATAGTATTAACAATGGTTGCGTTTGTATTACGCGTAATGAAACCAAGATCTTCAATCTTAGGTTTAGATTCAGAAGGCGTGTTAACAGGTATGGAATTGCACAAGCTGTCTCCAGTTAGTGAAAAGTTTGTCCCCATTCGTTTTGATGGTGCCATTATGTTTGCTAATGTTGCCTATTTTGAAATTGCAATTACTAATGCGCTTATTAAATTTCCAGAGGCACGCTGTATTGTTGTTGTAGGTTCTGGCATTAATTGGATTGATGCCAGTGGTGAAGAAAAAATACGTGAAATGTCAAAAAGCTTAAATAAAACAGGCGTAAGCTTGGCCTTTAGTAGTCTAAAAACGCAAGTTAGTAAAACCTTTGAGAAAAATAAATTAACGACGCTAATTGGTGCAGATAATATTTTCCGGACCAGAAATGAAGCGTTAAAAACCTTAAGAGCTCGTTACGAAACTGCAGAAAACGCAATTAATTAATAGAGGTGCTTTAATTTAGGGGCTTTTAGAGGTGCTAATAAGTTTTCAATTACGTTTTTATTGAAAGCAAGTTTGTTTTGATCATTTAAAAATAACAATAAGAAAAATTTAAATAGGTGTTTTTATGACATTAGATCCAGTTGTTATGTTTTTTATGCTTGGTTTGGCAGCCGGCTTAATGCGTGCAGAAATGCGTTTACCGCCAGCAATTTACGAATTTTTGAGCATAATACTACTGCTTGCTATCGGTCTTAAAGGTGGTGTTGAGCTTTCCAAGCAAGAGTTTTCTAGCTTATTGCCAGACATTGCCGCTGTAACTGCAATGGGTTTTGTTTTACCGTTGCTTGCTTTTCCAATACTTTACTACATTGGCCGTTTTGATAAGGCAAATGCGTCTTCCATTGCGGCTCATTATGGTTCTGTCAGCGTTGGTACTTATGCGGTAGCAATTGCTTATTTAGCTGCGCAACAAATACCATATGAAGCACATATGCCACTCTTTTTAGTTATTTTAGAAGTGCCTGCTATATTGGTTGGTATTGTATTAGTTAGAGGCATTTCAAAAAATACTAAGTGGAAGCAACTTTCGCACGAAGTTTTTTTAGGGAAAAGTATTGTACTTTTACTTGGCGGTTTATTAATAGGTTGGGCAGCTGGCGAAGAAGGAATAAAACCGATAGGAGGATTGTTTTTTGACCCTTTTAAGGGTGTGCTGGCACTGTTTTTATTAGAAATGGGGCTAATCGCATCAAGTCAAATTGGTACTTTACGCCGTTATGGTCTTTTCTTATTAGGTTTTGGTATTGTTTTCCCCATTTTTTCTGCGTGTGTAGGTGGTATTTTAGGGATATTGCTAGGGCTTTCACTTGGCGGCTCTATATTGTTGGCAACGCTTGCAGCTAGTGCTTCTTATATTGCTGTTCCTGCGGCAATTCGTATTGCTTTGCCAGAGGCGAATCCTACGTTATCACTAACGGCTTCACTGGGTGTTACTTTTCCGTTTAATATAATATTTGGTATTCCGCTATACCATAAAATGGTGGAATATTTTTCTACCTTGGGGCTTTAGAAAATGCGAACTCATAAAATGAAGCTAATCACGATTATTACCGAGTCAGTATTAGAACACAGCATAGTGGAAGATATTGATCGTTTAGGTGCTCATGGTTACACTATAACTAATGCAAAAGGGAAAGGGCATAGAGGTGTACGTGGTGGTGCCTGGGATTCTGACAGTAATATTCGAGTTGAGATAATTTGTGAACCACAAATTATAGATGCGATTGCAGAACACCTTAGTAAAACGTACTATAAAGACTATGCAATTATGTTATTTTTAAGTGATGTAGAAGTTTTAAGGTTAGAGAAGTTTTCTTAGTAATTAAAAATAATAAGCTAATTTGTACCTACTTGCTTAATATGCTTTCCAATTTGCTTAAATTCTTCTTTAAAGGGGCTAGAGTCGCGCCAAGCTAGGCCTATAAAACGCTCTGTTTTAGAACTAATTACATTTTGTTTTACCGCTATATCGGTTTCTATTAATACGCCGGCATCTATAGCCATTTGTGGTATGTAGCTTAGCCCACTATCGTACTGCACCATTTGTACAATGGTGGTTAAGCTGTTGGTGGTAAATTTGTTTATTTGCTTGTCGGTTAATAAGCTACAACTGGTTATTGTGTGGTCACGTAAACAATGCCCATCTCCTAATAAAATGACACTTTCTTCTGCTAATTGTTTTATTTGTAATTGCTTGTCGTTTGGTAAAAATTGACTGTTTTTGTGGTGAATTAATCGCAATGGATCTGCAAAACAGCTTAATAACTCTATACCTATGGCATTGTAAGGCAAAGCAATAATTAAACAATCTAAATTACCACTTTTTAGTTGGCTAATTAACTTATCTGTTATATCTTCGCGTAACATTACTTGCATGTCTGGGTAATTTTGCGACAACGTTTTCATTAATTTAGGTAATATATAAGGTGCAATGGTTGGGATAATACCTAGCCGTAAAGGGCTTTTATAAAATTGTCCAAATTTTTCTGCGGTGTTAGTAAAATCTTTACTGGCGAGCAGTATTTTTTTTGCTTGCGTAACCAGCTCGTGCCCTGTTGCCGTAAACACCATGTGTTTTTTATTACGTTCTATTAAAACCCTTCCCAATAGTTTTTCTAAATCTTTAATGCCAGCACTTAAGGTAGACTGGCTAACAAAGCAAGCTTCGGCTGTTTTGCCAAAATGTTTTAGTTTATGAAGGGTTACTAAATAGAGTAATTTTTTTAAAGAAGGTAAGTGGTGCATAATTAAGTATCGATAAAAACGATTAAAGTAATCTATTATATTCGTTTTACCTGTTTAATGAAAGTGGATAAACTGGTTACCAATTTAAGACAAAAGCCATTAATATTGGCTAGGAGATAAGGTTATGATTTTTGACTCTTTTTCAATATCAGCAATTATTTTTGTTGTGATAATTTCGACTATTGTAATTGCACTAAATAATACAAACTACAGGAGTGAAAAATGAATAACGATAGCCTTTGTTCACAAATAAATGAAGCCGTTAATAACGGTGCGCAATTAGTTGATGTTCGTAGCCCTGCGGAATATGCAAGTGGTTCTATAAAAGGGGCAATTAATGTTCCCTATAATAATATTCAAAATCAGGCTCAGCAATTAGATCCAAATAAACCGGTATTATTGTATTGTGTAAGCGGTATGCGGGCGCAAATGGCGCAACAAACATTAAGCTCGTTAGGGTTTAGTAATGCATTTAATATTGGCGGTTACAATAGCATTCAACATTGCTAAGTAAGGATAGTATTATGAACATAGAACAATTATTTGATACCCAAAGCAGCACTTATACTTATATTTTGTGGGATGAAAAAACCAAAGAAGCAGTATTAATTGACTCGGTAAAAGAACAAGTAACACGGGATATTGATTTTGTAAAAGCAAACAATTTAACGTTAAAATACACCCTAGAAACCCACATACATGCAGACCATGTAACAGGGGCAAGTGATATTAGAGATGCCTTAGGTTCTTTAGCCGGTGTACACAAACATAGCCAAGCAAGCTGTGCAGATGTTTTGTTGCAAGACGGCGATACGGTGACTATTGGTAAGCAAGACATTAAAGTGTTGTACACACCCGGTCATACCAATACTGATATTTCGTATTTTGTAGACGGTTTTGTATTTACAGGCGATGCATTATTAATAGACGGCTGTGGCCGAACCGATTTTCAGTCGGGCGATGCGGCAACGTTGTATGACTCTATCACGCAAAAGTTGTTTACGCTAAGTGACGAAACAATTGTGTATCCAGGGCATGATTATCAGGGTAAAACGCACTCTACCATTGGTCAAGAAAAAGCCAGTAACTCGCGCTTAGGTGGCGGTAAAAGCAAGCAAGACTTTGTAGTAATTATGGACGCTTTAGTGCTTGAT
>CAZPSE010000044.1:0-2177 GCA_964589575.1 uncultured Gammaproteobacteria bacterium | reverse complement strand
TATCGAGATAGTTTCAAACTACAGCTTTTGTGGTGGCTACACGATTTTTTAGATATAGGTGATTTATGAGCGGAGCAGCCCCAACCACTAGACCAAAAATACCTGAAGGAAAAACCTTCATGCTTATTACTCGTCAAAAAGAAATCAAGCCAGGTGCTTTTGTAGGTTACGATACAATCTGGGAGTCTTTCCAGAAAGAAGTTGCATACGAAGTTCCTAAAAGACCTTAAGTCTTTTTAAGTCGCACAGCTTAAAGCGGTGCGACTATAAACGCCCAACAAGGCAAACTCTTTAGCCTTAACGTAACACCCCAATTAAAAAACTTTCTTAAAATACATTATTAGTTTTAACGACTATTGCTATTTAGCAATTAAATTTGATTTAGTCCCAACTCCTTTTGTTTTTTCTCTTAAAGAAACAATGCGGTGAGACTCTATTAAATAGCTTTTGAGTTTATCGTTACCACTTTCACTACCATCAAGTTTTTTATCTATTTCATTTTACGTGCAACTAAATAAAGCAAGGTGCAGGTCGATAACCTAATACATTTGTTAAAATCAAACGATGGCCTTTTAAATGTAAAAGTAGGTTGTTAGTTAGTTTTTCCAATCGACCACTACGTTTTGGCCAGACAGTAATTTTAACCAGCCATTAAATGAGCCGTAAAACAGCCTATTTCGTCGACCCCTTGCTTATATGGTTAAGTAAAAACCAAATAATAATGCCTGCTAAACTGCCGTATAAATGCGCATTAACCGCTATAGATGTGGTGTTAGATAAAGGTGCGGATAACGCACCAAAAAACTGCTCGTAACTTAGTTTGGCAAAAATAAACAGCAATAATAATAGCCCCGTAGTTTTATTGTGACGTGTTTCTACCAAGGCACCAACCACTAACATGCCATGCAACGCGCCAGAAAGCCCTACGTAATATTGCATATTCGTATCAAATATATATAAACCACTGCCAACGGCTAAGCTACTAAAACTGATGATAATAAACCAATAAAACAATGGGTATCTAAAAGCCAGCAAGTACATGCCTAGTGCTAAACCGGCTAAATTCATCCACATATGCTCAAAGTTGTAGTGGATTAAATTGCCCGTAAAAAGTCGCCAAAATTCTCCTTGGTTTATTAAGGTGCGGTCAAATTGTAATAACGGTTTTAATTGAAAGTATTGGATTAAAACAATAAAAAGTACGAATAAAGCCGATGCTAAAAGTAGGCTGGTTTTTTGTTGTTTGTTTAAAGTCATCTTAAAAAAAGTATATTAGGCAGTTGGCAAAATCATTTTAATAGCAACAATAATTAATAGTATTGCAAATATTTTTTTTAAAGTTTGTATCGGTAAGCTGTGGGTGAGTTTAGCGCCTAGTGGCGCAAATAAACCGCTGACAATCGCAATGCTAAACCATGCAGGCAGGTAGATATAACCTAAAAAGTAACCATCTAACTGTTGCCAACCACCTATAACATAACCAACTGTTGCGGCAACAGCAATGGGTAAGCCACAAGCTGCCGATGTCGCAATAGCTTTTGGCAGGCTAAAACCCATATAGCTTAAATAAGGCACGGTTAATGTGCCACCGCCAATGCCAACAAATGCCGATATTGAACCTATTATTGTGCCTGCAATAGTGTTGATAAAAGGTGTGTTTTTAGGATTATCAGCTAGGCCTCCTGCGCTATCCCTGCGCTCGGCCATACCTACATCCCTGTAGGCAAGGGGTCGACGAATCTGCTTTGTTTTAGCTGTTAGCATTTGACTGGTGACAAAAAATAAAAACAAGGCAAAAAAAGTTTTTAAGTAATCAGAGTTAATTAAATCTGCCAGCCAAGCACTAACGGCTGCACCAATTAAAATGCTAGGTGTTAGTTGTTTTACTTGTCGCCAATTTATTGCGTTATGTTTTTGATGGGCAACAATAGATGAAATAGACGTGGTGATAATGGTCGCTAAGGATGTAGCTAAAGCAATGTGCATTAATTGCGTTGTTTCAAACCCCCTGTCGAAAAAAATAAAATACAAAACGGGTACGATAATTAAACCACCACCTATGCCAAGCATGCCGGCCATTGTGCCTGCAACCATGCCTGTAACAATATAAAACAGGTATTCCATTATAAAATATCAATGTCAGAGACCGGCACAGAGGTCATAAGTGTTTGTACCTT
>CAZPSE010000043.1:0-14218 GCA_964589575.1 uncultured Gammaproteobacteria bacterium | reverse complement strand
ACTAATTTGTATGGAACAAATTGGGGAGCGATAGCGACGTGCGTAGCACCGAGGGTAGGATACCCGTAGCAACTAAGCCTTGCTAGTTCACGATAAAACTGTGAACAAGCAAGGCTTAGCGCTATTAGTATAATGCCAATGTTTATGCATTAACCTCGCTATTCGTCCTCGGTTTGCTCTTCGTCTTGTGTTACTTGTTTAAAGTCCATTTTACGGTCTTCTAGGTTTACGTTTGCCACTTCTACAACAATCTTATCACCAACTTGGAAGGTTTGCCCTGTGCGCTCTCCAGTGAGTTTTAGCATGGTTGCGTCAAACTGATAATAGTCTTTCTTTAACGACGTTATATGTACTAACCCTTCTACAAAAATGTCTTCTAGTTCTACAAACAATCCAAAAGAAGTGACGGTATTTACTTTACCGTTATGTACCGTACCTACTTTGTCTTCCATGTATTCACATTTTAGCCAATCGGTAACGTCACGGGTGGCTTCATCGGCACGGCGTTCAAATTCTGAACATTTGGTTCCCATATCACCTACTTTTTCTGCATTGGTATAAGGCAGTTTGGCTTGGTTAATACATGCTTTAATTTGACGGTGATTAATTAAATCGGGGTAACGTCTAATTGGTGAAGTAAAGTGGCCGTAATAATCTAAAGCTAAACCAAAATGCCCAACATTTTTAGAGTGATAATTAGCTTGCTTTAGTGAACGTAACAATACGGTTTGTATTATTTGTGCATCGGGTCGTTCTTTTATTTGGTTTAGCAAAGTAGAAAAATCTTTTCCGCTTGGTTCGTTACCACCGCTTAGCGATAAACTGTGCAAACCTAAAAACTTACGTACATCGGCCAGTCTGTCTTCGGCAGGCCCTAAATGGTTACGGTATAAACCCGCTAGTTTGTTTTTATCTAAATATTTTGCACAACATATATTGGCTAAAATCATGCATTCTTCAATGATTTTATGAGATTCAAAACGCTCTACAATAACAATTGACTCTATCTTTTTATCGTCATTAAACACAATTTTGGTTTCTGGGCGATCAAACTCTATACCGCCACGTTTTCTGCGTTGCAATAACAATTTGTGATACAACTCGTTTAGCTCGTTTACTACGGGTAAAACGTGTGCAAAGTCTTGCTGTAATGATGATTCTGAATCGTTCAAAATTTCACTAACTTGGTTATAGGTCATACGCGCATGAGACTTCATTACGGCTTCAAAAAAGTCGTAACTGGTCACTTCACCTTCGCTATTGATGTCCATTTCACAGCAAAGCGCGTAGCGGTCTTCGTTAGGGTTAATAGAACATAAACCGTTAGACAATATTTCTGGCAACATTGGGATTACACGACCAGGAAAGTATACCGACGTGCCACGTTTAATCGCTTCGGCATCTATAGCGCTGCCCATATCCACATAGTGGGCTACGTCTGCAATGGCTACGGTTAGTTTCCAGCCGTTGTCTTTGCTTTCACAAAAAACCGCATCATCAAAATCTTTAGAATCATCGCCATCAATGGTAATTAACGGCATGTCTCTAATATCACGTCGTCTAGCCACGTCAGAGTCGTCAATGGTACTAGTAAACTGTTCTAACTCTTTTTCTACCTTTTCGTCAAAGGTATTGGGTAAGTTGTAACTGCTTATCGCAATATCAATTTCTAAACCCGCTGTTAAATGTTCACCCATAATGTTAATAACATGACCAAGCGACTGGTGACGTTTGGTGGGGAATTTTTCTATTTTTACTTCTACAACTTGTCCGTGTTGCGCACCTTTATTATATTTATCGGGGACAATAATGTCGTCTGGCAATTTTTTATTATCCGGTGCAACAAAACCTACATCGCCATCCCAATAAAAACGCCCTACTACGGTTTTATTGGCACGCTCGGTAACTTTTACAATTTTACCTTCTGGACGACCGCGCCTGTCTTCACCACTAACTCGTGCAATGGCTTTATCGCCATTCATTAAAGCGCGCATTTCAGAATTGTATAAAAATAAATCTTTAGAGCCGTCATCTGGCTTTAAAAACCCAAAACCATCTGGGTGTGCTAAAACGGTACCCGATACTAAATTGTCTTTATCTACTTTTACATAGCCATTTTTGCGGTTACGAATTAACTGCCCATCTCTACACATGGCAATTAAACGACGACGAATACCTTCAATATCTGCTTCGTCTTTGTATTTTAAAATTTCGACCATTTCTTCAAAAGTTATTGGCGACTTTTGCTTTTCGATAATTTTTAACATGTCGCCACGGCTGGCCACAGGGTTTTTATACCTACCCGAGTCTTTTTTAGACTTAGGGTATTTTTTTTTGCTTTTGGTTGGTTTACTGGGTAAAAATTTAGAAAAAATTGAAGCGACTACGCTTGTTAAGGACTTGCTCATTTAATTATTAATCCCTAAAAGCGACATGGCTTTTATTTGAGGGTTATTGATCGGAAGCAACCTTTTTAATCACTTCTGGTTTTTCTTCGGCTTTATTTTCGTAAAGCAAATACGGCTTTGCTTCACCTTTTACTACCATTTCATCTATGGTCACTTTTTTAACGTGATTTAAAGATGGTAGGTCATACATGGTGTCTAACAGTAGGTTTTCTAATATGGTTCTTAAACCACGCGCACCGGTTTTTCTTTCCATTGCTTGTTTGGCAATGGCTTTTAAAGCATCAGGTTTTAAGTCTAACTCACAACCTTCCATCTTTAATAACTCACCATACTGCTTAGATAAAGCATTTTTAGGCTCTGTTAAAATTTGCACTAGTGCATCTTCGTCTAATTCTTCAAGCGTCGCAATAACAGGTAGTCGACCAATAAACTCGGGTATTAAACCGTATTTAATTAAGTCTTCTGGCTCTACTTCTTGAAACAATTCGCCCGTGCTTTTACTGTCGTCTTTACTGTTTACTTCGGCATTAAAACCAATACCGCCTTTTTCAGAGCGGCGTTTGATAACATCATCTAAACCTGCAAATGCACCACCCACAATAAATAATATGTTGCTGGTATCAACTTGTAAAAATTCTTTTTGTGGGTGCTTACGGCCACCTTCTGGCGGTACTGATGCTATTGTGCCTTCGATAAGTTTTAATAACGCTTGCTGTACACCTTCACCCGATACATCGCGAGTAATAGATGGATTTTCTGATTTACGAGAAATTTTGTCAATTTCATCTATATATACAATGCCTGTTTGGGCTTTGTCTACATCGTAATCACATTTTTGTAATAATTTTTGAATGATGTTTTCTACATCTTCACCCACATAACCCGCTTCGGTAAGGGTGGTTGCGTCGGCAATAATAAACGGTACATCTAAAGTACGGGCTAAGGTTTCTGCCAATAAAGTTTTACCGCAACCTGTAGGGCCAATCATTAAAATATTACTTTTAGAAAGCTCTACTTCGCTTTTATTGGTTTTTTGGTATTCGAGACGTTTGTAATGATTATAAACCGCTACCGATAAAACACGTTTACTGGGTGTTTGACCAATAACAAAGTCATCTAACTTTTCATTAATTTCTACCGGTTTGGGTAAGTTTGTTTTACCACCCTTTTCTTCTATTAATTCGTCACGGATAATATCGTTGCAAAGGTCTACGCATTCATCACACACATAAACAGATGGCCCTGCAATTAATTTACGTACTTCATGCTGACTTTTTCCACAAAAAGAACAGTACAGCAATGCACCTTTGTCGTCTTTGTTGTCGTCTTTACTCATGGATATTACCTAATATAATTATTAACATCTTTACTCATTTTATACAAAACCGAATAAAGAAGAAACTCATCTGATGTGTGTTATCGCTTGCTTACCACTTCATCAATCAAGCCATAGTCTGCCGCTTCTTGCGCGCTCATAAAGTTATCACGGTCGGTATCTTTTTCTACCGTTTTAAATTTTTGACCACTGTGATCGGCCAATACTTGATTAAGCGTTTTTTTGATTTTTAAAATTTCTTGTGCGTGTATTTGAATATCGGTCGCTTGACCTTGAAAACCACCAAGAGGCTGATGAATCATAACCCGAGAATTAGGTAAAGCAAAACGTTTACCTTTAGCACCTGCGGTTAATAATATCGCACCCATGCTGGCAGCTTGACCTACACATAAGGTACTAATGTCGGGTTTAATAAACTGCATGGTATCGTAAATAGCCATACCCGCCGTTACCGAACCACCAGGAGAATTGATGTATAAAGAAATGTCTTTATCTGGGTTTTCAGACTCTAAAAACAATAACTGCGCCACAATTAAGTTGGCCATATGGTCTTCGACTTGACCGACTAAAAAAATAACCCGTTCTTTTAAAAGTCGTGAAAAAATATCGTAAGAACGTTCTCCTCTTGGAGTTTGTTCAACAACCATAGGCACTAAGGCTGATTGGATAATGTTTTTCGCTTCTTCTAGTATCATACTTATACTCTTGTTATGGCAACCCTAAATAGTCTGGTACAGTTTAGGTTTGCCTACTATTAACGTTTTTCAATAATGTCTTGATATTTTTTAACCACAACACTTACTTTGGCTTTAGAAACAACTAATTCGACCACGGCTTCTTCTATAACCATTGCTTCTACATTTTTTAACATATTGGGTTGGCTGTAATAATAGTCAACTACCTGTGCAGAATCATTGTAAGGCTCTGCAATATTGTCTACCGCTTCTTTTACTTTTGCTTCATCAGCAGTAAACTTTTCTGTTTCAATAATTTTACTAATGATTAAACCTAAGCTTACCCTGCGTTTGGCTTCATCTGCAAATAAGGCATCGTCTAACTCACCTTGTTGTTGCGTGTACTGCTTCATGTTTTCTTTTAATGCTTTAATTTCTTCGGCAACCATTGCCGTTGGTGTCTCAACTTTATGATTTGCAAGTATGGCATCCATTACATTCTTTTTGTTTTTGTTTTTTAGTGCTTCGCCTAACTCTCTATCCATATTACTACGAATCTCTGCTCTAAAAGATTCAACCGTTCCGTCTTCTACGCCAAAGTCTTTAATAAAGGCTTCGTCAATTTCTACGGCTTCTGGTGCTTCTACATTGTGTACCGTTATAGCAAATTCTGCTTCTTTACCTGCTAAATTTTCTGCTTGATATTTTTTAGGAAAGGTACAAGTTATGGTAGCAGTTTCGCCTGTTTTTAAGCCTTTAAGGCCGGTTTCAAAACCAGCAATCATCGACTTTGAGCCAATAATAATTTTACTGCCTTCTGCCTTGCCACCTTCAAACTCTTCACCATCTATAGAGCCCACAAAATCAATCGTTAACTGATCGTCTTTTTTAGCTTTACGTTTAACATCTTTCCACGTGGCTTTTTGTGTTTTAAGGTTTTCAACAATCGCATCTACGTCTTCTTCACTAATATCTACAGACTCTTGCTCTACTTCGTAGCTTGCCATATCGGTTAATTCAACCTGAGGGTAAACTTCTACAATAGCGGTAAAAATCAATTCTTTGTCGTTATCAGTTTCTACAAAATCAATTTTTGGCATGCCTGCAGGAACAATTTTAGTTTCGTCTATTGCTTGCTGATAACCGTCTTGAACAATGTCACTCATCGCTTCTTGGCGTGCAGGCTGTGCAAAACGTTCTTGTAAAATACGCTTAGGTATTTTTCCAGGTCTAAAACCATCTATGCGTGCAGTTTTTGCAAACTCATTTAATTTTTTATCAACCGCTTTGTCAATAATGTCACCACCAACAGTAATGGTTAGTTTGCGCTCTAGGCCTTCTAAATTTTCTACAGAAACCTGCATGCTTTACACCTGATATTTTAATTAAAAAAAAAGGTGACTGGTCACCTTTATATTATTGGTACGAAAGGAGAGACTCGAACTCTCACGCCTCGCGGCACTGGTACCTAAAACCAGCGTGTCTACCAATTCCACCACTCTCGCATTTGAAAACTTTAATTAGGACCGCCTAAAAAAAATTTATGTACAACTAGGTATTTGGGGTGAACGAAGGGGCTTGAACCCTCGACGACCGGAATCACAATCCGGGACTCTACCAACTGAGCTACGCCCACCATTAAATTACAAGCGCGCATAATGCCTTTTTTTGGCCAAATTTTCAAGCTATTTTTACATCACAAACCGATTAAAAAGCACTATTGCGTCGACCCCTTACTCTAACACTCTTCTATAAATGTGAAAAGGGGGCAATCACTTGATCTGCACAGGGAAACTAAAACGTCGCTGTCACCTTTATTGATGATGAGACGCTTTTTAATTTTACTAAATACGCTAATAACAATTGTGACATTTTTATATTCTCTATACGAGAATTAAGGCATTAGTACGAATTCATTTAATATACGCCATTGAGTCACAATCTAATTTCAAACAAACACCTTAAAACAAAACTTACTAGCCTTAAAGAGGTTCTGATTCACTACGCAGCACCTACAATATTTCAAGCGTGTAAATACAGGTTTACGATTATTATTCACCCCAAACAACCGTTACATCTAGGTTATTGCAGGCAGTGTTCCGTAGTCAACACCATTATCCCTCGATAAGAGACACAACAACATATATGCATTGAAAAACTGCCCTACGGGGCTTAACCAAGTTTTCTTTAACCGTTATTATATTTTTTTGTGGTACCCTGATAACTCTAAAAAAGCAAACCTAGCTAAATAAAACTTAGCGTTACTAAGTGTGTGTAGTTAATCAATAAAAAAATAATGAATGAATGCCAAGCCACCGTACATTTTATCGCCACCTATAAAGAAGCGGGCAAAGCCAATAAAATAGAAGAAAACAGCCTTTTTGAAAAAATAAATGGCCAATGGTTTTATGTAAAAGGTTTAGACAATTGAAAACAACACCGGGTATTGAGCGCAACAACCGTATTGATGACGAAGGGCTAGAACGATTACAAGTACAATTACAAAATGGTAGAAAAATATCTCAACCCGTTTTAAATCAGTGGATTAAACGTTATGGCGATAAAGCAAAAATATTAATTGCAAAACACAACAGCAGCTAAACCATTAGCCATGTTTTGAGCCACACAAAAACAAACATTTTATTATTTGTAGGTAAATAAATGATAAAATACGGTCACTTTAAAAAACCGATACAACCTATAAACTGAGATTTATTTATTCATGCAATTGCTCGGTTTTACGTAATTTAACTAAATTTAAATTTAGAATCAACTCAAAAAAATCATCATGACACTTTTACCATATAGCCTGCCAATTGCCGCTTTACTACCTTTTGTTGCAGCTATTTTTGCTCTGTATGCATCGTCCTTTAATCGGTACGCTGCAGCTTGGGTTGCGGCAGCTGCAACCTTATTAACGTTGGCTGTTTTAACCCCTGCAATGATAATGGTGTTTGCAGGTGATACGTTAATTCAAAGCTGGGCGTGGATGCCGACTTTGGGCTTGGAGTTTGCCTTTAGACTAGACGGTTTAGCATTATTATTTGCCATACTTATTTTAGGTATTGGTCTATTAGTTATAATATACGCACGCTATTATTTGGCTAAAAAAGATTGTATGGGGCGATTTTTTGCCTATTTGCTCATGTTTATGGGTTCAATGCTTGGCATTGTACTGTCAGAAAACATGATACAAATGGTCGTGTTTTGGGAGCTTACATCGCTCTCTTCTTTTTTACTTATTAGTTATTGGCAACACCGACAAGATGCCCGCGCCGGTTCTTTTATGGCATTAGTTATTACCGCAGGTGGTGGCCTAGCCTTACTGGCTGGCGTGCTAATGCTGGGTAATATTGTTGGCAGTTACAACCTTAGTGACGTACTGGTTGCGGGTGAAATGGTTCGTTCACACGCGTTGTATTTTCCTATTCTTATACTAATTTTACTTGGCGTATTTACCAAATCTGCTCAATTTCCCTTTCATTTTTGGTTGCCCCATGCAATGGCCGCGCCAACACCGGTTTCTGCTTATTTGCATTCTGCAACCATGGTAAAAGCTGGGGTGTTTTTATTAGCCCGCTTTTTTCCGGTGTTATCTGGCACGCCAGAATGGAGCTGGATTGTAGGTGGGGCTGGCCTAACTACATTGTTACTGGGTGCATATATGGCCTTGTTTCAACACGACATAAAGGGTTTGTTGGCTTATTCCACCATTAGTCACTTGGGTTTAATTACCCTATTATTTGGTTTTGGTACTCAAATGGCAGCCATTGCTGCTATTTTTCATATTATTAATCATGCAACTTTTAAAGCGTCTTTGTTTATGGTTGCGGGCATTATTGATCACGAAACAGGAACGCGTGACATGCGTAAGCTTAATGGCTTGCTTAAATATATGCCTCACACGGCAATATTAGCCATGATTGCCTCTGCAGCCATGGCTGGCGTGCCGTTGTTAAATGGTTTTTTAAGCAAAGAAATGTTTTTTGAGCAAGCATTAAAAACAACCAGCGATGCGTCTTTAATTGTTTGGGTTGTTCCTATTTTAGTAACCATTGCAGGCATTTTTGCTGTCGCTTACTCTTTACGTTTTATTCACGATGTGTTTTTCAATGGTGAACCCATTGACCTACCTAAAACACCGCACGAACCCCCACGCTTTATGAAAATACCCGTCGATTTATTGGTGGTTATTTGTTTGGCTGTGGGTATTTTACCTGCTTTTACTGTTGCACCTTTATTAGCAGTCGCGGCAGCGGGAACATTACAAGCCACACCGCCAGAGTATAGTTTGGCCATTTGGCACGGTTTTAATATACCGTTAATGATGAGCTTTATCGCATTAGTATTAGGTGTTGTGCTGTACCTATTTCGTCAGCGTTTATTTGCTTGGCACGATGAAAAAATCGCCCATTTAGACGCACGTATTATTTTCAATTTCACTTTAAACACCTTATCTGCATTAGCAAAAAAGGTTACCCGTACTTTTGATAAAGGCTCTTTACAGCATGCTTTAGCTTGGATTATAGGTTCAGCTTTGGTGGTGGGTATTGTCGGTTTTAATTTTAGCCCAACCCCAGTTATAGGACAAAGAGCATTACTGCCTGTCGATGGAATAAGTGTTTTGGCCTCGTTGGTACTTATAATTGCTAGTGTTTTAACCGTCACTTTACACCGTCAACGTTTGGTCGCCCTTGTGATGGTAGGCGTTATTGGTTTAATTACTTCACTTATTTTTGTTAAATTTTCTGCACCAGATTTAGCTTTAACACAACTGTCGGTAGAAATTGTAACCATTATTTTACTGTTGTTAGCGTTGTATTTTTTGCCACAAACCAGCCCTCCAGAAACGAACCGTTTCCGCATTGGTAGAGATATTCTAATTTCAGTATTTTCGGGTATTGGTGTAATGATATTAGCCATCGCCGTAATGACGCGAGACTATTTGCCTATTTCTGAGTTTTTCCTTTTAAACTCTGTACCTGGTGGTGGTGGCACTAATGTGGTCAATGTCATCTTAGTAGACTTTAGAGGTACCGACACACTTGGTGAAATAGTAGTGTTAGCTTTAGCAGGGTTAGGTATTTTCGCCTTGTTGCAAGGGCTTAAATTACATGCACCTATACGCGATACAAAAGGGCTGGGCTGGAGTGAAGATAATCACCCGCAAATAATGCAAACCCTCACACGTTTATTATTCCCTTTAATGCTTATGGTGGCGGTGTTTGTTTTTATACGGGGGCATAATTTACCTGGCGGTGGTTTTATTGCAGGGTTAATTGCAGCGGTGGCACTAATTGTACAATATTTAGCCAACGGCATTGCTTGGAGCAGTGCTAGGCTTAAAGTAGACATGCACACCGTGATAGCAGGTGGTTTATTAATTGCGACGGTTACTGGCTTGGTTTCTATGGGGTTAGGTTATCCATTTTTAACCACCACGTTTACTTACTTAAATTGGCCAGTGGTAGGCAAGTTTGAAGTGGCCAGTGCCATCGCTTTTGATTTAGGTGTATTTCTTGTCGTAGTAGGTGCAACTGTTATGAGTTTAGTACAGCTAGGAAAGCTCAGTGATGTATCGCATAAGCTGCAACAAAACCAGCAGGAGGAAAAATAATGGAGTGGCTTATAGCATTAATCATTGGTGTTTTAACGGCATCTGGCGTGTATTTAACCTTACGCGCTCGAACCTTTCCTGTTGTATTAGGTTTAACCCTATTGGCCTACGGGGTCAATTTGTTCCTTTTTGCTATGGGGCGTTTAACTATCGGGCTACCATCAATTATTAATAGCTCTGCCCAAGGGTACAGTGACCCACTTCCTCAGGCGTTGGTATTAACAGCAATTGTCATCGCATTTGGCATGACCGCATTTTTAATTGTATTAGCACTAAAATCTCGTGGAGAATTAGGCAATGACCACGTAGACGGTTTAGAGCTTGTGCCAGACGAATTACCAATAGTTGATAATGAGACAAAAACAAAAAACAGTCATCACAATATAGATAAGCCAGAGGTTAAAAAATGAGCCACTTAGCCGCTTGGCCAGTATTTTTACCGCTTATTGCAGGTTTTATTGTACTGCTTGCAACAAAAGCAGGTTTGTCTTATCAGCGCATAATAAGTTTACTTGCAGTATGCGTTTTAGTAATAATAAGTTTTACCTTGGTTAAACAAGCCTCAATAAATGGCTATCAGGTTTACTTATTGGGTAATTGGCAAGCTCCGTTTGGCATTGTACTGGTAGTAGATCAATTATCAGCATTGATGTTGGCCATTACCTCTATGCTGGCACTGGCTGCATTAATTTATGCTATTGCCATGCAAACAGATAAAGAAGGCGCACATTTTCACGTCTTGTTTCAGTTAATTTTATTTGGCTTAAACGGTGCTTTTTTAACAGGCGACGTATTTAACCTTTTTGTTTTTTTTGAAGTATTGCTGTTGGCTTCTTATGGTTTGTTACTGCATGGCGGCGGAAAAAAACGCACCAAAGCTGGGTTGCATTATGTAATTATTAACCTAGTGGGCGCTACCCTATTTTTATTTGCAGTAGGTGTTTTATACGGTATTTTAGGCACATTAAATATTGCCGATATGGCCACTAAAATCCCAATGCTCGCGGCCAATGACGTAGGGCTAGTGGCAGCCGCAGGTTTATTATTGTTACTGGTTTTTGCCATAAAAGCCGCTTTATTTCCTCTTTATTTATGGATGCCAACCGCCTACACACACACCTCCGCGGCGGTAGCGGCACTATTTGCAATTATGACTAAAGTTGGCGTTTATGCCATTATCCGCGTGCACGGTACACTTTTTGGAGACAATGCAGGTCAACTTGCCAATTATTATATTCCATGGGTATTGGGCTTGGGTTTAGTCACACTAATACTAGCAGCCTTAGGCGTTATGGCAGCCAGAGGGCTACGAGAACAAGTGGCCTATTTAGTATTAGCATCGGTGGCAACCTTATTAATAGCCGTTGGACTGCATAACTCATTAGCGTTAAGTGCAGGCCTTTATTATTTGATGCATTCAACATTAATTGCAGCAGGCATGTTTTTACTAGCCGATATTATTTCACGAGGCCGAGGCAGCTTTGCAGATCGTTTTGAACGCAGCTATGCCATACCCAGTGCTGTTTTTATTGGCTCGCTATTTATGTTTGCCGCAGTGTCTATGACTGGTATGCCGCCCTTATCAGGCTTTTTCGGCAAGGTACTTATTTTAAATGCGGCTCTCAATCACCAATGGTCAGGTTTAATTTTAGCCGTAGTGTTAGTGTCTGGTTTTATTATGATTATTAGTATGGCACGTACAGGTTCACTGCTGTTTTACCAAGTACTGCCCGTTAATGAGTTAGACAATAAAAAGCTGGCTAAACCAAGTAGCAATAAACTTAATAAAGCCTCATTATTAGCGGTTATATCACTAATGATGGTAAGCCCTATTTTAGTCATATTTGCCAAACCCATTACCGCTTATACAGCATCGGCTGCCCATCAACAATTTGATAGCCAAGCCTATATTACAGCCGTTATGTCTAAACAACCCGTAGCTACAAAGAGGAATGAATAATGTTTACTGTGTTTATCTCTAAGCTGTTGCCTCACCCTGTTTTAACGATAACACTTTGGATTATTTGGCTATTACTTAATAACACTATCGCTGCAGGGCATATTCTTCTCGGGTTGATAATATCGATTTTAATTCCCTTTTTCACCTCTGCTTTTTGGCCAGAAAAAGTGCACATTCGAGCTCCTAAGGTTTTACTCAAGTTTATAGCTACAGTAATGTGGGATATATTAATTTCTAATATAACGGTGGCAAAACTAATACTGGGTAAAAATGAAACATTAAACCCTGCCTTCTTTTACATCGAGTTAGATATTCATAACCCCTTAGGAATAAGTATACTTGCCAATACTATATCCCTCACACCCGGTACAGTGTCTTGTGATTTAACAGCAGATCAAAAACGTTTGCTTGTTCATGCCCTACATGCGCAAGACATACCCGACATCATTAAACATATAAAACAACGCTACGAAGCACCGCTTATAAAGGTATTTATATCATGTTAGAAACCGTCTTACCCATCGCATTTTTCTTGCTTGGTGTTGCCATACTGCTAAGCTTTATGCGGCTACTTAAAGGCCCTGATTTACCTGATCGGATTTTGGCACTCGATACATTGTATATTAACTCCATTGCACTGGTAATTTTACTGGGCTTACACCTTAGTAGTGCTTTGTATTTTGAAGCCGCTTTATTAATTGCGCTAATGGGTTTTGTTGGCACAATTGGCTTAAGTAAATACTTATTACGTGGCGATGTAATGGAATGAATAACCAATTTTTTATAAGCGATATAGGGAGAATCTAAATGCTAGACTTTATTTTGGCAGCACTGGTATTAATTGGTGCTTTATTTACTTTAATTGGTTCGATAGGTTTGTATAAATTACCCGATTTTTATATGCGCCTTCACGGCCCTACCAAAGCGACAACACTTGGCGTTGGCGCAATATTAATTGCCTCTATGCTGTATTTTAGTTTCAAACTGGATTCCATCAGCCTGCATGAACTATTAGTAACCCTGTTTTTATTTATAACCGCTCCAGTAAGTGCACATTTAATGGCAAAAGCTGCGCTTCATATTAAATTAAAACAAACACCAAAAACACATAACTACAATAAAAATATTCAGCCTGATAAACCTATAAAATAACGCCAGTATTTAGTTTTTTACTATTGATAAGCTTAATAATTATTGTATAAAAACCACCAAATCATTCCTGTATATTTCGCAGGTCACACATTTTGGCAATCAAAAACCCGCTAGAATAGCGTAACAGCCTTTTAAAAATTAAAATAGTTACTTTGATAACGCCATTCTAGAAGCAAGGGGTCGACGAAAACCGCACTATTCAAGCATATTAACCAACCGCTATTAACTTGCTCAATAAAGCAATACAGGCGATAAATATCCTACCTATATTCCAACGGGAAATATTTGTTAGCTATAGTTTTATTTAAGCCCAAGTTGTTAGTAACTCTCGGTGTTCAGAGGCACAATTGCGAAGGTATAAATTGATTAAGCTTTGATAAGGAATACCTTTCTCTTCTGCCATATGTTTAAAATATGAAATGGTTTCCTCGTCTATTCGAATTGTAATTTGCTTTTTTACATTTTTAGCATAAGGATTTTTTACTGAATCTGAAAAATCGTATGATTTACGCATGATTTATACCCTCGTATTGTTTAGTTTCTAATTTATCAGCTTTACGAGCTGAAATTATACGAATAATATTTTGATTTATTTCACAATGGCAAACTGTTAACAAGCGATTATTTAAGCTAAAACCCATTAAAATAAAACGTTCTTCGCCTAGAGAGTGATCTGGGTCAGAAATTAACCTTGCTAGCTCATCTCCAAAAACAGTCTTTGCTTCTTCAAAAGAAACATTATGTTTTTTCTGATTTGAATCATTTTTATCCCATTCAAACTCTACATTATTCATAATTAAAACATAACTACAATGTAAATATAAGTCAAGTGTTCATGCTATAGCCAACGGGCGAGGAGCTTAGCGGAACGCGCTAGCGTTTCGACTGATAAGTAGTTGGAGTGTAGTAACTCAGTTGCAAGGAAGCGCGCTAGAGCATGGCTTTATGGACTCAGGTAATAGACAACGCAAAAGCCCTTGCCGAGGTCACCAACCTTTACAAACAAAACCTACAGACATAAAAAAAGGCGGTACCTCTAAAAGAGATACCGCCTTTGGGTATTAAAGCCTG
>CAZPSE010000042.1:0-14392 GCA_964589575.1 uncultured Gammaproteobacteria bacterium | reverse complement strand
TGTGCATACTAATTATGTTGGGTAGGTTGGTTAAAAATCAATGGTTTACTCAAAGTAAGACCTGATCAACTGGCTAAAGTATGGTTAAAAATTCAATCTTGGTCAGTGCATTGGCATTATATTAATAGCGCTAAGCCTTGCTTGTTCATAGCTTTATCGTGAACTAGCAAGGCTTATCAAGCGGGCTATTAGAGCATTATCAGATAACGTTATCGCCTGCCGCTTGTAAGCCTCGCTAGTTTTGAAAAAGCACCAAAACGAGCAATGCTTAACGCTAATAGTTTGAAAGTCCAGTTAATCAGGTTTTCTTCAAACTAAAAACAAACTTTATTTTTTAGCAAGCTTATTCATTTGTTTGATTACTTTTAAATTTTGATTGGATGACTTTTCGACTATTTTAGCCGTGGTTTCAAGGGTTTTTGACAGTTCAAGCAATTGAGTAGAAATATCATTTAATGTCTGTTTACTGGGTTTTATCACATAACGATACGTCGAATAACCGACCGCAATAACAATTAATATTAAAGCGATAGCCGTAATAATAACGGTAGTAAAAAATTTGTTTGACAATTCTTTACCCGTTTTAGCAATCGGTTTAATACTGTTTTCAATAGTGGCAGGCAAACCTTTAACTGCTTGCGCTATAGATGCATTTAATTTTTCTACCGTGGCAATAGTTTGATTAAATCGCTTATTTTGCGCTTCGGTTAAGTTGGGGTTTTTAGCTATATTATCGAGCGATTCAGCCAGTTGTTTAATGGCGCTTTCCAAGCCTTCTACTTCAAAACCAATGTTAACGGCTATAATTGGTTTCGTTTTTATTGTTTTATTTAGTGTCTGTTTCAAACCGTCTGCAATTGCACACGACATAACCAACAAGGTACTTAATAAAATTGCTAATAATGGCTTCATAAATGTATTACTTAAAAAGTGAACCGTTTTGAATTAATGTAAATTCACTATACACGTATAGAGACCTTTGCACGATTAGCGAAAAGACAAGGCATTTTGGCACGGAAAATGTGAGCATATACGCTATATGTGACCATTTGAGTACGAAAATAACGCAGTATTTTGGCTTTGTAGCTTTCGTGCAAAGGTCTCTTATAAATATTTATCTATTTATAAACTATTACTGGCGATAACCACCTTTCGGTTTTTTTCAAATCAAAGCCTTTACGTTCACTTAAACTTATCACTTGGTCTTTTTGTATTTTACCTGTACCAAAATAACGCGCCTTTGGGTGGGCTAGGTAAAAACCACTAACGGCGGCAGTGGGCAACATGGCAAAACTTTCCGTTAGGGTTACGCCTATTTTTTCGTCAGGTTTTATTAAGTCCCACAATATGCCTTTTTCGGTGTGGTCTGGGCAGGCGGCGTAACCTGGGGCGGGGCGTATGCCTTGGTATTTTTCTTTTATTAGCTCTTCATTGCTTAGGTTTTCGTCTTTGGCGTAGCCCCAAAACTCTTTACGTACGCGCTGGTGCAACTTTTCTGCAAAAGATTCTGCCAAGCGGTCTGCTAAGGCTTTTAATAGTATAGAGCTGTAATCGTCAAAGTCTGCTTCAAACCTTTTTACGTGTTCGTCTATACCAATACCTGCCGTTACTGCAAAAAAGCCCATGTAGTCTTGCACGCCGCTGTCTTTTGGTGCTATGTAGTCAGCTAGGCACATATTGGGTGTTTCGGCGTTACGTTTCATTTGTTGTCTTATAAAGTGAAATTTTGCTATAACCTTTTCATCTGCTTGCCTTCCTGCGCTGTCCGTGCGCTCAGGCATACCTACATCCTTGTCGGCAAGGGGTCGACGATTTTGACCATTTTCGTCACTTATTTCAACGTCATCTTGTGTCGCATTGGCTGGGTAAAAACCGATCACCGCTTTGGCTTTTAACCATTTTTCATCAACTATTTTTTTCAGCATGGCTTTGGCATCGGCAAATAACTCGCGTGCTTGTTCGCCTACTATTTCATCGTCTAATATTTTTGGGTAACGCCCTGCTAACTCCCAACTTTGAAAAAACGGTGTCCAGTCGATGGTCTCTACCAACTGTGCCAATGGGTAGTCGTCAAATACTTTTGTGCCTAAAAAGGTGGGTTTGGTAATAACCGCGTTTGCCCAATCGGTTTTTATGGCATTGGCGCGTGCGTCCTCTAGGCTAATTAAATTACGTGCTGTTTGGCGTGCCGCGTGTTTTACGCGCATTTGTGCATAGTCGGTTTTTATATCTTTAGCGTATTGCTCTTTGCGCTCTGGGCTTAGTAGCTCACCCGCTACACCCACCGCGCGTGAGGCATCTGCAACGTATACCATCGGACCATGATATTCGGGGTCTATTTTTACTGCCGCATGTATTTTAGATGTGGTCGCGCCACCTATCATTAGTGGCAGTTCAAACCCTTGGCGTTGCATTTCGCTTGCCATGTAAACCATTTCATCTAACGATGGGGTAATTAAACCCGACAGCCCTATAATGTCGCAGTTTTCTTCTTTGGCGGTTTTTAATATGGTTTCTGCCGACACCATTACGCCTAAGTCTAAAATTTCGTAGTTATTGCATTGCAACACCACGCCCACAATATTTTTACCTATGTCGTGTACGTCGCCCTTTACGGTTGCCATTAATATTTTGCCGTTAGATTGTATTTTCATGCCGTCTTGCTCGGCCTCCATGTACGGCATTAAATAGGCCACGGCTTTTTTCATTACCCGTGCAGACTTAACCACTTGCGGTAAAAACATTTTACCTTCGCCAAATAAATCGCCCACTATGTTCATACCGTCCATTAATGGGCGTTCTATTACGTGTAGGGTTTTTTCGGCATGTTGACGGGCTTCTTCGGTATCGTCAATAATAAACTCGGTAATGCCTTTTACTAAAGAGTGCGCCAAACGTTCGTTAATGGGTTTTTTACGCCATTCTAAGTCTTGTACTTGTTCTACTACTTTGCCATCGCCACGGTATTTTTCGGCTAAATCAACCAAGGGGTCGGTCGGGTTATCTATGCGGTTTAGCACCACATCTTCTACGGCGTTTAATAACTCTTTAGGGATGTCGTCATACAGTGCTAGTTGCCCTGCGTTTACAATGCCCATGTCCATACCGTTTTTTATGGCATGGTATAAAAAGGATGCGTGTATCGCCTCGCGCACGGGGTTATTTCCTCTAAACGAAAACGACACGTTAGACACACCGCCCGACACCATGGCATGAGGCAGGGTATTTTTAATTACTTTAGTGGCATTAATAAAATCTACACCGTAATTATTGTGCTCTTCTATACCGGTGGCTACGGCAAATATATTTGGGTCAAAAATAATATCTTCTGGCGGGAAGTTAACCTCGTTAACTAAAATAGTATACGCATTGGTACAAATTTCTATTTTACGTTTTTCGGTATCGGCTTGGCCTTGTTCGTCAAACGCCATTACGATAACCGCCGCCCCATATTGTTTTACCAACTGCGCGTATTTTACAAAGTTTTCTTTGCCTTCTTTAAGGCTAATAGAGTTAACAATGCCTTTGCCTTGTACGCATTTTAAGCCCGCTTCAATCACTTCCCATTTAGACGAGTCGACCATTATTGGCACGCGTGAAATATCAGGTTCAGAGGCGATTAAATTTAAAAAACGGTGCATAGCCGCTTTAGAATCTAACATGCCTTCGTCCATATTAATGTCGATTATTTGTGCGCCAGCTTGTACTTGTAAACGGGCAACGTCTAAAGCTTCGTCGTATAAATCTTCTTTAATTAAACGTTTAAAACGTAAACTGCCCGTTACGTTGGTGCGCTCACCCACGTTAGTAAATAAAGAATCTGCATAAATATTGTAAGGCTCTAAACCCGACAACTTACAACCAATGCGAATGTTTTTAACGGGGCGTGGTTTTTCATCACTGCATGCGTTTACAATTGCCGCTATGTGTTCTGGCGTGCTGCCGCAACAACCACCCAAAATATTGGCAAAACACGACTGCGCCCATTCTTTAATTTCTGCCGACATTTCTTCTGGGGTTTCGTCGTACTCACCAAACTCGTTAGGCAAACCGGCATTAGGGTGGGCAGATACATAAATACTAGAAACCCTATCCAACTCCGCCACATATTGTCGCAGCTCTTTAGCACCCAATGCACAGTTAAGGCCAATAGATAGTGGCTCTAAATGACTAAGCGCATTGTAAAAAGCCTCGGTAGTTTGCCCCGACAATGTCCGCCCAGAGGCATCGGTAATTGTGCCAGAAATCATCACCGGCAAACACACATTATTGTCTTGAAAAAACTGCTCTACCGCAAAAATTGCGGCTTTGGCATTAAGCGTGTCAAAAATGGTTTCAACCATAATAATGTCCGCACCGCCATCTACCAAGCCTTTGGTAGCCTCCGTATACGCCACCACCAACTCGTCAAAACTAACGTTACGGTAACCGGGGTCATTTACGTCTGGCGAGATACTGCATGTGCGGTTTGTAGGCCCTAACACCCCTGCCACATAACGGCGTTTATTGGGCGTGGTTAGGCTAACCTCGTCGGCAACCTCGCGGGCTATTTTGGCACTTTGAACATTTAACTCGTAGGCATAGTCTTCCATACCGTAATCTGCCATCGCGATGGTGGTCGAGTTAAAGGTATTGGTTTCTAAAATATCTGCCCCTGCTAAAAGGTACGACTTTTGAATTTTTTTAATAATGTCGGGCTGGGTGAGCGACAACATATCGTTATTGCCTTTAACATCTTGCGTCCAGTTTTTAAACTGCTCGCCTCGGTAATCTTCTTCGTTTAATTTATACCGCTGAATCATCGTGCCCATTGCGCCATCTAAATACACAATGCGCTCTTTAAGCGAATCTAATAACGGTTGAATACGATCAAGATTAGTATAGTGGCGCATGATTTTTAGACGGAACGGTAAAGGTGTTACTTTAGCAAAGTTAAGATGAATTTCAAGCGAGTTATATAGCGTTTATTATGAAACAAATTCAATAAGCAAGCCTTGCTTGCTTATTTTCTTGTTTTTTTATAGTGCTATTTTAAGGCCTTTTTTGTCGACCCCTTGCTTTTATATAGATAAAGCAAGAAAAGTTATTGTTATAAAGATTCCATTTTTCCCAAGGAACAAGAACCTTCTCAAAACTAGGTTAAGGAAGCCCTGATTAACTAACGTCAAGTCTGGCAACGCCCGTTTTTATCTAGCTATGCCTACAAGGATGTAGGTAGTAGGGCAATGCAGGAGCAATTGCCGAGGCTTGCTTTTGCAGTGCCATCTGGATACCACAAAAAAGCATAACGACGCTAGATGAAAACGGGCTAAGCCCCGTAGGGCGAGCTTAGCAACACGCATCTGCTTCGTTGTGTCCCTTATTAATGGAATAACCATTAACTGCGGAACACGCCTTGCATCTGCATGTTGCTAAGCTCGCAGACTAGATGTTAGTTGATCAGGGTTTCCTTAACCAAAGTACCCAATAATACTGCGCGATAAAAATAGTTAACCTAATACCTAATACCTAATACCTTTAAAAATAATCCACGTTTAATCATCTCAATAGGCCACACTTTACCGCTAGAAATCGCAATGGGTGGCATAAAAGCATAACTGGCAGAAATTGCGGTCAAAATAATGAGTTATTGAGTGTCTATGCCAGTTTGTTGTCCAAAAATAAAAATGCTTGGCAAAGCAATAGAAGTAAGTGCCGTATTACTGGTAATTTCGATTGCGTTACACCTAATTTTTAGCTACATTTCATTGCCAGTAATTTAAGATAAAATCAATAAAGTGGCATTCTAATTAAAACTTACTTGGCCACAACAACAACTATAGTTAAGAATGGCAAATAACAATCTAAAAAGAAAAAAATATGACCATAAATGAAGAACTAGAAAGCTTTCATAACGGGCTTGTTCGTCGCAACCCACACCTGCCAGAATACCATCAAGCGGTTATGGAGGTCGCCTCTAGCATTATTCCTTACATTGCAGATAAACCCATTTATAAAGGAAGTTACATTCTTGAACGAATGACAGAACCTGATCGTATCATTTCATTTCGAGTTTGCTGGGAAGATGATAAAGGCAATATTCGGGTTAATCGTGGTTATCGTGTACAACAAAATAATGCCATTGGCCCCTATAAAGGCGGTCTACGTTTTCACCCTACCGTTACGTTGTCTGTATTGCAGTTTTTGGCGTTTGAGCAAGTATTTAAAAATAGCCTAACAGGTTTACCTATGGGTGGTGCTAAAGGCGGTTCTGACTTTAATCCTAAAGGTAAATCTGACCACGAAGTGATGCGTTTTTGCCAAGCATTTATGACAGAACTGCATCATTACATTGGTTCAGAAGAAGATATTCCTGCAGGTGACATTGGCGTAGGAGCACGTGAAATTGGTTACATGTTTGGACAATATAAACGCCTTAGTCATCAATTTTCTAGTGTACTTACAGGCAAGGGTTTAGAGTACGGTGGCAGCCTTCTACGTACTGAAGCTACCGGTTATGGCACCGTATATTTTTTAGAAGACATGTTGTTTCACAAAGGTTTAAAAATTGCTGGGCGTAATGTCGCCATCTCAGGTTCTGGCAATGTGGCGCTTTACGCCGCAGAAAAAATAATTCAGTTAGACGGTAACGTCGTCACCTTATCCGACTCGTCAGGTTATGTATTTATAAAGGACGGTCTAACGGCACAACAATTAGCATGGATTGTTGATTTAAAAACAAACAAACGCGGGCGTATTAGTGAAGCTGCAACCGAGTTTAATTGGACATTTTATGTTAACAAACGCCCTTGGAAGGTAAAAGCAGATATAGCACTACCCTGCGCGACACAAAATGAAATAAACCTAGACGATGCCAAAAACTTAATAGCAAATGGCTGTATCGCCATTGCAGAAGGTGCCAATATGCCAACAGAAAAAGCCGCTGTTGATGCGTTGCAAAAAGCTCGCGTAATGTTTGCACCCAGTAAGGCCGCCAATGCCGGTGGTGTGGCAGTTTCTGGTTTAGAAATAAGCCAAAACCAAGAAAGGCTGTCGTGGGAAGAAGCACATTTAGATGAAAAATTACGCTCCATCATGCGAGGTATACACGAAAGCTGTGTTGCACATGGCGCAAGAACAGACGGAACCATTGACTACCTAAAAGGTGCCAATATTGCAGGGTTTAAAAAAGTTGCCAATGCCATGTTAGCTTATGGCATTGTTTAAATTTTAAAACAACTAGGAAACTCGCAAGTCCAGTTTGGTAATCTTGCCTAGTAGCAAGCTACTGTTACCAGTGGGTTGTAGTCTACCGATATAATCATATCGAGATTGTAAAAATCTACTGGATACGTTTTTGCGTCAATTGCAGTTGTTGCATTTTTTGCAACAACTGCTTTCTGCTTTAACTCCTCAGATTCAAAAATATTTTTAATATGCCGAGAAATACCACTTTTATCAATGCCAAACAAATCTGCCATTTGGTTAATAGATAGATAGCCAGATAGATTCATCTTTTAATAAAACGTCTACTTTTACCTTGCCATGCGTTACGGTAAAGTAAAAACTGATTACGGCTTATTCCTATTTAAAACACTCACCACTAAACGTTTTACGGTATCGCTTTCGTCGGCTTTGCTGTTGGCTATAAATAGCGTTAGTGTGGCTAATGCGTCGTTGCTAATAATGGGTTTATTATTTATATACAAGCCATTATTTTGTTTTAAAAACAATAAAAAACTGGCCGCTGCAATGCGTTTGTTGCCGTCGATAAAAGAATGGTTTTTAGTAATAAGGTAAAGCAACGTGGCGGCTTTTTCTTCTAAACTTGGGTTTTGCTCTATCGCCCTGTTTAAAATGCGTATGCCTGTTTTTAAGTGTTCTACCTCTTGCTGTTTTTCTTTTAGACGCTTTTCATTAATCGCATAACCTTGTACTAAATAGTCTTTTAAGCGTTGTGTTGCCCACTGCCTAAATTTTGTACCGTTTTGAGATTTAACTCTATAACCAACCGAAATAATGACATCTAAGTTGTAGTAATCTATTTTTCTTTTTACTGTTCTTTTTCCTTCTTTTTGAACTGTCAAGGAATCCTTGACAGTTGCTTTTTTAAGCAACTCCCCTTCTTTAAAACAATGGTTAATATGCAAACTAATATTTTGTTTCGTTTGTTCAAATAAAGTAGCCATCTGCACTTGGTTTAACCAAACGGTATCATTTTCAAATTTGGCTTTTATTTCAAACTTATCGTCAGCCTGAAATATTTCTATATTACTTTTATTCTCAACCACCACTAACCCCTTTTACAAAAGTCATTACAAACCACTTACATCGCTTTAGCAAAAGCATTGTTGTTAACTTTACTTATTAAGTTAACTACTTTATTGGCACTTGCATCATCAAACACGCCTAGTAAACCTTGGTCGTGGATATTGGTAAAGGGTGGCTCAAACAACATGCGTTTATCTATCATGCCGTTTTTAGTTAAGTGGGTAATAATGTTGTTTATAAAGGTCATTTGGTCGGCTCTTAAATTACTGGCATGTATAAAGTTGGCAAACACGGCTTGTGCGGCGCTGGCATCTAACCCTAAAATACTCCTTACAAACTCACCTAATGGCTTTTCACCGTAGGTTTTTAGGTATTCATCTTTTGTGCCTACTTCGTCACTATTAAATAAAATGCCTTCTAACACCGTTAGCTCATATTCTGTTATTGCTTTATTGGTTTTTAATTTTTGTATAACAACATGGTCTTTATGGTTACGCACATAAGACTCAACCCGTTCTTTATAACTGCGTAAACCCACATAACTTGGCATTATGTCTATTTCTTTAATGCCACTTTGGTCAATATTATCTTCAAAGGTGGTTTCAACTATCGGCTGTTGTTCTTTATCTAGGTATTTAATTAAATCGCGCATTGCCACCCTTACTTTGTCTAGCGCATTTATATTGATGGCTTTCCAAAACGGTTCGGTTTGTAGGGTTTTTAATAACGGCTCTTGAAAGGCTATGGCGGGTATATTGAGTTTTTTAAGTAACGCTTTAGCTGTGGTGCTTATTTTATTTAGATAATAGTCGGTACTGTATGCACCCGTTAATAAACTGAGTTGATAATTTAAAATTAAAATATCAAAACGTCTGGCGAGTTCATCATCATTTTTATTGGGTAAAACCAAGCTAGACAAACTCGTATTAATGTCTAACTGGTCATTTTTAGAAACATTTTGCCAACGTTGTTTAACGCTGTATTGAACCACTAATCTAAGGCTGGCTTTTACAACAAACCTATTATCGTCTAACCCTGCAACTAACTGGTGCAGTTCATCAATGTAGCTACTTGCTAACTCCTTTTGCTCGGTTGTGCTGTTTGTATCTTCGCGTATTAGTAGGGCAACTTCTAACTTCGCCTCAAACACTTGTTGGGTTAAGCTTTTAATTGCCTTGGCTTCTATACCGTCTGGGTTAACATCAAAAAACTCAAAATTTTGGCAATAATCAAATAGGGTAAAAAAGGTTTTATTTTTGCCCTGCCCAAATAAATTGGGGCATAACCGTGTACCGCGCCCTATCATTTGCCAAAACTTGGTAGACGAACGCACCAATTTAAAAAACACCAAATTAACCACGCGTGGCGCATCTACCCCTGTGTCCATCATGTCTACCGATACCGCTATTTGCGGGTCTACCTCATCGTGTTGGTCGGCAAACACTTCTAACAAGTCTTGCGCTTTGCTTTCGTAATTGTCTATCACGCGTAAAAATTTGCCACTGTATTCGGGGTAGTTTTTATTAAAACGTTCTTCTATAAAAATGGCATGTAGGTGGTTTTTGGCAAAAACAATGGTTTTACCCAGTTTGTCACCGCCTTGTACTTTTATGCCTTGGGTCATTAATTGGTTTAACACTTTGTCTACGGTGTCGGTATTAAATAACCACTTATTTATGGCTTGGCTGTCTATTTCATCGGGGGCTTCGTCTTGTGTTGGGTCACCAAATTTATCTTCATACTGGCGTTTTTCGGTGTCGCTTAAATCGTGGTAGTGTATGCCGTCTCGTACAAATTTAAGCGGTATAGACATTGCCTTGGGCGGTACTAAATAACCCTCTTTAACGGCCGTATCTAACTCATAAGCAAAGGTTGGGTTGCTATCTTCTATACCAAATAAACCGTAGGTATTATGGTCTACCTCGGTTTTTGGTGTGGCGGTTAAACCAATTAAAAGCGCATCAAAATAGTCAAAAATGGCTTTGTATTTTTGATACACAGACCGATGCGCTTCATCAATAATAATTAAGTCAAAATGCCCTATACCGTAAAAACGTTGTTTGTTGTTTTTAGCCCCATCAATGCGGTTCATAATGGTGGGGTAGGTAGAAAATACCAAACGTGTGCCGTTGTCTTCTTTTTCTTTGGTTAAATCTATTGCCGACAGATTAGGTAAATGTTCGTTAAAGGCATTTTTAGCTTGGCTTACTAAGGCGTTTCTGTCGGCTAAAAACAATACCCGTTTCACCCAATTGCATTTACTCAACATGTCTACAATGGCGGCGGCGGTACGGGTTTTACCACTGCCTGTTGCCATTACTAATAAGCTTTGCCTAGCGCGCCCTTTTAGTGCGCCACTATTATTAATTACCATGGTGTTTTCTGCCACCCTTGCTATCGCCTCTAGCTGATAGGCGCGCCCTGCGATGTTTTTATTTATTTTAAAGTGGCTTAAATTGCTTCGGCTTTTTCTGCGGTCTATTAATAACTGCAACTCGTTTTTTGTGTAAAAACCTTGTACTTGGCGTTCTGGGTAAAATTGGTCGTCCCATAAAAAAGTTTCAAAACCGTTGCTGTAAAAAATAATCGGGCGTTGCCCTTTCATCGCCTGTAAACAATCGGCATACAGTTCTGCTTGGTGTTTGCCTTTGCGTGGGTCTACCATGGTTTTTTTAGCTTCTACCACCGCTAAGGGCAAACCGTCGTTGCCCCATAAAACGTAATCTACATAACCTGTGCCACTTTTATTGGTGCTGGTTGGCATGCCTTGTACTTCGTACTCTAGCTCGTAACCTTCGCGCAAATTGTCCCAACCGCATTCCATTAAAGACAGGTCTATATAACGCTTTCGGGTTTCAGCCTCGGTTATTACTAGCGGTGCTATGTCGGTAATGGCTACTGTTTTTTCACGTTCGGCTTTGCGTGTTGCCAGTTCTGCTTGCTGTGTTTCTAATTGTTTTTTTAGTGTTGCATTGTCTTTTATTTGTTGCTGATAGGCTTCGTCTTTAGCCCTTGCCTGTTTATTTTTATGGTCGATTTTGTCTAGCAGTTTTTTAATTTGCTTTTGGTCTTTTTGCTTTGTATTAGTATCGGTTATAGGGTTAGGGATTAACTGCTCGTTAAAGGTTTGTGGCGCAGGTTTGTTTTTGCCATAGCAAAAAGTTACAAAACGTAAAAACCGAAATAAATATTTTAACGATGCTACAACGTCTTGCGGATTAACCCTTTTGCCGTGGGCGGCTAGGTTGCCGGTTTTGCGTACGATATTAAGTTCGGTAAAAAAAGGAGCGTACTCGGTTTTAAAGTTATGCTCGTGCAATAGTGCGTTTAAGTCTGCACGGTATGGGCGGGTTAGTTTATTGTTGTGGTCGTACAACCAATTAACGGTGTTTTCTAAAGTACCACGACAAATAACCGCCGATGCAGTAGGTGATACAAAGGTAAGCTTTTCAGCCTCAGTAACATCTGCATGTAAATTGGGGAAGTCGAGTTGTATAAAAGTAAAGTTACTCATCAAAAATGCCTTTTAAAATCCATACTCGAATGTAAAACACGAACCACAACAAACTCATCGTCTAACTCCCTGAAAAACACACAATGCTTTTTTACTGTGTAAAAATATAAACCCAATGCAATATCATCTCGTTTTTTGCCAACATTACCAACCAATGCAAACGCTTTAAACGATTGTTTAATTAAATTTAAATAACTTTGTTTTTGCTTAACGCCATAATGTGCAAAGGTATAACTTGCAATGGCTTTTAAATCTTTTTTGGCAGGGTACGATAGCCTAATTTTTTTATAGTTTGGCAAAAAAACTATCCAGTTCTTCTTCTGTATTAAACACGCTAGACTCGCCACGCGCTAATGCATCGTCACCTTGTTGTATGGCATTACGTAAATTTATTAACTTTAAGGCGCGTTCTTCTTCTGTTTGCTTTAATAATCTAAGCGCATCACGTACCACTTCACTGGCATTATTGTATTCACCCGACTCTGCACGATCGCGCACAAAACTTTCTAATTGCGGTGTTAAGCTTAAATTCATAATGGTATCCAATAACAAAAAGACCCATCAATAGTAAGTAACACACTTGGTTATGTCAAACTTTGTTATAGGAAGAACTGATTAACTACGCATTATCTGCAAATTTTCAAGCGTGCAGATGCAAGGCGTGTTCCGCAGTCAATGGTCATTCCATTGATAAGGGACTCAACGCAGCAGATGCGCGCTTGAAAGATTGCCCTACGGGGCTTAGCCAAGTTTCATCTAGCGTCGTTATGCTTTTTTGTGGTATCGAGATGGCACTGCAAAAGCAAGCCTCGGCAATTGCTCCTGCATTGCCCTACTACCTACATCCTTGTAGGCATAGCTAGATAAAACTTGGCGTTGCCAGATAGTGTGTAGTTAATCAGTTCTTCCTATACGATGCACCAACTTTGAAAAACCACAAAAAACAAACTTTACAGCATGGGCTGAAAGGTCATCCCTGTCTTTCCAGATTGCAAAAAAATTGCTGGTTTGTACTTTAGCATCACCATAATTTAAAAAAACCAACTTGGCACTCGTTATTGTTTGATTAGGGAAGAGCTAAATTAAATGTGGGTAAAAGGGCTAAAACTGTCGACCCCTTGCCTACAGGGATGTAGGTACACCTGAATGCAGGATGCATGAGGAAGGTGACAAAGGATGTAGGTATTTCGGTTATTCAGGATGAATAATAACCGCTGTGCTTACTTTAATGCCAAGATATATCTACTTTACGGTGCTGAGAAATACAATCACGAAGGTACAAATTAATTAAACTTTGGTAAGGCACTCCAGACTCTTTTGCCATACTTTTAAAGTAATTAATTACATCTTCGCCAAGGCGCATTGTTACTGGTTTTTTTAGTTTTGATGCGTAAGGATTTTTACGCTGTTTCATCGAGGATAAGTCGTATTCTTTTTTCATAATGTGTCACCTTTATAAAGCTTGCGCTCTTTAGTTGTTGCCTTGCGTGCTGATATAATTCGAACAATATTTTCGGGCTCTTTTTCACAATGACAAATAAGCAATATTCTTGACTTATTGCTATACCCTAAAAGCAAAAATCGTTCTTCTAACACAGAGTTATCACTATCATAAAACTGTATGGCGTAATCATCATAAAATACGGACTGTGCTTCTTCAAAAGTAACACCGTGTTTCTTTTTGTTTGATTGCGCTTTTAGTTTATCCCATTCAAATTTAATCATAAATACATTGTATTTACATTTTAAGCAATGTCAAGTTTCACCCCACCTTAAGGAGGCTCTGAACAAGTCTCATAAAATTCTTCGAGCTTACATGGGTGTAAAAATCAACTTACTCTAACCCTATTAATTATTCATCAATCAATTCTAAAGTGTTTAGCTTACTTATTAGTTTAAAGTGCTTATCTAAAGAATATACTTTGCAATTATTAGCTACTGCATTTTGTGCAATAATTAAATCGGCTATACCTACCCCGTTTGCACCACTTTTTAAACATTGTACTTGCAGTTTTATAATTTTATCCCACTCTATCTCTAGTGGAATTTTTTTAATTTGTTGCAGTAAATTAATTACTTGCGTTTCTTTTTTAATGGTTAAAAAAGGTATGAGTTCGGTTAAAATAATATCGTTAATTACAATTAAGTTTTCATCAATTAAATAATCCAGCTTTTCTGCGCCGTCTTTATTTTTAAAGTAATTTATCCAAACCGAACTATCAACAAGCACGGGCATTAATGACGGTCTCTTATCGTATCTAAATCAATATCTAGGTCTATTTTGCCTTTAAAATTTTTAAGCTTAGCAATTTTAGACTTTCTTAATAACTCTTCAAGTGCAAAAATAATGACCCCTGTTTTGGTTTTTTTATGGGTTGCACTCATTACATCGTTTAGCAATACTTCTGGTAAATCTAACGTTGTCCTCATCATTATTTCCTTAGTTATATGCATAATATAATAGCTTAATATGCATTAAATTGTCTACATGAGTTGTCGCATCAATTACCAGGACAACGCAGGAAGGTGTGCCATGCTCGCATTAGCAATTTACTAAACAAAGCCACCCATGCTAATTGGTTAACTCTCCTTTAAAGGCTTTTTGTAATAGGCTGTTAAATAAGGCTT
>CAZPSE010000041.1:5957-14594 GCA_964589575.1 uncultured Gammaproteobacteria bacterium | reverse complement strand
CGTGTCCGTCTTCTTCTAACTGTGGAAGAATCATTTTACCGAGTTTGAATGAAACAGAATGACCTTGAGTTGAAAAAATATAAGCAACTTTCATTTTTACCTTTTACTGATTATTAATATTGTTGAGCATTTTAATTAAGTCCGCTAATGAAGTATCGTTTTTTAACTTTTTTAGGGTTTTATACAAACATTTAGTATTGCCTGCCTTTGTAGGTCAAAAAATAAAGCGTCCCTCCTACTCATTCATATAGAACGAGATAGTCAACTGTTGTAAACCCCAGAAGACCTAATATCAGGACAATATTAGCAACGACTAACACAATCCAACTTTGCTATAATCCTCCGCTTGCCTTTGTAGCTCAGCTGGATAGAGCGCACCCCTCCTAAGGGTGAAGTCAGAAGTTCGAATCTTCTCAAGGGCGCCATTCTTAATACAGTAAACTTTACTCAAATTTCGGCAAAAAATCGTTATACTCAATGGCTTTTATTAATGCTGGGTTATTAAATGAAACACCTCTTTTTTTATGTTGTTATTAGCTTTTTATTAATTAGTTGTGGCGACGATAATGTGACCGACAGCACAGCAAAAGCCCCAACCGTATCGGAAAAAAAGCAAAATTTTAAAGACCTGTTAATACCCGCAATAGAACAAGCCTATACAGACTTAAACCAACAATACTTAAAAATAAAACAAGCCATTAAAGACGGCGAACAACAAGAACTGATTGCCCAATTAAAAACCACTTATAAAGTAACCACTAACGACGAGTTATTAATGGCGTTAAAACCTCACCCAAAAAGCATTGTAATTGCACAAGCGGCAATGGAAAGCGGTTGGGCCACATCGCGTATTTTTAAAGAAGCCAACAACGTTTTTGGTGTTTGGTCTTTTAATGAAAATGAACCACGCATAGCGGCCGCACAAAAACGTGGCGATAAAACCATTTACTTAAAAAAATACGCCACCATTGCAGATTCGGTAAAAGACAATTACAAAGTGTTAGCAACAGGCCGTGCCTTTAAAGAATTTAGAGAACTTAGAATGAAAACGGACAACCCGTTTGAGTTGGTTAAAAAACTGGATAAGTATTCTGAAATAGGTGACAAATACGGTAAAGAGTTAGCATCGATGATTCGATTCAATCAATTTAATAAGTTGGATGAAACTTTTTATCCTTAACCCCTTTTAAAAAACGCCAAACATTCCAATGGCGTTTCTATTATTGCTCCAGCCCCCCATTTTTCAACGTTATCGCTTTCTTCTATATAGCCGTAATTAGCCACTATTGAATCCATTTGGGCATTATTGGCAGCTTCTATATCGCGCTGTGCGTCGCCAATATAAATGCAGTCTTTAACCGTTAAGTTCATTTGTTTGCAGGCGGTCAATAAGGGTAATGGGTGAGGTTTGTTTTTTGCCAAGGTGTCGCCACATATTAAGGTGCTGTAAGGCAAAGGAAATTCTAAAAGCTTTAGTAAGGGTTTTGCCAACCAACTGGGTTTATTGGTGACTATTCCCCATTGTAAGTTTTCGTCTTTTACCCATTGTAATACGTCTGTAATGCCGTCAAAAAGGCGCGAATGTTTGGCGATATTGTTTTGATAGTGACTTAAAAACTCTTGCCTTAGATGTTCTTTTTGTTCGGTAGTTGCATTAGGAAAGCCAAGGTTTATTAATGCAATGCCACCGTGAGACACCCACGGACGGATAGTAGAAAAAGCTAATGTGGGTAGCTTATGCAAAACCAATACGTAGTTTAAGGCTGCTGCCATGTCTGGCGCGGTGTCTACCAAGGTGCCGTCTAAGTCTAAAAGTATGCCTTTATATTTTGTCGTTATTTTATTGGGCATTAAAAAGACCTGTTTTCGTTGTCTACATGGATGTCGCTACCTAGCACTGCAGGAGCATTGTGCTGGCAGCCCCCTTGCTTACGCAAATCTCCTGAGCAAGCCTTGCTTGCTCAGGAGATTTGCTTAGGCAAGGGGTCGACGGTTTTGGGGTTAATTGGCGTTTTGTGCGGCTATTAAATAGTTTACGCTTACGTTTTGGTTTAGCTTATAGGTTTGAAACAGCGGGTTGTAGCTCATGCCTTTTAGGTCGTCCATTTGTAAATTTGCTTGGCGTATAAAGCGCGATAGCTCTGCTGGGGTGATGAACTTTTTATATTCGTGCGTGCCTTTTGGTAGCATTTTTAGTACGTACTCTGCCCCGACTATGGCAAACATAAACGATTTTGGGTTTCGGTTTAGCGTAGAAAAAAACACTTTGCCGTTGGGCTTTAGCATTTTTTGACACGCTTTTATTATAGAGCTTGGGTCCGGTACGTGTTCTAGCATTTCCATGCAGGTTACTATGTCAAACTTGCCTGCGTGTTCGTCGGCAAATTCTTCGGCAGTTATTTGTTGATAATCTACGTCTACGCCTGCGTCCATTGCGTGTAATTGCGCTACCGTTAGTGGTGCTTTGCCCATATCTATACCGGTTACGGTTGCGCCTTTTTTCGCCATAGATTCTGACAATATTCCGCCACCACAACCCACATCTACCGCCACTTTACCTGTTAAGCCTTCGCAATGGTCTTCTATAAAACCTAACCTTAACGGGTTTATGTCGTGCAGGGGTTTAAACTCGCTTTCTGGATCCCACCAGCGTGATGCTAACGCTTCAAACTTGGCTATTTCGTCGGGGTCTACGTTTATATGGTGGTCGATTGTTTGTGCCGTTGCGTTCATTGGGTTACCTGCGCTTGCCATACTTTTGCGTTTTTAATGACTTGTTGTTCGTTAATGGTTTGTAATTTTCTATCTTTCATTAGCATTTTACCATGCACCCAGGTATTGCGTACTTGGTTAGACTGGCAGGCATAAACTATTTGCGATTCTGCATTGTAAAGCGGTTGAGATTGTATTGTGTCTAAATTGATAGAAATAATGTCGGCTGACTTGCCCACTTCTATAGAACCTGTAATGCTTTCTATGCCTAACGCTTTTGCACCATTAATGGTTGCCATGCGTATTGCTTGTGTGGCGGTTACGGCTTTGGCATTTTTAGCTACGCCTTTGGCTAATAATGCGGCACTTTGCATTTCGCGCATCATGTCTAAGGTGTTGCTAGAGGCGGAGCCGTCTGTGCCAATGGCGACATTAATGCCCGCTTGTTGCAGCTTATCAACAGGGCAAAAACCGCTGGCAAGTTTTAGGTTAGAGTGCGGACAATGCACCACATTGGCATTTTGTTTGGCTAATAATTGTATTTCTAGCTCGTTAAGCTGCGTCATGTGTACCGCGGTTAATGCAGGGCTGATTATGCCAAGGTTGTGCAGGCGTTCTATTGGGCGTTTACCGGTTTCTTTTAGGGCTTGTTGTATTTCAAACTCGGTTTCGTGCAGGTGGATAACTATGGGTATTTCTAACTCGTTTTCGTAGGTGGCAATGCGTTTAAAGGATTCGTCTGACACCGTATAGGGTGCATGGGGTGCAAGGTTGGTATGGATTATATTGTGACCTTTGTATTGGTCTTGTATTTCTATGGCTTTTTGTAAATACTCGTCGGCATTGTCTGCCCATACGGTTGGAAACTCTAAAATAATTAAACCAATACCTGCGCGCATACCCGTTTGTTGTGCCACTTGGGCTGCAATATCGGGGTAAAAATACATATCGTTAAAGCAGGTTGTGCCACTTTTTATCATTTCTGCTATGGCTAATTCTGTGCCTTGTTTTACAAATTTTTCATTAACGTGTTTGGCTTCGGCTGGCCATATATGGTTTTCTAACCAGTCCATTAATGGCAAATCGTCCGCTAAGCCTTTAAATAAAGACATGGCAGCATGCGTGTGGGCATTAATAAAACCGGGCATAACCACTTGGTTTTTGCAGTCTACCCAGTCGTCTGTTTGGTATTTTTTTTGTGCTTGTTTTTGGGTTGTAACCGCAACAATTAAACCATCATTTATTACAAGGGCATAATTTTGATAAACTTTGTTTTGATGATTTACCGTTAATAATGTACCGCATAATATAATGCAATCGACCGACTGCATTATATGGTTCTCTTTTCAATAATACCGTATTTTTTTTGGGTAAACTTTAACACCAGCACCGCTAAAGTAAGGATTAGTATTGAACCTGTAGCGGTAAATATTGCATAGTCACTCATACTTTTCATGTCTACCGTTAAGTGACGGGTAAGCGCGGTAATGGCAATGTAAATTAAAAAACGTACAGGTAATTTATGTGTTCTAAAATAAATACCAATCATCGCACCTAATTCTAAGTATATAAATAGCAGTAAAATGTCTGATAGCGTAGCTTGTCCTCTTGCCACGATATTAAAAAACTCGGCAAATGCAGCCCAAGTAATCACACCTAAAATTAAAAACAACCCAGTTAAGTGAAACAGTTCGACGAGCACGTCGCCCATTTTTTCAACACTTTTCACTGTTTTATGGTCTTTTATCATTGCATTTCCTAATATATTTTTTTCAATTCAACCTTAACTTTAACTTTTCCATTTTCTTTTTTTACGTATTTTACTGGAATATAGCCTTTTTCTGCCGAAATCCAAAAGGTAAATCCGTTTTCACCTTTTTTAGAATTTACAGGGTAAAACTTTACTGCTTTAACCGTGCCATACGGTAAAGATAACGTTTCTTCCTTACCCATTTTATAGGTGGTTTGTGTTGCTCCTTTTTTACTATGGAAATAAAAAGTTTTAGTGCCACCTTTTGCTTTGTTATTTTCTACCGTATCTTTTAACCAACTAGAAAAGCCTAAAATTATCGAATTGGTATCGTAAGCATTGTTATACAGCGGTACTATTTGTTTTTTACCGTTGCGTGTTTGATACACTTTTTTATTTTTATAGTCCCATTCATAGTGAAGGGTTTTATTGTCGTTGCTGTTGGTTTGCTTAAAATCATATTGATACGGTAAATATTGGTTTTCGCCTTTTTTCAATAGTGTGGTTTCTGCAATTTTATCTTGTTTTAAAAAAGCATAAAAACCAACTAGCCGGGTATTTGTTTGTATTTTATAGTGTTCTGCATTGGGCTCAAAACGTATTTCTGCCTCGGCAACCGCAATGTGGTCATTACCCAGTGCCATTTTTATATGAAAGGGCGCAACACCTGCAACGCTAACGTTTGCAAATATTAGGCTACTTAGTAAAAAAAATAATTTCATGCTTGTTCTCGGTTTTTTATTTATCCCTAATTTTTATATTTTCTATATGAGAACTAGGGTTTATTGCTTGTGTAGATTACTTTTGGCTCAAGCAGTTCCTTTGCATCTAAATACAAACCATTATTTTTAAATTTAAGTCGCTCTTCACAAAACCAGCTAATGGCTTTTGGGTAAATAATATGCTCTTGTTTCAACACTCTTTTAGCTAAGGTTTCTGCATTATCATTTTTTAAAACAGCTACTTTGGCTTGCAGTACAACAGGGCCATCATCCAGCTTTGGCGTTACAAAGTGTACGCTGGCACCATGGTATTTATCACCATTATCTATGGCTTTTTGGTGGGTGTGCAAGCCTTTGTAAAGGGGCAATAATGAAGGGTGGATGTTAAGCATTTTTTGATGATAATAATTAACGAATTGTGCTGTTAAAATACGCATAAAACCCGACAAAACAATTAAGTCGGCACCCAAGGGGTCGACGAAATCCAGTAGTTTTGCGTCGTACTCTTCTCGGCTCATTGCTTTGTTTGATTCTACTACGATGGTTTTAATGCCTGCTTTTTTTGCCCTGACCAACCCGTAAGCATCTTTTTTATTACTGATTACCGCCAAAATATTTGCCGCTATGTCGCCATTGGCAACAGCATCTATCAACACTTGTAGGTTTGAACCACCACCCGATATTAATACAACAATGTTTTTCATTAGCCTGAAAATTAGTCGTTAAATATTACTACGTCGCCATCGGTTAAGTTTTGTATCACACCAATTCTATTAACCTTTTCGCCACCTTTTTCACAGGCTGCTATCACCTCGGCTTCGTTTGTTTTAGACACCACCACTACCATGCCAATGCCACAGTTAAAGGTGCGTAATAATTCGCCGTCTTCTATGTTGCCGTTTTCTTGTAACCAATCAAATACTGCTGGGCGTGTCCACGATGATTTTGAGATGACCGCTTGCATGCCTTTTGGCAATACGCGTGGTAAGTTTTCGGTTAAACCGCCACCCGTTACGTGGCAAAGCGCGTTTACTTTACCTGCTTGTACGGTGTTTAAAAGGGATTTTACGTATATGCGGGTGGGTGCTAATAGTGCTTTGCCTAAAGTCGTGCCGTCAAACGCTTGGTCTAACGATGCGCCCGAAACCTCTATTACTTTACGCACTAAAGAGTAACCGTTGGAATGCGGCCCGGTAGAGGCCAAACCTAAAATAACATCACCATCTTTTACGTTGTCGCCCGTTACTACTTTGTCTTTTTCTACTATGCCTACGCTAAAGCCTGCTAAGTCGTAGTCGCCTTCGCTGTACAAGCCTGGCATTTCGGCAGTCTCGCCACCAATTAATGCCGCGCCCGACTGTATGCAACCTTCTGCAATGCCGCTTATTATTGCCGTGCCTACGTCTAAATCTAATTTACCTGTTGCGTAATAATCTAAAAAGAATAAGGGTTCTGCCCCTGCCACTAAAATATCGTTTACGCACATGGCTACTAAATCTATGCCAATGGTATCGTGTATGCCTAAATCTATCGCCAGTTTTAATTTAGTACCCACACCGTCTGTACCCGACACTAACATTGGGTTTTTATAGCGATCTAGCGGTAACTCGAACAGCCCACCAAAACCACCCAAACCACCCACTACACCGGGGCGATTGGTTTTTTTAACAATGGGTTTGATTCTTTCAATTAGGGCGTTACCTGCATCAATATCGACACCGGCATCTTTATAACTTAGGGATGGTTTAGACATGGTTTGTGCGTTTTGGCTAAAACGCCGTATTATAACCGAATTTACTTATTTGCGACGATGCTTACAAGCGACAGCTGATAACGTTATCTGATAACACTCCAATAATCCGCTTGATAAGCCTTGCTTGTTCACGATAAAGCTGTGAACAAGCAAGGCTTAGCGCTATTAGTATAATGCCAATGTTTATATACTGACCAAGATTAAATTTTTAACCATGCTTTAGCCAGTTATTCAGGGCTTCCTTAGCGTGGTATCATACGGCATCAAAAATTGTGAGACTGCAACCTTGTCCAACCCTATATTAGATGTCTTCCCCGAACTTGCAGAAAACTGGCTGGGCGACTTACCCGTTATAGACAATTACTTAGATTTATTAACGCAAGATACACCTATGATTGACCTGCGCGCACCGTGCGAGTTTGATGAAGGTGCTTACCCTTTTGCCAAAAGCTTGCCCTTAATGGACAATAAACAACGTGAGTTGATTGGTACTTGTTATAAACAGCAGGGACAAAAAGAAGCGATAAAACTGGGCAATGACTTAGTTAGTGGCAAGCAAAAACAGCAACGTATTGATGCTTGGAAAACCTTTGTAAAACAAAACCCCAATGCCGTTATGTATTGTTTTAGGGGCGGTATGCGTTCGCAAATATCGCAAATGTGGTTGCACGAAAACGGCATACAAATAAACCGTGTAAAAGGCGGTTATAAAGCCCTTAGACGTTTTTTAATAGATAGCCTTGCGCAGCAAACTGACCGACAAAACTTTATTACCCTTTCGGGTTTAACCGGCATTGGTAAAACGCACTTTATTCACGAATATAAAAAACACCTCGATTTAGAAGGTTTGGCCAACCATAAAGGCTCTAGCTTTGGGCACGAGATGACACCGCAACCCAAACCGATTGCCTTTGAAAACAGCCTAAGCATAGACATGTTAAAAAAACGGCATTTACAAGGGTCGTACATAGTCGAAGATGAAGGCAACCGCGTGGGTATTTTGTCTATCCCCCAACCTTTGGTGGGCAAACTAAAAGCATCGCCCATTGTTTTATTGCACGAAACGTTAGAGTACCGCGTTAATAATATTTTTCAAGATTATGTGGAGGGCATTCGTAAAAGTGCTAACGATACGCTGGGTAAACAAGATGGCGAATTGCACTTTGCGACTTATGTTTTTGATGCACAAGAACGAATAAAAAAACGCCTAGGGCCTGAACGTTTTCAATCTTTACAGGGCAAATTAACTAAAGCCATTAAACATAACGACGAGAACGATTGGCACAGTTGGATTGAAGAATTAATGGTCGGCTACTATGATCCTATGTATCAATATCAGTTATCGCAAAAGCGAGAACGTGTTATATTTGAAGGCAATAGACCCGAAATTAGAAATTTTTTAAAAGATAAGGTAACTTAAATGAAAACGTTATTACTTAGTTTGACCCTTTTACTTTTTAGCAATGTTGCCAGCGCAGACTGGTGGGCAAGCGCAAAAGAAAAAGCATCATCCGCTATGGCTAGCGTAACAGAAACAGCCGGTGATGCTTATGACGGCACGGCTAATTTTATTAACGAAAATAAAGACGGATGGTTAGATTCTGGAAAAGAACTTTACGAAAGCACCAAAGGCATGATTACTGGCGATGAAAGTAAAGCTGAAGGTGAAGCTGATGGCGAAACAAAACAAGAAATTTAAC
>CAZPSE010000041.1:0-5857 GCA_964589575.1 uncultured Gammaproteobacteria bacterium | reverse complement strand
AGACCACCGCACCTTTCGTCCAAAACTGCCCTTATGCAACTCTTTAACCATTAAACTTGCCACACCGCGCAACGGCGAATACTGGTTAGACATAAGCAATAATTGCAAACGGTACTTGCCCGCAATGCGCTCTATTGGTGCTATTGCAGGCCCCAATACCCGTACCTGTTTTGCGTTGATGGACTGACAATACTGCGCAATATTGGTTAAAAAATCCCACGCCATATTAAAATCAAAATTTTCTGCGCGTACCAATATACAGCGCGAAGCAGGGGGAAAACCCGCCGCCATACGTTCTAACCTGTTTTGTTTGGCGCAACTTTCGTAACCTTCGCGCACTAATTTACGTAACATTTCATTTTGTACAAATTGGGTTTGTATAAACACTTCACCCAGCTTTTTTTCGCGCCCTGCGCGCCCTGCTACTTGTATTATTTGTTGTGCGGTTTGTTCAAACGCGCGGTAATCGCCAGAGTATAAACCGCTGTCTGCATTTAAAACAATCACTAAGGTTACGTCTTTAAAATGATGCCCTTTGGCCAACATTTGTGTACCTATTAATATATCGGCCTCGCCATTATTAATTTGCGCCAGCTTGTCTTGCAGGGCTTGTTTTTTAGACGTACTGTCGCGATCAATGCGAATTATTTTTTTATCGGGGTACACCGTTGCCAAATAACTTTCTATGCGTTCTGTACCTTGGCCAACAGCTACAATGTTTTCATCGCCACAGCTTGGGCATTTTTTTGGCACGGGTGCTTGGCTGCCGCAGTGGTGGCACTTCATTTTAAAAAAAGTTTGTGCGTTATTGTGCATGGTCATGTGGCTGTCGCACCGCTCACAGTCTTTCATCCATCGGCATGCCTCGCACATTAGTACCGGCGAGAAGCCACGACGGTTAATGTAAAACATCACCTGATTTTTATTGTCTAAATGTTTTTTTATAATCGGCAATAACCGGTCAGAAATGCCCTCCTGCGTCGACCCCTTGTATAAGTCGACCAGTTTCATTTTAGGTTTTTTTGCCACACCCGCACGTTCGGTTAGTTTTAAATGAAAATAATGGTCTTTTTTAAGGTTTTCGTAACTTTCGTAACTGGGGGTTGCCGTGCCTAAAACGATGGGTATTTGTTTGCGTTGTGCCAACATTATGGCCAAATCACGCGCGTGGTATCTAAAGCCTTTTTCTTGTTTTAACGAGTTGTCATGCTCCTCGTCTACAATAATTAAGCCTAAATTTTTAAACGGAGAAAACAAAGAAGAACGTGTACCCACCAGTATTTTAAGCTTGTCTGTTTTACAACTTAACCACACGGTTGCGCGTTGCTTGTCTGCCATTTCTGAATGTAAACAATACACACCTTCGCCAAAGCGTTCGCGCAATCGGCTTAATAATTGCGGTGTTAGGCCAATTTCTGGCACTAATAGTAATATTTGTTTTTGCTGGGCTAAAACGTCTTTTATTATGTGGTGGTAAACCTCGGTTTTACCGCTACCTGTTACGCCTTCTAATAAAAATACGTTAAAGCGGTTTAGCTTGTTATGTAGGGTTTGATAGGCTTGTTTTTGTTGCGAATTTAATGGTAAAAAATCAACCAATTTAGGTGCGTTATAACTGGGTACTACAAACTGTTTGCTTTCTACCAGTAGTTGTTTTTGTAGCAATTGCTTTAAAGCCGGTGCGCTGTATTGGGGCAACGCTTTTAATTGCGCTAAGGTTATTTTGGTATTGGTAAAACAATCAAAAAGTAATTGCTGTTTTTTTGCGCGCTTTAACGCGCTAAGGGCTTCATTGTTTGGTTGGGTATTTAAGCTAAATACCCGCCCGTACAAATCTTGCTGGGCTTTCGCTTTTCTAAAATAACTGGGCAACAAGGTAAATAAAGAGGCAGGCAAGGGGTATAAATAATACGCCGCCGCCCACTTTATTAAATCTATTAATTCTTTATCTAAAATAGAGGTTTTGTCTAACCACTTATCTATCGGTTTTATTTTTTCTAAATCAAAATCGGGCTGTTTTTGCTCGTCTAACACTATCGCCAATTTTTGCGTTTTACCAAACGGCACTAAAACACGGCACCCCACCACATTTTCAACAGCATTTTCAATAGGGTCAGAGTCGTTGATTTTTTCACATGAGTAGGTAAACGTTTGATTGAGCGGAATATCTATCGCGATGGAAAAATAGCGTGTTGTCATTGGTGCCATTATATAGCAAGAGTAAAAACTATCTGTAGTTTGCTCTTGTAACTTTGTATAGAATCATTCATTATCGCCTTCCTCATGCGCTCTGCATACGGTATACCTACATCCATTTAGGCTTGTTTTCTTGCGCTTTACATGCGCTTATACATAGCTACGTTTACGTAGGCAAGGGGTCGATAAAAAAGGTGTTTTAGCAAGTAATTAACAATTAAAATCAATAAACTATATATTACTAAATACCTAAAATATAAAAGGAATTTATGAGTTTTCAATTCACTTCCCTACTTTTCATTTTAATTTATAGCTTTTCTTTTACAGCTAATGCTACTACCCAAGCCACACTGTTATTTGAAAGCAATAAAAAGCAAGTCTTTCAGGTTCGGGTAATCGATGCCGCATCGGGCAAACGTTACAGTTATGGTTCTGGGTTTTTAGTTAATAACAATGGAAAATTAGCAACCAACTATCATGTTGTATCTTCTTTTGTTAACAAACCCAACAAATATTATTTAGATGTTGTCAATGCCAGTGGTCAGTCTATCCCCGCGCAATTACTTAATTTTGATGTTGTGCATGACTTGGCGTTATTAAAAATATCGACCACCAATAAAGCATTTTTTGCTTTAAACAACAAACCGCTTTCAAAAGGTGACCGCCTTTATGCTATGGGCATACCCCATGATTTAGGGATGACCATTATTGAAGGCACTTATAACGGCGTAGTAGAACTGTCTCGGTTTAGAAAAATATTATTTTCTGGCTCGTTAAATTCTGGCATGTCGGGTGGCCCTGCCTTTAATACAAACGGTGAAATTATTGGCATCAATGTTCAAAAAAGTGGTGGCCAATTAAGTTTTTTAGTGCCAGTAAGCCATTTGCAAACACTCATGTCCGACAATGATTATTTTAGTACTGTAGACGCAAATATTTATAAAGAAAAAATCACTTCTTCTTTATTGACCGATCAAGACCAATACTTTGACGGACTTTTTAATAAACAATTGCTAAAAGAGCCTTTTGGCCATTGGTTAATGCCTAAAAAGCTCAGCCCTTCTTTAAAATGTTGGGGACATACCGAAAATGAAAAAGACGCCAAATTTGTGCAAGTTCATCAACATTGTGAATCTACCGATAAGATTTTTCTCAACGATGAGAATTACACAGGTGGGTTTGATTATCATTATTATTGGATTAAAAGTAAGCACTTAAATGCTTTTCAGTTTTATCAAGTTTTAGAAGATGAGTTTACACATAAAACATTAGAGAAAAACGACGATGAAAACGTCACAAAATACAAATGTTTCAGTCAATTTATAAACATTGACGAACGCGACTGGAAAGCATCTCAATGCACTAGAGCATATAAAAAACACCGCAATCTTTACGACGTAAACTTACTATTAATGCAGGTAGACGAGTACGACAGCGCGATGAAAGTAAGAATACGCGCAACAGGAATAAGCCAAGAAAAAAGCAACTTATTATTTAGCACAATGATGGAGAATATAAAATGGAAGAACTAATCATTGCTTTAAATAACCCTCAAAACCACAACGCACAACTGGTTCGTTCTACTAGCCAGGCTATCACCGTAGGGCGAGGGTACAACAACGATGTAGTATTAAGTGACCCTTTTATTGCGGAACAACAAATACAGTTTATTTTAGAAGAGCAACAGTGGTATGTTGACATTATTCAACACATCAACCCTGTTTTACTAAACAGCCAGCAAATAACCACAAAAACGGCCATAAACGCGGGAGATAAATTAACCATTGGCAACTCGTTATTGTCCGTGTTATCTAAAAGTAGCCCCATTGAAAAAACCCGAAAATTTTTATTATCCAGCTGGATGTTGCACGGCAACAGAAAAAAGACCGTACCCAAAGTTGCGCTGTTACTACTGGGCAGTATTTTTGTTTTGTATGAGTATTTTTTCAACTCCGTTGATTTAACCTGGACAGTGCCAATACAGGTTGCCGTTGGGCAAATTACATTTGTATTTATTTGGGCATTATTTTGGTCGTCCATTGCACGCCGTTTTACCCATCATCACCATTTCGAAACACAAATCGTCATTACCTCAATTATCACCCTAGGTGCTTTACTAATAATGCCACTTGTTGGTTTAATTGAATACAACTCCAGTAATATTTTACTCAATCAGTTTTTTGAATATTTCATCAGTTTTATACAAGTATTTTTGTTAATAAAATTTAGCATGTTTTTTTGGCCTAATATTAAAACCACTTATTCAATGGCATTTATAGTGTCATTAAGCATTCACGTTTCGTCTTTTTATATAATTGAATATAGCGAAGAAACATTAAATTTATCCTTTCCTGTTTCTAGCGTAATGTTACCGCCATTTACCAAAATGGCTAAAAGCCAAACCATAGACGAGTTTATTAGTAGTAATGAGCATGTTTTTACACAGTTAAACGAAACACGTAAAGATAACTTATAGCCTTTAGCTGCGCGCCAAAATCGGCCATGGCGTATAACACGGCGGTTAGTTTTTCCCCTTGGCTTGTTAGTTTATATTCGGTCATTGGCGGTACGGTTGGGTAACCTTTTAAAGTTTTGTGAGATTTTTTCTTTTTTAAAAATGGTAACCTAACCGTTAATACTTTAGACAACTATCCATTTCACTTAAACTGTCTGGGTTTTTTGCGGCGATATTAAACCGCTGGAATACGTTTGCACCTAAAATGGACAATGATGTTATTACTGAATTGTTTTGTAATGCGGGTTTAGAAGCTCCTATTACACAGCATTATTTAAATGGAATGGTGTTTTCGGCTCATACAATCAAATAACTTTTTAGTAAAAAAGTGTGTTTTTATTTTAAAACGATGTATAGTTTTAATGTATATAAAGAGGTGGTTATGCACAGAACACAAATATATTTTGAAGAAAGTTTTTTCAACAAATTAAAACAAACAGCTAAAATTTCTAACGTGTCTGTGTCTGCTTATATTAGAGATGTTTTAGAAAAAGAAATAAAAAATAAAAAGACTCAATCTATCAACTTTTCTGAATTTTCTACTATTTGGCAAGATTATGACATTGACCAAAAAACGATTCGATCCAAAGCATGGAAGTGATTTGCCTAGACACCAATGTATTAATTGAAGTTCTTAAAAACAATTCTCAAACAATCGAGCAAGTTTCTAGTTTTAAACAGCCTTTAGCCATTTCTAGCATAACGGCAATGGAGCTAATAATTGGAGCCAGAAATAAAAAAGAAAGCAAACAAATTGAACAATTTATTGCTAATTTTGAAATGCTTTTAATCAATGAAAATATTTCTACAATCTCGAATAAATTAATAGTGTCATTTGCTAAAAGCCACACTTTAGATATACCAGACGCTCTTATTGCAGCCAGTTGCTTACATTACAATTGCCAATTGTTTACTTACAACACAAAAGATTTTCAATTTATACCGAAGCTTAAATTAATTTAAAACACCTAAGCTACCATTTTTAAAAGCAAACAACATGAAGGCAAAATGAGTATTGCCCTCATAGTGATAATACTTATTCTTCTAAAGACTTAATTCCCGCTATCAACTCTGCCACCGCTTTTTGCCCGTCGCCGTATAACATTTTGGTGTTGTCTGCAAAAAACAGTTCGTTTTGAATGCCCG
>CAZPSE010000040.1:0-15289 GCA_964589575.1 uncultured Gammaproteobacteria bacterium | reverse complement strand
AATTGTGCCCACGTTGACATGGGGTTTATTACGTTCAAATTTTTCTTTTGACATTACTTTTCTCTTTCTTAATTTACTTAAAAGGTACCATTAACCACTGCTTTTGTTACAGCTTGCGATGCCTCAGAATATTTTTCAAAACTCATTGTATATGATGCACGACCCTGCGTTGCAGAACGCAAACCCGTCGCATACCCAAACATTTCAGATAAAGGCACTTCTGCCTTTATCTGTTTACCACCTGGACAATCTTCCATGCCAAACACCAAACCACGCCTTCTATTTATATCCCCAATGACATCACCCATGTAACCTTCTGGAGTAACTATTTCTACAGCCATAATTGGCTCTAATAACATTGGTGAAGAAGCTAAAAGCCCATCCCTTACACCCATTGACGCTGCCACCTGAAAAGCCATGTCATTAGAATCTACTTCATGATATGAGCCATCAAACACGGTAACCTCTACATCAACCACTGGGTAACCCGCATAAACTCCGTTTTCTAACTGCTCCATTACTCCTTTTTCTACCGCTGGAATAAACTCTTTAGGAATAACCCCACCAACAATTTCATTGATAAACCTATTACCCTCTCCTTGTGGTGAAGGTTTAAACTTTAATACAACATGTCCATATTGACCTCTACCACCAGCCTCTCTAATAAATTTACTCTCAAATTCACTAGCCTTACCAATGGTCTCTCTATACGACACTCTCGGCGTACCAATATTGGCGTCAACTTTAAATTCACGCCTCATCCTATCTACGATAATATCTAAATGAAGCTCGCCCATTCCAGAAATAATCGTTTGACCAGAGTCCTCATCAACCTTTACTTTAAAAGACGGATCCTCTTGCGCCAATTTATTTAGCGCATTAGCCATGTTGTCTTGATCACCCGCTGTCTTGGGCTCAACTGCTATAGAGATAACAGGTTCAGGAAAAACTATATTCTCTAAAACAATTTGGTTTTTAAAGTCACACAGGGTGTCCCCTGTTGACACCCCTTTAAAACCAACTGCAGCTGCAATATCCCCTGCACGAACTTCTTTAATATCTTCTCTGTCGTTAGAGTGCATTTGAAGCAACCTTCCAACCCGCTCTTTTTTGCCTTTAGTAGCGTTATAAACGGAATCACCGACCTTCAAAACCCCAGAATAGACCCTAAAGAAAGTAAGTACACCAACAAAAGGATCGGTCGCAATTTTAAAAGCCAATGCCGAAAACGACTCCTCATCTGAAGGCTTTCGCTTAATATCAGCTTGTTCTAGCGCCCCGCCAACCGCACCCCTATCAACCGGAGAAGGTAAATATTGCAAAACAGCATCTAAAACTGCCTGCACTCCTTTATTTTTAAAAGCTGAGCCACATAAAACCGGCACTACCTCATTGGCTAGCACCAGTGATCGCAAACCTTTGGTCAGATCATCAAAAGACAAAACACCGTCTTCTAAATACCTATCCATTAATTCTTCATTGGCCTCGGCAACCGCCTCCATCAAAGACTCTTTATACTCTTCGGCCTTTTTTAGTAAATTATCAGGTATCTCTTTCTCAATAAATTCCATTCCTTTAGATTTTTCATCCCAATAAATGGCTTTCATTTTTAATAAATCAACAACACCTTCAAATTCTTCTTCAGAACCTATGGGTAATTGCAAAGCAACCGTATTAGCACCCAATCTTTCTTTTAACTGATCGATAACCCAATAAAAATCAGCGCCCGTTCTGTCCATCTTATTGACAAAAGCTATCCTAGGCACTTTATACTTATCAGCCTGCCGCCATACCGTTTCAGACTGTGGCTCTACACCACCAACAGCACAAAAAACAGCAACAGCCCCATCAAGCACTCTTAAAGACCGTTCAACTTCTATAGTAAAATCAACATGCCCTGGCGTATCAATTATATTGATACGGTGCTCATCAAATTGTTGAGCCATTCCTTTCCAAAAACAAGTAGTAGCAGCAGAAGTTATGGTTATACCTCGCTCCTGCTCTTGCTCCATCCAGTCCATAGTGGCTGCACCATCATGAACTTCGCCGATCTTATGCGAAACGCCCGTATAAAATAAAATACGTTCAGTTGTTGTTGTTTTGCCAGCATCGATATGAGCCATAATACCCACATTACGATACCTATCTATAGGCGTGCCTCTGGCCATTAAAACTACTTACCAGCGGTAATGAGCAAATGCCTTATTCGCTTCAGCCATTCTATGAACATCTTCTTTCTTTTTAAATGCAGAGCCACGACTTTCGGCAGCATCCATCAATTCACCCGCTAAACGCTTTGTCATGTTCTTTTCACCACGATTTCGAGCAGCATCGATAGTCCATCTCATTGCTAATGCACCCTGACGGCTTGCACGAACTTCGATAGGCACTTGATAAGTAGCACCACCTACACGGCGAGACTTAACCTCAACCGCAGGAGCAACATTATCTAAAGCAGCATCTATTAATTCGACAGGGTTTTCATTTCCCTTTTCTATAATAATATCAATCGCACCATATAGGATGCGCTCGGCAACCGCTTTTTTACCGTGTTTCATTATCATATTAACGAACTTTGCTAATTTCAAACTTCCAAACTTTGGATCTGGAAGTATCGTTCTTTTTGGTATTACTCTTCTTCTTGCCATCTCAGTTCTCTACCTTATTTTTTAGGACGCTTAGTTCCATATTTGGAACGACCTTGTCTTCTGCCATCAACACCTTGTGTATCTAGTGTTCCACGTACAGTGTGATACCTCACACCGGGTAAATCTTTAACTCTACCACCGCGAATCAGGATAACCGAGTGCTCTTGAAGGTTGTGACCTTCACCACCAATGTATGAAGAAACTTCATATCCGCTTGTTAAGCGAACACGAGCAACTTTACGCATAGCTGAGTTTGGCTTTTTAGGGGTTGCTGTATATACGCGAGTACAAACACCACGTCGTTGAGGACACGCCTCTAATGCAGGAACATTACTTTTTTCGGTTTTGCGCTTACGCGGCTTACGAACCAATTGATTTATTGTTGCCATTCAAATACTCCAAAAAAATTTGGGCAATTTTTAAAAACGAATCATAATTAATTTGATTCTTATTAAAAAATAAGGGGGCAAAACGTCGACCCCTTGCTTATTCTCTAAACGCAAATTCTTTTACTGGCGTTTATTGTCCAGTAAAAAGAGGCGTAATTTTAGAGATTTCACGCCTCATAGTCAAGAACTATCTATAAGATAAAATAATGCTATAGATTAGCCTGAAACTTCTTCCGTTTTTGCTGTTTCTATTGTCATTTCTTGCTTAAAAAGATTTTTTGCTTCTTCTTTTTCAATACGTTTTTTCTCATGATGAGAGCGTCCTGTTCCAGCAGGAATTAAACGCCCAACAATTACGTTTTCTTTTAATCCTCGAAGACTATCACTCGTTCCATTTACTGCCGCCTCAGTTAATACTCTGGTGGTTTCTTGGAACGATGCTGCAGATATAAACGATTCAGTCACTAACGATGCTTTTGTAATACCCAATAAAACACGATTATAAGTAGCAGGTTTTTTGCCTTCTTCTATCGCCTTATCATTGACCACTCTTACTCTGGCTAAATCAATTTGCTCACCTTTAATTAACTTTGTATCTGCAGAATCGGTGATAATTACTTTTCTTAACATCTGTCTAATAATAACTTCGATGTGTTTATCGTTAATTTTTACACCCTGCAAACGGTATACATCTTGGATTTCTTGAACCATGTAATTAGCTAACGCTGTAACACCTTTAAGACGCAATATATCCTGTGAACTCATTTCTCCATCAGCAATTACTTCTCCCTGTTCAACTTGCTCTCCTTCAAAGACATTAATATTACGCCACTTAGGAATAAGCTCTTCATAATGCTCACCATCATGCATAGTGATAACTAAACGCTGCTTACCTTTAGTTTCTTTACCAAAACTCACTGTCCCAGACTTTTCTGCCATAATCGCAGCTTCTTTAGGCTTTCGTGACTCAAACATGTCAGCTACACGAGGTAAACCACCTGTAATATCACGTGTCTTAGAAGACTCTTGAGGGATTCTTGCAATAATGTCACCAATTTCAACTTTAACATTATCTAACAAGTTAACAATGGCCTCACCTGGTAAGACATATTGAGCAGGAATATCAGTACCTGAATAGCAAACATGATCACCGTTATCATCTACTAAACGAATGCTTGGACGCATATCTTTACCCGTAGATGAACGTTGCTTAGCTTCAATAATTACTGTTGAAGATATTCCTGTAATGTCATCTGTTTGTTTATCGACGGTTACACCCTCAATAAACTCTACAAAGTTAGCCGTACCCTCTACCTCGGTAATAATTGGATGTGTGTGCGGATCCCAATTAGCTACGATTTTTCCAGATTTAACTTTAGAACCATCTTTCAATTCTAAAACAGCACCATAAGGAACACGGTACCTTTCTTTTTCTCTACCATGTTGATCAATAACACTGATTTCACCAGAGCGTGAAACAGACAACAATTTGCCTTCTTTATTTTTAATACTCTTAACGTTATGGAAGCGAATAGAGCCTGAGTTTTTAACTTCTACGCTTGATATAGCCGCCGCTCTACTTGCAGCACCACCAATGTGGAATGTTCTCATGGTTAGCTGTGTACCTGGCTCACCAATTGACTGTGCAGCAATAACACCTACTGCCTCACCAATATTAATCAAGTCACCACGAGCTAAGTCACGTCCATAACATTTTTGGCAAACACCAAAACGTGTTTGACAACTAATCGTCGTTCTTACCAACACTTCATCAACACTGTTTTTTTCCAACTCAACCAACCAGTCTTCATCTAATAATGTGCCTACTGGTGCAACAATTTCACCTGTAGAAATATTTATCACATCAGCTGCAACAACACGACCTAATACACGCTCACTTAACGGTTCGACAACATCTCCACCTTCAATAATCGGTGTCATCATTAAACCCTTAGTCGTACCACAATCTTCTTCGGTGACAACAAGATCTTGACCAACATCTACTAAACGACGCGTTAAGTAACCCGAGTTAGCAGTTTTAAGTGCGGTATCAGCTAAACCTTTACGCGCACCATGAGTAGAAATAAAATATTGTAGTACGTTTAAGCCTTCACGGAAGTTAGCAGTAATTGGCGTTTCAATAATCGATCCGTCTGGCTTAGCCATCAAACCACGCATACCCGCTAACTGACGAATTTGAGCAGGAGAACCACGAGCACCAGAATCTGCCATCATATAAATAGAGTTAAATGAGTTCTGCTGAACATCATTACCATCTTTATCTTTAACTATTTCTTTACCTAGGCCTTCCATCATAGCGTTTGCTACTTGGTCATTTGCATGAGACCAAATATCAATAACTTTATTGTATCTTTCACCGTTAGTAACTAAGCCGGACTCATACTGAAGCTGAATCTCTTTTACTTCTTCTTCTGCGCTAGCAACAATGGTGTATTTAGCATCAGGAATTGCCATGTCGTTAACACAGATAGAAATACCCGCAACTGTCGCGTAGCGATAGCCCATATACATAAGCTGATCAGCAAACATGACCGTTTCTTTTAATCCACTTAATCGATAACAAGCATCAATTAGCTTAGAAATATTCTTTTTATTCATGTCGCAATCAACATATTTAAAAGGAATATTTGGTGGAAGTATTCTAGTTAATAATGCACGGCCAGCAACCGTTTTTACACGTACAGTTTGCGTCGTTAGCTCACCAGCATCATCAACTTCTTTTTGCTCAATATTTACCGTGACTGTAGCCTGCAAGCTACAGAACTTAAGCTCAATAGCCTTATCCAGTTCATCTAACGATGAAAAAGCCATTCCTTCGCCTTTTACATTTATTTTTCCGCGACTCATATAATATAAACCCAATACAATATCCTGCGAAGGAACAATGATTGGTTCACCGTTTGCGGGTGATAAAATATTATTGGTTGCCATCATCAATGCACGGGCTTCTAATTGAGCCTCAATTGATAAAGGAACGTGTACCGCCATTTGATCCCCATCAAAATCGGCATTAAATGCTGAACAAACTAATGGGTGTAATTGAATGGCTTTACCTTCAATTAGGACCGGTTCAAAACCTTGAATACCCAATCGATGAAGCGTTGGAGCACGATTTAACAAAATCGGATGCTGGTCAACGACTTCTTCAAGAATGTCCCAAACTTCTGTTGTTTCATTTTCTACCATTTTCTTAGCAGTTTTAATGGTGGTAGCTAAACCACGTAACTGTAACTTGCTAAAAATATAGGGTTTAAATAACTCTAAAGCCATCTTTTTAGGTAAACCACATTGATGCAGTTTTAATGTTGGTCCCACTACAATTACAGACCTTCCCGAATAATCTACACGTTTTCCTAATAGGTTTAATCTGAAACGACCCTGTTTACCTTTTATCATATCCGCTAATGATTTAAGCGGACGTTTATTAGAACCTGTAATGGCTCTACCACGGCGACCGTTATCTAATAGTGCATCTACAGATTCTTGCAACATTCTTTTTTCGTTACGAACGATAATGTCTGGAGCATTTAAATCTAATAAACGACGCAATCTGTTGTTTCTGTTAATTACTCGACGGTATAAGTCGTTTAAATCAGACGTTGCAAAACGTCCACCTTCTAACGGCACTAATGGACGTAAATCTGGTGGCAACACAGGTAATACGGTTAGTACCATCCATTCAGGCTTGTTACCAGAATCCCTAAAAGATTCTGCTAATTTTAAACGCTTAGATAAACGCTTTAATTTAGTCTCTGACTTAGTTGCGTCAATTTCTTCACGAAGCGTTTCCACTTCTTTTTCAAGATTAATTTCTTTTAATAAGTCTTGAATGGCTTCTGCACCCATACGCGCATCAAACTCATCACCAAACTCTTCCAAAGCGTCTAAAAACTGCTCATCAGTTAAAACTTGGCAAGGCTCTAAGGTAGTCATACCTGGATCAACTACAACAAATGCTTCAAAGTATAAAATACGTTCAATTTCACGCAACGTCATATCAAGTAATAAACCAATACGCGAAGGTAATGACTTTAAAAACCAAATATGAGCACAAGGGGTCGCTAAATCTATATGCCCCATACGGTCTCTACGCACTTTGGTTTGAGTTACCTCTACACCACATTTTTCACACTTTACACCGCGATGTTTTAAGCGCTTATATTTACCACATAGGCATTCGTAGTCTTTTATTGGGCCAAAAATTTTCGCACAAAACAAACCTTCACGTTCTGGTTTAAAAGTACGATAGTTAATGGTTTCTGGCTTCACCAAATGACCAAGATCGAATAACTTCTGGCGAGGCCAATCCTACTTTAATCGCATCAAATTCTACTTCGTGGTCTGTTGTCTTTTTTAGAAGATTTAATAAATCTTTCATATCCAATTCTCTCTGCTAAGTCTTATATTAGGTTTTTTTATTGATTCAATTAAAAATTAACTATTGTTTTCTAATTCAATATTTATACCTAAAGAACGAATCTCTTTTAACAATACATTGAAAGATTCCGGCATTCCTGCATCCATAGTATGGTCACCATCTACAATGCTCTTATACATTTTGTTTCTACCATTAACATCATCAGACTTAACTGTTAGCATTTCACGTAGTGTATAAGCTGCACCATATGCTTCCAGTGCCCAAACTTCCATTTCTCCAAATCTTTGCCCACCAAACTGAGCTTTACCACCAAGTGGTTGCTGGGTAACCAAACTATATGGGCCTGTAGAACGTGCATGCATTTTGTCGTCTACTAAATGGTTTAGTTTCAACATGTGCATAATTCCAACGGTTACTTCACGGTCAAACGGTACGCCCGTACAACCATCAATTAATCGTGTTTGACCGCTAATTGGGAGCTCAGCCAACTCTAACATTTGTCTAATTTCTTTTTCGCTTGCCCCATCAAAAACCGGTGTCGCCATTGGTACACCTTCACGAAGGTTTTCCGCCATTTCCATTAATTCATCATCGTTGAACTTAGACAAGTCTTCGTGTTTAACTTCATCATTATGGTTATAAACTTTTTCTAAATAATTACGTATATCATTGGCAGGCTTTTTTGCATCTAACATATCACCGATGCGCTCACCCATGCCTTTAGCAGCCCAACCCAAATGAACTTCTAATACTTGCCCAATATTCATACGAGAAGGTACACCTAACGGATTTAAACAAACATCCACTGGCGTGCCATCTTCTTGATAGGGCATATCTTCAACAGGTACAATACGAGAAATTACACCTTTATTACCATGACGACCCGCCATTTTATCACCGGGTTGTAATCTACGCTTAACAGCTAAGTAAACCTTAACCATACGCAAAACACCTGGAGCCAAATCATCACCCGAAGTAATTTTTTTCTCTTCGTCTTTAAAACGTTCAGCGAACACTTTTTTCTGGTCTTCAATCGCTTTTTCAAGTGATTCTAACTGCATATTGCGAGACTCTTCATCCAAAACGATAGCAAACAAATCTGAATTTGAAATAGTTTTCAAATTCGTTTTAGAAACTTTATCGCCTTTGTTAATTCCTTCTCCCGATACAGCAATTTGATTTAAGGCAATGTTTTTGGCTCGATCTAAAATATCACCTTCAACAATCTTAAATTCATCGTCTAAATCTTTTTTAATCAAACGTATGGCTTCTCGTTCTATCTCTAAAGAACGCTCATCTTTTTCTACGCCATCTCTATTAAATACGCGCACATCAACAACCACACCCGTTTTACCCGACGCGACACGCAACGATGTATCTTTCATATCAGAAGCTTTTTCACCAAAAATCGCTCTTAATAGTTTTTCTTCAGGAGTTAGCTGTGATTCACCTTTAGGTGTCACTTTTCCAACTAGAATGTCGCCCGGACCAACTTCAGCACCAACGTATACAATTCCAGTTTCATCTAATTTAGATAATAGTGACTCACTAACATTAGGTATATCAGAAGTTATTTCTTCTGACCCCAGTTTAGTATCACGAGCAACACAGGTTAATTCTTCAATATGAATGGTTGTGTATCTATCTTCTTGAACAACACGTTCAGAAATAAGGATTGAATCTTCAAAGTTGTAGCCATTCCAAGGCATAAAGGCAATTAACATATTTTGGCCTAGAGCCAATTCACAAATATCCGTAGACGGACCGTCGGCAATGACATCACCTTTTTTAATTTTATCGCCAGGCTTCACTAAAGGTCTTTGGTTAATACACGTATTTTGGTTTGAACGTGAATATTTGGTTAAAGTGTAAATATCTACACCAGCTTCACCCGCCTCAGTTTCTTTATCAACAACCCTTATCACAATCCGAGAAGCGTCTACTTGATGAACAACACCTGATCTATCTGCAACTATTGTTGCACCAGAATCCATCGCTACTTTACGCTCGATACCTGTTCCAACTAGTGGTTTTTGAGCAATTAATGTAGGTACAGCCTGACGTTGCATGTTCGAACCCATTAAGGCACGGTTAGCATCATCATGTTCTAAAAATGGAATCATCGCCGCAGCTACAGAAACTATCTGTTTGGGAGAAACGTCAATATACTGAACCTTTCCTGGTGACGATAAAGTAAATTCATTCTGATAACGACAAGAGACCATCTCATCTTGCAACGTGCCCGACTCATCCGTTTTAGAATTTGCTTGGGCAATAATAAAACTGCCTTCTTCAATTGCGGACAAATATTGAATTTTATTGGTTACTTTGCCATCTTTAACCGCTCTGTACGGTGTTTCTAAAAATCCGTATTCATTAGTACGCGCATAAACAGCCAAAGAGTTTATCAAACCAATGTTTGGCCCTTCCGGTGTTTCAATTGGGCAAAGGCGACCATAATGAGTAGGATGAACATCTCGAACCTCAAAACCGGCACGTTCTCTTGTTAAACCACCGGGTCCTAATGCAGATACACGTCGTTTATGAGTTACTTCAGACAGCGGATTGTTTTGATCCATAAACTGAGATAATTGGCTTGAGCCAAAAAACTCTTTCATCGCCGCAGCTACAGGTTTAGCATTAATAATGTCTTGAGGCATTAACCCTTCAGACTCAACCATAGTGAGCCTTTCTTTTACTGCACGCTCTACACGAACAAGGCCAATTCTAAATACATTTTCTGCCATTTCACCAACAGAACGTATACGTCTGTTTCCTAAATGATCTATATCATCAACTACACCGCGACCGTTTCTAATATTTATTAATGTTTTAAGTACTTCAACTATGTCTTCTTTCGATAAAATACCTTCGCCAGTAGAACTTTCTCTACCTAAACGACGGTTAAATTTCATTCGACCCACAATAGACAAATCATAACGATCTGGTGTGAAGAATAAGTTGCCAAATAAATTTTGCGCCGCGTCTTTAGTAGGTGGCTCACCTGGGCGCATCATTCTATAAATTTCTACTTGAGCCTCAAGTTCAGTTTTACTTGGATCAATTGCCAAAGTATCGGATATAAACGAACCTTCGTCTAACTCATTGGTATATAAGATAGGAAATTCTTTAATTCCAAATTTAAGAATACTTTCAACTTCTTCTTCGGTTAACTCTGTATTAGCACCAACAACAATTTCACCTGTTGTTTCATCTACAATATCTTTACCAACAACCTTACCCAGTAAAAACTCTTGAGGCACTTCAATCGTTACTTCTTCTTTAGAGCCCAACTTTTTAATGTGTCTTGCGGTAATTCGTTTACCAGCTTCAACGACTGTTTTGCCATCCATTACTATGTCAAACATAGCCGTTTCACCACGTAAACGATCAGCAGGTGTTGTATAGCTTATTTTTTCACCATCAATTTTGAACGTATTGGTGGTGAAAAACATATCTAAAATATCTTGTGTACTATAACCAAGGGCTCTTAAAATTATTGTTGCAGGTAACTTTCTTCTTCTGTCAATACGTGCAAAAATAGCATCTTTAGGGTCAAATTCAAAGTCTAACCACGAGCCACGATAAGGAATCACACGTGCAGAAAATAACAACTTTCCAGATGAATGAGACTTACCTTTATCATGATCAAAAAATACACCAGGTGAACGATGTAATTGAGAAACAATAACTCGTTGCGTTCCATTAATAATAAAAGAACCGCTTTTAGTCATTAAAGGCATTTCACCCATATAAACTTCTTGTTCTTTTATATCTTTTACAACTTTTGACTTTGCAGACGAGTTTTTATCATAAATGACTAAACGTAATTTAACCCTTAAAGACGCGGCATAAGTCATGCCGCGAATTTTACATTCCCTTTCAGTAAATTCCGTTTTACCCAAACGGTAACTTACATACTGTAGCTCAACAAATCCATTATGACTTATGATAGGAAAAACAGAACCGAATGCACTTTGCAAACCTTCATTTAAACGATTATCAACATCGGCTTCTTTTTGTAAAAACTTCTTATAAGACTCTACTTGAGTCTGTATTAAAAAAGGGGTCTCTAATATCGAAGGACTTTTACTAAAATCTTTCCTGATACGCTTCTTTTCAGTAAACGAATATGGCATCACTGTTCCTCACAAACCAACAGATTGAACTACTAAAATTTTTTAATTAACCAACATAATTATTCGTTAATTATTCTTTTTTCTGCATAACGCAGAAAGGCTGGCATGTCTAAAAAGACATACCAGCCCGATAAAACTTAATGCTATAGCGAAGTATTACTTAACTTCAACAGACGCACCAGCTTCTTCTAACGTCTTCTGAACTTCTTCAGCTTCTGCTTTTTCTACGCCTTCTTTAACAGCACAAGGTGCAGATTCAACCAACGCTTTAGCTTCTTTCAAACCTAAACCGGTGATTCCACGAACGGCTTTAATTACGCTAATTTTGTTAGCACCAAAGCTTGTCATCATTACATTAAATTCAGTTTGCTCAGCAGCAGCATCGCCACCAGCATCGCCACCAGCAGGAGCAGCTGCAACTGCAGCCGCAGCTGAAACTCCAAATTTTTCTTCCATTGCTGAAATTAAATCAACAACATCCATTACAGACATGTCTGCAATTGCGTTAAGTATATCGTCTTTAGAAATGGCCATTTTAGCCTCCCAATAATTTATAAAAGTTTAAGATTTGCTATCTTTTACAGCAGCAAGTGTTCGTACCAATTTACCAGGTACTTCGTTAAGTGTACGAGCAAGTTTTTCAACAGGAGCTTTCATCACAGCCATCAACAATGCTATTGCTTGATCACGTGTAGGTAAGTTAGCTAATCTACCTATATCTGAAGCTTCTAAAACTTCGCCACCAACAGAAAGAACTTTAACAATTAGCTGTTCATTTTCTTTACTAAAATCACGAACTAATCTAGCCGCAGCCCCAGGATCTTCCTGAGAAAACGCCATAACTAAAGGACCTTTCAATCGGTCTTGCATGCACTCAAAGTCAGTACCTTCAATTGCTCTTTTAACAAGAGAGTTTTTAACAACTCGCAAATAAACACCAGTTTCACGTGCTTTAACACGCAAGGCGGTCATCTGATCTACTGTTAAACCCCTGTACTCTGCTGCGACTGCAGATAGCGCAGAAGATGCAATTTCTGCAACTTCTGATACAACAATCTGTTTTTCGCTTAAAGTAAGAGCCATGAAGTACCTCCAGGCATTAAATATTCAGTTTCGAATATTTATAACATCCAATGTTAGTTTAAAAAAAACGGTTTCCATAAATCTGGGATCCCGTCTACGAAGGCAATTAAGCAAAACCCTAAACACTGGCTTTGCACCTACGGTCTTTGACGCGTTAGACATAAATGTCATCCACAACAAAGTGTTTAAATTTAACCCTAATATAGAGTTAAGTTTAAATTTTTAGTATTCCAAAGAACCAATATCGACTAATAAGCCAGGACCCATGGTGCTAGAAACACTCATTTTCTTTATGTAAATACCTTTAGCAGAAGATGGTTTCATTTTTACCAAATCTGCAAGTAATGCATTTACATTGCCAATTATTTTATCAGCATCAAAGTCCATTTTGCCAACTGAACAATGAATAATGCCGTTTTTATCTGCTCTGTAGCGTACCTGACCAGACTTTGCGTTGGTTACCGCTGTTGCGGCATCTGCACTTACTGTGCCAACTTTAGGGTTAGGCATTAAACCACGCGGGCCTAAAATAGTTCCTAACTTTCCTACAACACGCATCGTATCTGGCGTTGCAATAACCACATCAAAGTTTAAATCACCACCTTTGATTTGTTCTGCCAAGTCTTCCATACCTACCACATCGGCACCGGCTTCTTTTGCAGCATCTGCTTGTGCACCTTGTGCAAAAACAGCAACACGAACAGTTTTACCCGTTCCGTTTGGTAATACGGTAGAACCACGAACGACTTGATCTGATTTACGAGGATCAATACCTAAATTGATTGCGACATCAACTGATTCAACAAATTTAACAGCAGGCAAACTCTTTAGTAGTGCTACCGCATCATTTGCAGAATATTCTTTTAAAGCCTCTACTTTTTCAGCAATTGCTTTTGCTCTTTTACTCATAGCCATTATTCTACTCCTTCCACGTCTAAGCCCATACTACGTGCAGTACCGGCAATCGTTCTTACAGCAGCATCCATATCAGCGGCCGTTAAGTCAGGTTCTTTAGTCGTTGCAATTTCTTCTAACTGCGCACGGTTTACCGACCCTACTTTTTTAGTATTGGGTTCACCAGAACCGCTCTTAATACCCGCAGCTTTCTTTAAAAGAATGGATGCCGGCGGAGTTTTGGTTTCAAAAGTAAAACTGCGATCGTTAAATACAGAAATAACAACAGGAATTGGCATACCTTGCTCAACACTTTGTGTTTTTGCATTAAAGGCTTTACAAAATTCCATAATGTTTACACCGTGTTGACCTAAAGCAGGACCAACAGGTGGACTTGGATTTGCCTGACCTGCAGGCACTTGAAGTTTAATATACGCTTCAATCTTCTTTGCCATAATTTTCTCCTTGGGTACAAGCGCCTATTGGGCTCCCCACATATAGCGTTAATAAATGTCTAAGTTTTTTCTACTTGACTAAAGTCTAAATCTACCGGAGTAGAGCGACCAAATATTTGCACAGCAACAGAAAGTCTATTTTTAACAAAATCAACTTTTTCAACAACTGCATTAAAGTCGTTAAATGGGCCGTCAACCACCAACACAACCTCTCCAATATCAAATAAGACTTTCGGTTTAGGTTTATCTACACCATCTTGAATCTGGTTAAGTATGTTTTGGGCTTCCGCTTCACTAATTGGCGAAGGTTTGTCAGATGTACCACCAATAAAGCCTAACACTTGCGGTGTATCTTTCACCAAGTGCCACGTTTCATCGTTCATTTCCATTTTCACCAAAACATAACCAGGAAAGAATTTTCTTTCTGATCGTTTTTGCTGCCCATTCTTAATTTCTACAACTTCTTCTACAGGTATTAAAATTTCGTCAAAACAGTCTTCTGTTCCAGTTAACTCAATTCTTTCTTCTAAAGAGCGTTTAACTCTATGTTCAAAGTTAGAAAACGCATGAACTACGTACCATTGCTTAGCCATATTAAAACCCAACCAATGTTTTGTAGGACCATGCTAAAAACATATCCAGTAACCATAAAAACAAACCAACTAAAATAACAACAAACAAAACCGCAATAGTTATTTGCGTTGTATGCGCTCTTGTTGGCCAAACTACTTTTTTAACTTCTACACGCGTATCACCGGTAAATCTCCAAAAAGTTTTACCTATTGATGTTGTGTATGCAATAAAACCTGCTATTGCCACAGCTATAATTAAACCGATTACTCGATATAAAATAGACTGTTCAGCAAATACATAAAAACCATAAATTGCCGCAATTAAAACACTTAATGCGACTAATAATTTTAATGTATCGGCAAAAGAACCTTTTTCTTCTGCTAAAGCTGCCATTTTTTATTTCCTAAAAAATATGTAATTACCAAATGGTAATTACCAAAATATGGCAGGCCAGGAGGGACTCGAACCCCCAACCTGCGGTTTTGGAGACCGCTGCTCTGCCAATTGAGCCACTGGCCTGTAACACCATTATTAAAATTCAATAATGGAATACAACCTTGTTTTTCCAAATAACTTAAAACAAGGGTAAAGCAAAAAAGCGAGCAACTCAAAAGAGCTGCCCGCTTTTTTTTACTTACTGATTATAGTTATTCTATAATTTTAACAACAACACCTGCACCCACTGTGCGTCCGCCTTCACGGATTGCAA
>CAZPSE010000039.1:0-15750 GCA_964589575.1 uncultured Gammaproteobacteria bacterium | reverse complement strand
TCACCCACCCTGCCAGCACCACCGGGTGCCGCCCGTACTAATCTGCCCGCCTTATAGGCTACGCTTACCGCTAAACCGTCTAGCCTGGGTTCGGCTACGTAGTTTAATGTGTGTTGTTCATTTTCATCTAATCGGTCTTTTACACGTTTTTCAAAGGCGTTTAATTCGTCTTCTGAAAACACATTGTCTAAAGACAGCATGCGCACACGGTGGCTTACTTGGGTAAAGGCACTAATGGCTTTTACGCCCACTTTTTGGGTTGGTGAGTCTGCGGTTTTAAACTGTGGAAAGTCTTTTTCTAGGGTTTGTAATTCGCGTAGTAGCTTGTCGTATTGTCCATCGGGGATTTCTGGCTGGTCTTGTGCATAATATTGCACGTTATGAAAATTAATTTGCGCAACTAATGCAGTAATGCGCGCTTTTTGTGTGGTTAACGGCATTATTTTTTATGCGTGTAACTAACTATATGTTCACGAATATGGTTAAGCATTTGCTGGCTTAAATCATTGCGGTCTTCGTCTAAAATTCGGCCTTCTAGTTTTAGTGATATTTGGTTTAAATCGAGTAGCATTTTTTCAAAGGTTTCTTTGGCATTTTGACAAGGCAAGGTCATAAAAAAGGTGATGCCTTTGGTTTCGTATTCGGCCATTTCTTTTTCGGGGAAGTAGCCCGGTTTAAACGAGCTGCATATTTGATACAGTGGGTGGTACATATCCGTTAGTACAAAAAAGTGATTGGTGGTTCTTTGTAGCTTTAATTTATCAAATAATTTTTGCAATTCGTCGCCTTTAAAAATGTCGCCTTCTTGTGCAAAAACATGAAACACAATGGTTTCCTCTACATCACCGCGTACGGTATCTATTAGCGGGTTGGCAGCGTCTTGCACGGGTTCGTCTAATAAATCGTCTAGCAAGGGGTCGACGCTGGGCACGTCTTCAAACAGGTCATCTTGTCGGGTAAACAGTCGGTCTGCTTTGTCTTTGCTTTGCTCGCGTGAGTAGCCGTATATGCCTAGCACCACTAGTACACCTGCAACAATTAATATCCATTGTAACGATTCGCTTTCCACTATTATGTTTTCCTTTTGTTTGTCATTATTAACGCACCAGTTGTGCAGCTTCGTTCAAATCTACCGATACCATGCGCGATACGCCAGGCTCTTGCATGGTCACACCTATTAGTTGGTTAGACATTTCCATGGTGACTTTATTGTGGGTGATAAATATAAACTGCACGCGGTCGGACATTTCTTTTACCATTTCACAAAAACGCCCTACGTTGGCATCATCTAGCGGTGCGTCTACTTCGTCTAACATGCAAAATGGTGCGGGGTTTAACTCAAAAAAAGAGAAAATTAATGCCACTGCTGTCATGGCTTTTTCTCCACCAGAAAGTAACTGTATGCTACTAACTTTTTTACCCGGTGGGCGTGCCATTATCGATACACCCGTGTCTAGTAAGTCGTCACCTGTTAGTTCTAAATAGGCACGCCCACCACCAAATAAACGGGGGAAAAGTTCTTGTAATGTGGCGTTTACTTTGTCGTAGGTTTCTTTAAAGCGGCTTTTGGTTTCTTGGTCTATTTTGTGTATGGCTTTTTCTAAGGTTTCTAACGCTTCGGTTATGTCGTCGTGCTGGTCGTCTAAATACACTTTGCGTTTAGATTCTTCTTGGTATTCGTCTATCGCGGCTAAGTTTATTGCGCCTAGTCGTTCTATTTTTTGTGCTATGTGCTGCACTTGCTGTTCTAAATTTACTGCGGTTTCGTTATTTGCTAAATTATTTAGTACCGTATCTCTGTCAAAACCCGACGCTGCTATTATTTCTTCTAAGCTTTGTTTTTGCGTTATTTTTGTTTGCGCCTCTACCAGTACCTTTTCGTGTTGCTCTCTTATTACTTGTACACGTTGTTCTTTTTGCACACGTTGGCTGTCTTTTTGCCTTATTAGGCTGTCTATTTCATCTGCTAATTTTCTTACTGTAACGAGGTCTTGCTCTATAAAACGTTTTTGTTTTATGCCTTTTTGCAGTTCGTCTTCTAACTCGGTTATGGGTTGTTGGTTTTCTGCTTGTTCTTCTACTAGGGTTTCTTGTCTTTCTTGTAGGTGTTGCAGTTGTTGTTCCATACGTTCGCTATTGGATGCCATCGCTTGGTATTTGGTGCGCACGGTTTCTATTTGTATTTCTAGCGACTGATTTTGTCGTGTGGTTGCCTCGTATTGTGGTTTTAAATTATTTAATAACAGCTGAATTTTATTGCGTTGATTATTTAATGTTTCTGTTTTACCCGATATGGTTTGCAAATTTTCCATCGCTTTATTGCGTTTTTGGGTAGAGCTTTGCAACGCATCATTTTCTTTTAAGGTGGACTCTTGCAGCTCTTCAACTTCGGTTGTTAGGTTTTGCTTTCTGTCTTGTGCTTGTTGCGCTTTGTTTTTTAGCGTTTGCAGTTTGGCACTTTGTTCGCTTTTTTCTCTGTGCAAGCGGTTAAACTGCTGTTGCGATTGTTGCAATTGGGTTTCGTTTTCTTTGAGTTGTTGTTTGTGTTGGTTTAAGTTTTCTTGGCAGTCTTCTAGCAATGTTGTTACGTCGTCTAAACGTGCCAGTTCATTTTGTAGCATTTTTTCACGCTTTAAAAAGCTGTCTTGCTGTTGTTCTTTTTGTGGCATTTTAATCCACGTTTTTCCTATCCAAATAGCGTCTTTAGTTACATAACTTTGTTGGTCTTTTAGGTTGTTACGTTTGGCTAAGGCGGTTTCTATATTATCTGCTAGTTGTATGTGGCCTAACCAGTCCGAAAGGTCATAGTCTGACTGGACTTGCTCTAATAGACCTGTTTTTGTAGCTTGGTTATTTTGCTGTTTTTCTATGGCGAATAAACCAGACGGTAGCGTTGTTTTGTCTAGTGTTTCTAAACTCTCTACACACAATGCCGACAAGGTTTGTTCTAGCACCATTTCTACCGCTTGTTCCCAGCCTTCGGTTACTTGTATGGTGTCTAACAAGCTTTGGTAAACAATTTGATGCTGTTTTAAGTAGTTTTGTATGCCTTGGCTGTAGTCTACTTTTGCTGCGTCTTGCAAGGCTTTTAACGATGCTACGCGCCCGCTTAGTGTTTGTTTTTCTATTCGATATTGATTTTGTTTATCGCTTAAATTTGACCACTTCGATTTTGCTTGTTCTAACGTTTCCCTGTAAACGGTTATTTGCCCGTCTAAAATTTCTTGTTGTTCTTCTAACTGGCATTCTTTTTCTGTTAAATTTTCTATCTCTTCAAAAATACTTTCTTGGTTTATTAAACCCAGCTCTTGCTGATAACGTTGTATGCGCTGCTGATTTTGTACCACTACGCGTTCTATTTGTTCTATTTTGCTTTTTTCTACTTGGGCAGTTTCAGACGGCTCTCTTATCGCTACCTGATGTTCATTCCATTCGTTTTGCCAATTATTAAGTGCGTCTTGTTGTTCTTCTAGCAACAGTTGCTCTTCTTGCTGTTGTTCTTTTAATAGGCCAAACTCGGCACGCTTTTCTTCTATTTGACCGCTTAGTTCATTACGTGTTTGTGCGTCTTGGTTTATATGGGTTTGGGTTTGCATTAAAGCGACTTCATTTTTTTGAAGCTCTTGTTGCTGTCGTAAAGCACTGTCTTTATTAAATTTAATGGTTTGTTCTAAGCGTGATAAATCACTGCCTATTTTATAAAACTCACCTTGCACGTCATTTATTTTATCGTTAGCACCTACAAACAAATCTCGTTGTTGTTCTATGTCGTTTTCTATACTGCGCTGTTCTGCCAATGTTTTTTCTAGTTCGGTTTCTTGCTGGCGCAATTGTTGTTGTACTTGTTGGTTTTGCGCGTCTAACTGTTGCCAGTTAAATACCTGTAAATTTATTTTATTTTGACGTTCTGTTGTTTTGTGTATTTTAAAGCGTTTTGCCATTTCAGATTGGCGATGCAGTTTTTCTAATTGTTTAACGATTTCGTCACGTAAATCATCTAATCTGTCTAAATTTTCTCGGGTGTTTTTTATGCGGTTTTCGGTTTCTCGTCGGCGTTCTTTGTATTTAGATATGCCTGCGGCTTCTTCTAAAAATACGCGTAACTCTTCGGGGCGTGATTCTACCAAACGTGAAATCATGCCCTGCTCTATTATCGCATAACTGCGCGGGCCTAGGCCTGTGCCTAAAAATATGTCTCTAATATCGCGTCGTCGGCAACGTGTGCCATTTAAAAAGTATTTGGATTTTCCATCGCGGGTGACCAATCGTTTTACAGAAATTTCTGAATATTTGGCGTATTCACCACCCACGGCTTTATCGCTATTATCAAAAATCAACTCTGCAAAGGCTTGTGCTACGGGTTGCCTATTGCTAGAACCTTTAAAAATAACGTCTTCCATAGATGCGCCACGTAAATGGCGCGCAGACGATTCGCCCATGACCCATTTTACCGCATCAATGGTGTTAGATTTGCCGCAACCATTGGGGCCTACAACACCCGTTAAGTTGCTAGGAAACTCAAACGTAGTAGGGTCTACAAATGATTTAAAACCCGATAGTTTAATTTTACTTAAACGCATTATTAATATTGTCTGCCTTTTATTTTTTGCCACTGTACAACCGTGACAACAAGCGTAAATTATACAATATAAAGTGCCTTGTCCACAGCCAAAAAATAAACCTACTAGACCCTATCACCTCTTTACATTATTATTGCCTTCTTAAATTTTATAAGGCTGGCAAATGAGTAAACCACTAGATTCATTCGAAAACCCTAACACAGCACGTGATTACACTATTAGAATGCGCATGCCAGAATTTACCTGCGTTTGCCCTAAAACCGGCCAGCCAGACTTTGCAGAGTTTCACCTTGTTTATGTTCCTAATAAAAAATGCATCGAACTTAAATCTTTAAAACTTTATATGGTGAGCTACCGTGAAGAGGGGCACTTTCATGAGGATGTAACCAACCGCATATTAGATGACCTAGTTGCCGCGTGCGAGCCAAAGTACATGAAGCTTACTGGCATATTTAATGTGCGCGGTGGCATTTATACCGACATTATTGCCACCCACATGGACCCTTTATGGACACCGCCTGTAAAAGTCGAACTGCCATAGAGTCCTCTGTTTTATTTTTAGGTATCGATGTCGGCACGTCTGGCATTCGTACTTGCGTTATTGATTCTTCACAAACCATTATAGATTTTCAACAACTTGCGTTTAATAAAAACCTGCAAACATCACCCGCGCATTGGTGGCAAATTACCCAACAGCTTTTATTGCAACTTAAACAAAAAAAATTAACGCCTTACATTAAAGCGATAAGTGTTGACGGTACGTCTGGCACGTTATTGGCGTTAGATTGCAACCATTGTGTTTTAGACAAACCCATTATGTACAACCAAAATGTGCCTAAATCGTCGACCCCTTGCATGTCCCAAGCAAGGCTTGGGACATGCAAGGGGTCGACGGAAACGGGGGAAATTGAGGCGGCAACTAAAATTAGTGCGTTTCCTACTTTGTTAAAGGCTCTTTATTTTCAACACAAATTAAGCTCGCAATTATGTAAAGTTATCCACCAAGCGGATTGGATTGCGGCACAGCTTAGCCAAAACTTTAACCATTCGGATTACCATAATTGCTTAAAACTGGGTTTTAATAGTCAAACCCAGTTATGGCACCAAGCCGTTTTAACGTGTTTACCTAAAACCATTTTGCCTAATGTTAAAAGCCCTAGTGATGTAATTACTGCCGTTGATGATACCGCTTGCCATGCGTTTTCTTTTAATCCAAACACTAAAATAGTTGCAGGCACTACCGACAGTAATGCGGCCTTTATTGCCAGTGGCATTAATCAATTTGGCCACGCGCTAAGTTCTTTAGGCACTACTTTGGTTTTAAAAGTGTTTTCACCCATTAAAATAGAGTCTGAAAAACATGGGGTGTATAGCCACCGTTATAAAAACGGTTGGATTGTTTCTGGTGCGTCTAATTGTGGGGCGGGTATTTTAAAAACCTATTTTAGTGACCAAGAAATTAAGCATTTTAGTACGTTGTTGCAACCAGAAAAACCAACCACTTTAGACTATTACCCACTAATACAAACGGGTGAACGCTTCCCCATTTTTAACCCCAATAAACAACCTAAACTTACACCCATGCCTAAAGATAAAGTATTGTTTTTTCAGGCTATTTTAGAAGCTTTAGCAAAAATTGAGCAACAAGGTTATGCGTTACTAGAACAGCTTGGCGCGCCTAAAATACTAAACATTGTTAGTGCGGGTGGTGGTGCTTACAATGTAAAGTGGCAACAAATTAGAAGCCAATATTGCCAAGTAAAAATTTCACAAGCTAATCAAACAGAAGCGTCATTTGGTACTGCCTTATTGGCACTAGAAGGATATAATAAGCGCGATTAAATAAACAGTTAAGACTAACGATGAGCGGATTTTTTACAGGTATCAATTACTTTTTTAAAGGTTTTAGTTTGGCAATGCACGAAAAAATTCGCTTATTTGTCATTGTGCCTTTAATTATTAATTTTGCAGTATTTTCTATTTTACTTTGGTTTATTTTTGGTTATTTACAAACCTATATTGATGCCATGATTCCAAGTTGGCTAGATTGGGAAATTGTCCGAGACATCATTTCTATCGTGATAGGTTTAGCTTTAATTTTTATGTCTAGCTTTATCTTTGCCATGTTTGCCAATATTATCGCCGCACCTTTTAATGCCATTTTGTCAGAAAAAGTAGAACATTTTTTAACCAATACACCCCCGCCATCAACAGGCCGTCATGGTAATGTAATTAGCAGTTATATCCATGCCATTAGCTCACAAATTCATAAATTATTTTATAGCATTATGTGGTCTATCCCTTTATTAATATTATTTTTTATACCACCTATTAGTTTTATTGCACCTGTTTTATGGCTGTTGTTTGGCGCGTGGATGTTGGCACTGGAATACATTGATTACCCTGCAAATAACCATGAAATTTTATTTAAACAACAACGCGAACTATTAAGAAAACACCGTGGTACTAGCTTAGGTTTTGGCACAATGGCAATGATTTTTTCTAGCATCCCAATTGTTAACCTAATTGTAATGCCTGTATCTGTTGTTGCGATGACAGCGTTGTATGTGGACAAACTCAACCCTAATAAACGTTAAAATACGCTTGCAGTTAAGCTTGTATTAACTCAATAGTATTGCCGTCTGGATCACGACAAAAAAGTGCTTTTCTGCCACTTTTACTTTCGCTAAAATCAATTTTATTTAGCTGTAAGCTCTGTTTTATTTGTTCTAAATTGTTACAGCTTAATGCTAAGTGCCTGTCGTGTCCTGCGTGTTTTGGCCTGCCTGTTACGGGGTCTGGGTTTGCGCATAGTAATAAATGAATTTGTAGCTTGCCTGCGTTTAACCATGCCCCATCTATAGACATTTTTGGTCGTTCTTGGTTTTGCTCTAACCCCAGTACATTGCAATAAAAACCCAATGATTTTTTTATATTTGCGATAACCATACTGACATGGTGAATGGCGAAATTTTGATTCATATTTTTTTATAATCGGCAAATTGATAAAAGAGCCAAACCGACGCGATTGAGAATAAAGAAAAGACCAAAAATACCGTCTCGCCCCCCCAACTGTCCCACTTTAAACCGGCTAAATAACTGCCCAGCGCACCACCTACTCCAAAACCAACACTAATATACAATGCTTGCCCCAAACTTTTATGGTTTGGTGAAAAGTAAGCGCTAATGATGTAAACAACCAATACATGAAATACACCAAAACTTGCGGCATGTAGTGATTGAGCGATTAAAACGACATAGGTATAGTCAATAAAAAAGGCTATCAACACCCAGCGTATAGAGGTTAAAACTAAGCTTATGCCCAATAATGCATGCATGCCAATTTTGTCTACAAATTTGTGTAATACTAAAAAAACGAATACTTCGCACATTACTGCAAAACCCCACAGCAAGCCTATAACCGTATCGTTATAGCCATGTTCTGCTAGGTAAATACTAAAAAAACTGTAATAAACACCGTGGCTTATTTGTATTAATAATATTATTGCCATTATTATTAATACTTGTTTTTGTTTGACTATTGCCCAAAAACCTTTAGATGATTGTACTTTTTTTAATACTTTTGCATCGTTTACTTTTAGCGATACCAACCATAACAAGGCGAATAAAATAACAATAAAAATAGGCAGTAATTGAATGCTAAATTGGTCTGACAAATAACCAATTAAAGACACCATTAGTATAAAACCTAATGAGCCCCATATACGCATTCGGCTGTATTGTTTTACATTATCTGTGCCTAAATAATCAACCGTGTTGGCTTCAAACTGCGGCAAGGTCGCATTCCAAAAAAAACTAAATGCCAATATCGTCCAAGCCATACTCCAATAACTGTTAGATACAAATACAAAAGCAAAAAAGATGAGCGATATAAAACTACTATAACGCACAATACGCATAGTTTGACCTAAGCGATCAGACATCCAGCTCCATAACATGGGTGAAACAATTTTAGTTAAAGAAATAATGGCGATGAGTTCGCCAATTTGTAGAGCATTGTAACCTTGGTCTTTTAAGTACAAGCCCCAGTATGGAACTAAAGCACCCAGTATGGAAAAATAGAAAAAATAAAAGGCCGAAATCGCCCAAAGTTGAGAGTTATCATTCAGCTTTTGCCGAAAAGGACTTAGCACGTTATTTATTTATGGTTAATCAACACTGCTGGCAATAACGGGTGTTGGACAATTTACATTAATATTTTGTGCTCTATGGCGCATTAAATGATCCATTAACGTTATGGCCATCATCGCCTCGGCAATGGGGGTTGCACGTATGCCCACACAAGGGTCGTGTCGGCCTTCTGTAATAACATCCACCGCCTGCCCTTTTTGATTAATACTTTTACCAGGTAAACGTAAGCTAGAGGTTGGTTTCATGGCTATGTGAGCGACAATATCTTGCCCGCTAGTAATACCGCCCAATACACCACCTGCATGGTTAGACAAATAACCTTTTGGTGTCATTTCATCGCGATGCAATGTGCCTTTTTGTTCTACACAGTCAAAACCATCACCAATTTCTACCCCTTTTACTGCATTTATACTCATTAATGCATGCGCTAAGTCGGCATCAAAACGATCAAAAATGGGTTCACCCAAACCGGGTTTTACACCGGTTGCAATAACGGTAACTTTTGCGCCTATGCTGTCGCCTTCTTTTCTTAGGGCATCCATATAGCTTTCTAGCTCAGCTAACTGATTTTTTCCTGGCCAAAAAAACACGTTATTGGTTACTTCGTCTAAATCCATTTGGCTATTTTTAATTGGCCCAAGTTGAGATAAATAACCTTTAATTTTTATGCCTTGCGTTTTTAAATATTTTTTAGCAACACCACCTGCAGCAACGCGCATGGCGGTTTCGCGTGCAGATGAACGACCGCCACCACGGTAATCTCTAAAACCGTATTTTTGGTCGTAGGTGTAGTCTGCATGGCCGGGTCTAAACGTATCCATAATTTTAGAATAATCTTTAGAACGCTGATCGGTATTTTCAATAATCATACCAATTGGTGTACCTGTGGTTTTGCCTTCAAACACTCCCGATAGTATTTTTACTTGGTCTTTTTCTCTGCGTTGCGTGGTATGCCTGCTGGTACCTGGTTTACGTTTGTCTAAGTCACCTTGTAAATCTTTTTCTGATAATTCTAACCCTGGGGGGCAGCCATCTACAATACAACCAATAGAAGGACCGTGGCTTTCACCAAAGGATGTAACTGTGAATAATTTACCGTAGCTATTGCCTGACATATTGATAACTTGAATGAATTTAGATATTCTCTATTGTAATTATTTTAAGCCGTAAAAGGAACCCAATGTCTGTAAACAGTAATAAAACAGGGCAATATTTTTGGCTTGCCTTTTTAGTTTTGCTAATAGGGCTTTTTAGCTACATATTTTCTGTAAAACAAGGCAGTAAAGTTACCAACATTAGCCCAAGCCATTTAATTATTGACGGTAACAGCAGTGGCCATTATTTAATTGCTGGCACCATAAACGGTTTTCAGGTAAATTATTTGCTAGACACTGGTGCTACAGACGTTGTAATACCTGAAAGTTTAGCCTTAAATGCCAACTTAACTAAAGGCCCTGCCATAAGGGTAAGAACAGCAAACGGCAGCATTACCACTTATTTAACACGTATAGAAAGCATGACAATAGGTTCTATACAATTAGAAAATATACGTGCGATTATTAACCCTAAAATGACCAGTAAGGATGAAATTTTATTGGGAATGTCTGCGCTGAAAAAACTAGAGATGCGACAAATAGAGGGTAAGTTGCATTTAATACAAAATTAATTTTGTATTAAACTTGTTGTTTAGATGAACTCAGCCAATGCGGCTATTAACTCTTTTTTATTAATGGGTTTTGTAATGTACCCTTTGGCACCTTGGCGTTCTCCCCAAACCTTATCGGTTTCTTGATCTTTAGTAGACACCATAATAATGGGAATGCCCGCCGTTTGAGGGTCTTTACTAATTTGACGCGTTGCCTGAAAGCCATTTAGCTCTGGCATCACAACGTCCATTAAAATTAAGTCTGGCATTTCTTTTTTTGCCATTAAAACGCCAGCTACGCCGTTGTCTGCAATTATTATGCTATGACCTAATTTTTCTGCAATTTTAGTCATTTCAAATTGTTGACTCTTAGAATCATCAACGATTAAAATTTGTGCCATATTTTTTAATCCGTATGGTTTTACTTAATTTTGTTTTTTTATTTCACACTTTCAATAATTATGGTTTTATCTGTGCTTAGGCAGACAATATCATAATTTCTATATTTAAATTTGATTATATTTCGTTCTCCCCCTAAATAAGCAGGTCTTGGGTCGTAACAAAGTATCGACATGAGTTCTTGCTTCATGTTGTCTATGTTTTCTATGTCATTTAATACCTGAGAGGTAAATTGCACAGTGAACTTTTTTTCTACCTTTTCAGTTACATAGCCAACATTACTACCATTAATTTTGTCCGAATATTCTAAGTAAGGTTTTATGTCTAATACGGGTGTTTTGTCTAACATATCGACACCAGAAAACGCTAAAAAATAGCGTCCATTTTCAATAATTATTTGTTCCAATTTTACTACCGAAAGCCCCAGCCTGTTTTTTCTAAAAGGTGACCGTGTTGCCAAAACACCTATTTTTTTATTGCCCCCCAAACGCGGCGGCCTAACCATTAATTTAGTCGCGTCTTCATCAATATCATGAAAAATAAACTCTACCCATAAATGGCTGACACTTTCTAACCCTTGTATAACTTGCTGGCAATTATAAGGTGGTAATAATTCTATTTTTGCCTTCACTACATTGTTTAGTGCTGATTGTCTGGGGATACAAAATTTTTCGTTGTATGGGCTATGTATTATGCCAATTACATCTAAATTATATGATTTTTGTTGGTTATTTTTTGTCGTCACCCGTGTATTTTATCTTATAAAGATTGTTCTTTTTTAGTTTTAAATACATTAGTAGTTAATAATATTATTAACTACAAGTAGCTCTTAAACAACGCTAACAATAACCGGTTTTTATCACTTTTTAACCATTGTTAATTTTACAATTTTCATTATAAATTCAAGCAATTAGCGAACCACGTCACACTTTTTCCACAGACTATTCCACAATCCCATTTAACCCTAAAACACAATATGTAGTGGTTAAAATAAACTTTTAACACTAGGTGTTGTGTTTTTTATAAAAAACCTATAGTCTTGACTGTATAAATATAAAGTAAAATAAGCACGCGGAGAGAACATGCAAGACGACATTCAATCAGTAATTTCTAACGATAGCACCACACAGGTAGCCGAGCAATCTAGGGTAGCGATTCCAACCAGTAATACGGTTTCAGAGCATTATCAAGTGATTCGTCGAAATAACAAAGTAACCAACTTTGATAAGGAAAAAATCAAGGTGGCGTTAAGTAAAGCCTTTTTAGCGGTTGAAGGTGGCAATGCAGCTGCAAGTAGCCGAATCCATCAAACGGTAGACACCTTAACCAATGAAATTTTCACCTCGTTAACGCGTAGCCGTGGCGCAGGTTCTACCTTCCATATTGAAGATATACAAGACCAAGTAGAGCTGTCTTTAATGCGTGCAGGCGAACATAAAGTTGCCCGTGCTTATGTTTTATACCGCGCCCAGCAAGACGCGAAACGTGCACAAGAAACAACCGCTGTAGACGATACGCCCGATCACGGCATTAACGTTAAAATGAAAGACGGTTCTCTCCAACCGTTAGACGTTAAGCGCATAAAAACCGTTTTAGAAGAAGCCTGTAAAGGCCTAGATTCTACCGACCCTTCAGGTTTGGTTGAACAAACCATTAAAAACTTGTACGACGGTGTAAACGCCGCTGAAGTTTGCCAAGCCATGATTATGTGCACCCGTGTAATGATTGAGCAAGAGCCTAACTACTCGTTTGTAGCATCACGTTTACTATTAGACACGCTTCGCCAAGAAGCACTGGGTTTTGTTTATGAGCGCGACGTAGCACCAACCCAAGAAGACATGAAAACCGAATATGCCATATATTTTAAACAGTACCTTGCTAAAGCTGTCAGCCTAGAACTATTAGACGAACGCTTACTTAAAGAGTACGACCTAGAAAAAATAGCCAATGCCATTAAACCAGAACGCGATTTTCAGTTTAACTACCTAGGTTTACAAACCCTATACGACCGTTACTTTATCCACAGTGATGAAGTGCGATTCGAAATGCCACAAGCGTTTTTTATGCGCGTTGCAATGGGCTTAGCGATAAACGAAATAGACCGCGAAGACAAAACTATCGAGTTTTATAACTTGTTATCGTCTTTCGACTTTATGAGTTCGACCCCTACGCTATTTAACTCTGGCACGTTACGTCCACAAATGTCGTCTTGTTACTTAACGACTATCCCAGACGATTTACACGGTATATTCGAGTCCATGCAAGACGATGCCATGCTGTCTAAATTTGCTGGTGGTTTAGGCAACGACTGGACACAAGTGCGCGCCATGGGTTCGCACATCAAAGGCACTAACGGTAAATCGCAAGGTATTGTGCCGTTTTTAAAAGTCGCTAACGATATTGCCGTGGCTGTTAACCAAGGCGGAAAACGCAAAGGTGCCATGTGTGCCTACCTAGAAACGTGGCACTTAGACATAGAAGACTTTTTAGACCTGCGTAAAAACACCGGTGACGAGCGCCGACGTACCCACGATATGAACAGCGCCAACTGGATACCCGACTTATTTATGAAGCGCGTCAGCGAAGATAAAGATTGGACATTATTCTCGCCAGAAGCCGTGCCAGAACTGCACGACCTATACGGCAAAGCCTTTGAAGACAAATACGCACAATACGAAGCCAAAGCTGCCAACGGTGAAATGCGCCTATTTAAAACCGTAAAAGCCAACGACTTATGGCGCAAAATGCTAGGCATGTTGTTTGAAACCGGCCACCCGTGGATTACCTTTAAAGACCCGTGCAACATCCGCTCCCCTCAACAACACACAGGTGTCGTGCATTCGTCTAACCTATGTACAGAAATCACCCTAAACACCTCAGCCACAGAAATTGCCGTATGTAACCTAGGCTCAATTAACCTACCGCAACACATAAATGAAAACGGCTTAGACATAGAAAAACTGCAACGCACCATTAAAACCGCCATGCGTATGTTAGACAACGTAGTGGACTACAACTACTACGCGGTGAATAAAGCACGTAACTCTAACCTGCGTCACCGCCCTGTCGGCATGGGTTTAATGGGCTTTCAAGATGCGCTATACAAGCAAAAAATTGCCTACGCCAGTGAAGATGCCATAAAATTTGCAGACAACACAATGGAAAGTATTAGTTATTACGCCATAGAAGCCTCTGCCGATTTAGCCACAGAACGTGGCGCGTACGAATCTTTTGACGGTTCATTATGGAGCCAAGGCATATTGCCTTTAGACTCTTTAAAAAACCTAAAAGCACAACGTGGCGACTACTTAAATGTAGACCTGTCTAGCCAATTAGACTGGGAAAGCCTACGTGCAAAAGCTAAAAAAGGTATGCGTAACTCTAACACTATGGCTATTGCGCCTACTGCCACCATATCTAATATATGCGGTGTGTCGCAATCTATAGAGCCAACGTATCAAAACATGTACGTAAAATCGAACCTGTCTGGCGAGTTTACCGTGGTTAACCCCTACTTAATTAACGACTTAAAAGATGCCGGTATTTGGGACCAAGTAATGGTTAATGACCTTAAATATTTTGATGGCAGTGTGCAAGCCATAGACCGCATACCTAACGACTTAAAAGAAGTGTACTTAACCGCCTTTGAGGTAGACCCACGTTGGTTAGTAGAATGTGGCGCACGCCGTCAAAAATGGATAGATCAAGGACAAAGCTTAAACCTATACATGGCAGAACCGTCGGGTAAAAAGTTAGACAATTTGTACAAATTGGCATGGGTACGTGGTTTAAAAACTACTTATTACCTTCGTTCTATGGGGGCAACAGGTGTAGAAAAGCAATCTACCAACCCAGATAAAGATGACGTGGTGACAACTGCGCCAGAAGCGCCAAAGATGTGTTCGATTTTGGACCCAGACTGCGACGCATGCCAATAATTACCGTTCTTAGATTCATCTTTCGCCCTTAAACGGCGTTGGATTCGTACTCGAGTAATCACGTATGCGTATACGTTCATACTCTGCGTGCGAATCCGCCTTGTTTAAGAACGAAATCTAAACCTAATAACAGCAATTACACATAAATAAGTTTATAAAAAATAAAGACGTAACTTACAAACAATAGCAAGGGGTCGACGAAAACACCCCTTTTGACCAGATAAAAATTGGAGACAACTATGTTAAATTGGGACGACCCACTAGCGACACCAACCCCAGCGCCTGTACCACAACCTGTGGTAACAAAAACCATAACCGCAACACCAGCGGTGCAAGCAACGCCCGTGGCAGAAACCATCGTCGCCCAAGCACAACCAAAAATTACAGAACGCGCCACACCAGCCGTGCCCAAAAGTAATATCAACAAACCGATAATGCCCGCTATAAACCCTGCCGACTTAAAACCCGTTAACCCAGACGACAAGCGCGTTATAAACGGTAAAACAGATGTAAACCAACTAGCACCGTTTAAATACCCGTGGGCGTGGGAATACTTTTTAAACGCCAACAAAAACCACTGGACACCGCTAGACGTAAACATGGCGCAAGACGTGCAAGACTACAACTTTAACCTAACCGGAGAAGAAATCCACGTATACGAAAACGTTATGGCGTATTTAACCACGTCAGACATATTAGCCATGCGCAACATCGGCCTTGCCGTGATGGAAAAAATGACCGCGCCCGAGCTGCAAATATACCAAGCGCGCCAAGTGTACGAGGAAGCCCTGCACACATGGACATACCAACACTGCATAGAAACCATAGGTATAGACCAAAGTGAAATTTATAACCGCTACCGCACCATTCCAGAACTGAATGTAAAAATCCAAATGTGCAACCAAAAAATAGGCAGCATATTACGCCCAGACATCGACCTAACCGACCGTGACGAGTTACAAAACTTTATCATGTCGTACGGTTTTTTTGCAGGCGTGTTTGAAGGCACATGGTTTTACAACGGCTTTAGCCCCAT
>CAZPSE010000038.1:4672-15827 GCA_964589575.1 uncultured Gammaproteobacteria bacterium | reverse complement strand
CCCGAAGCAACTGCACCAAAACGAGCAATGCTTAACGCTAATAGTTTGAAAGCTCTAGTTAATCAGGGTTTCCTTACCCAAGGGGTCGACGCTTTCGCCCCTTTTTTAGCCTAAATTAATGGTAACCAAAGCAGAAACTTTTTTAGCTTTTGCTACCGCCTCATCTATTGTTTTAGCTTTGGCTAGTGCCACGCCCATTCGTCTGTGCCCTGCAACCTCTGGCTTGCCAAACAACCTTAGTTGGGTGTCGGGTTGGCTTAAAGCTTTGTCTAAATTACCAAAATTAATTTCGGTAGACTCGCCGTCGGCAAGGATAACGCTAGATGCACACGCGCCGTGTTGCGTAATGTTGGGTATGGGTAAATTTAAAATTGCGCGGGCGTGTAATGCAAATTGAGACAGGTCTTGCGAAATTAGGGTTACCATGCCGGTGTCGTGTGGCCTTGGCGATACTTCGCTAAAGATAACTTCATCATCTTTTACAAACAGTTCTACACCAAATATACCTTTACCGCCCAAGGCATCGGTTACTTTTTTTGCCATGTCTTTAGCGTTAGCCAATGCGGTGTCGCTCATCGCCTGTGGTTGCCACGACTGCTGATAGTCGCCATCTACTTGCACATGGCCAATGGGTTGGCAATATTTTGTGCCACTTATACTGCGCACGGTTAATAAGGTAATTTCATAATCAAAGTCTACAAATCCTTCTACAATTACTTTGCCTGCACCGGTTCGTCCGCCTTCTTGCGCATAAGCCCATGCTTGGTCAATTTCGTTTGGCTGGCGTATGCAACTTTGCCCTTTGCCAGACGAGCTCATGATGGGTTTAATAACGCAGGGTAAACCAATTTGTTTAACGGCATTATCAAACTCGGCTTTGGTACTGGCAAATAAATACGGTGAAGTTTTTAAACCCAACTCTTCGGCGGCTAATCGGCGTATGCCTTCACGGTTCATGGTTAATTTTGCGGCATTGGCGGTGGGTATTACGTTAAAGCCTTCATTTTCTAATTCAACTAGGGTTTGGGTGGCAATGGCTTCAATCTCTGGCACAATGTAGTCGGGTTGTTCTTTTTCTATCACGGCGCGTAGTGCATCACCGTCTAACATAGACAGCGTATAACTGCGGTGTGCCACTTGCATGGCTGGGCTGTTTTTGTAGCGGTCTACAACAATAACCTCTACACCGTAGCGTTGTAATTCTATAACCACTTCTTTGCCCAGTTCGCCCCCGCCACAAAATAAAACTTTAGTTGCAGATGGGGATAGAGGCGTGCCGATAGTTGCCATGACTAAATTTCCGTTTTGTAAAACGCTAATGGTAGCTGATGTGAAGAATTTGTGAAATTTTATTTACAAATAATAGGGACGTAAAACAGGTTAAAATCGTCGACCCCTTGGTTTCTTTTTTATTGATAATTTGGACTTAAAGATATTATTGTAGCTTTGCATATTTAAAGCTATACTTTAAATATGCAAAGCTACTTAAGAAGAGACCAAGAAGAGTTAATCAAAAAACATTTGTTATCGTTTCCGTGTGTTTGTTTATTAGGTTCTAGGCAAGTGGGTAAATCTACCTTGGCTAAAAAGATAATTGCCGAATCGACCAATTCGATATACCTTGATTTAGAAAACCCGCGCGACGTAAATAAATTAAACGACCCATTGGCTTTTTTAGAGTCAAACAACAATGCGCTTATTTGTATTGATGAAGTGCAACGCTTGCCAGAAGTTTTTCAAATATTCCGTAGTTATCTTGATCAGAACAATCGCCCTGGGCAACTTCTACTTTTAGGTTCGGCCTCTAAAGAATTGATAAAGCAAAGTTCAGAAACTTTAGCTGGTCGAATATCTTATATAGAAATTGCACCTTTTGTTGCAAGTGAAGTGACGGACTTAAAGAAATTGTGGTTACAGGGTGGTTATCCCGATAGTTATCATTTTGACGAAGAAACCAGTTATGACTGGCGAATTAATTACATAAGAACCTACTTGGAAATGGACATACCTGCGTTAGGTATAAATATACCTGCAACAAGATTGAGACGATTATGGACAATGTTGGCGCATTTAAATGGTGGTTTGTTAAATGCATCTAAATTAGCTTCATCAATGGGGGTAAGTTCACCAACAATTAAAAGTTACCTTGATATTTTAGAAGGTACTTTTGTAGTTAGGCAATTAAAACCGTTTTATACCAACACTAAAAAACGCCTTATAAAATCGCCTAAAGTTTATATTCGTGATTCGGGTTTGGTGCATGCTTTATTGGGTATAGAAAGTTATAACGATTTGTTGGGTCACCCTGTATTGGGCTCATCGTATGAGTCGTTCATTATAGAAAGCGTGTTGCAAAAATACCCGCGTTATAGCCCCAGTTTTTATCGCTCATCTAGCGGTGCAGAAATTGACCTAATTTTAGAAAAGGGTAACTATAAAATAGCGATAGAAATAAAATCTTCTGCCACACCGAGGTTAACACAAGGTTTTTTTGAAGCAAAAAAAGTGATTAATCCCAATGAAACATTTGTAATAGCGCCTGTAGATGAACCTTATCTATTAAAAAATAATGTTTGGGTATATAACTTAGACCATTTTTTAACTAAGCAATAATGAAAAGTAAACTAAATAACAGTTGGTCGCCCTATTTAAATAATGAGTTTGATAAGGGTTATATGCTAAAAATGATGGCATTTTTAGCAGAAGAAAAAAAATTAGGCAAACAAGTTTTACCCAATCAATGCCAGTGGTTTAATGCCTTAAACAGCACCCCGTTTGATAAGGTAAAAGTGGTTATAGTTGGGCAAGACCCTTACCCCACAATTGGGCATGCACAGGGTTTGGCATTTTCTGTATTGCCTAATGTGAAACTGCCAAAATCTTTAATTAATATTGTTAAAGAACTGAAAGACGATTTAGCTATTGATAACTTTCATACAGGGCATTTATTACCGTGGGCGAAAGAGGGCGTTTTATTGCTTAATGCGGTGCTAACGGTAGAGGCGGGTGTTGCCAATGCGCATAAAAATAAGGGTTGGGAACAATTTACAGATGCCGTTTTAAACGCGCTTAACGAGCATCATAACCATTTGGTGTTTATACTTTGGGGCGGTTATGCACAAAAAAAGGGTGCGTTTATAAATAGCCAAAAACACTTAGTTATTCAATCGCCGCATCCATCACCATTATCTTCGTATCGTGGTTTTTTTGGTTCTAAGCCTTTTTCTAGGGCAAATAACTACCTTATTAAAAACCACAAACAACCCATTAATTGGCAGTTACCAAATGACTTAAAAAAGCAAAAATCAGAACAATTAGGCTTAGAATTTTAATAAATAATCGCACTCAGTGAACCTTGGCTATAATGACATGTCGGTAAATTATCACTTCTGGCATATCCATTTAGGAGTATTAGGTGTAAGTTAATACAACAAATCTATTGGAGACATAAATGAAGGCAGCTAAACTGTTTGTAAAGTGTTTAGAAAACGAGGGGGTGGAGTACATTTTTGGTATCCCTGGTGAAGAAAATATAGACATTATGGATGCGCTTTTAGACAGCGACATTAAGTTTGTTACCGTAAGGCACGAACAAGGTGCAGCCTTTATGGCAGACGTTTACGGCAGGCTAACAGGGCGTGCAGGCGTGTGCTTGGCAACCTTAGGCCCGGGCGCGACCAATTTGGTAACGGGTTTTGCCGATGCCAATATGGACAGAGCGCCAATTGTCGCCATTGTAGGGCAAGGTTCTACCCATAGGCTGCATAAAGAAAGCCACCAAATACTCGACTTAAAACAACTTTTCGAGCCCATTTCTAAATACAGCACCGATGTATTGGTGCCAGAAATTATCCCAGAGATTGTTCGTAAAGCCTTTAAAGTGGCGCAGTTAGAAAAGCCCGGTGGCAGTTTTATATCTTTGCCCGAAAACGTTGCAGAAGCCGAAGCGGGTGACAAATTACCTTTATTAGTACAAGCACCGCCTGTTTCTTGGGCACCGCAAAATAAAATAGAGCAAGCAATAACGGTTATATCTCAAGCAAAACACCCCATTATTTTGGCGGGCAATGGCGTAATTCGCCTACACGCTAGTGAAAACTTGGTCGCCTTTGCAGAAAAACTAAACATACCTGTTGCCACCACTTTTATGGCAAAAGGCGTTATTCCGTTTTCGCACAAACTGTCTTTAGGTGCGGCAGGTTTAGGCGCAACAGATTATGTAAGCTGTGGTTTTGACCGTGCCGATGTGATTATTTGTGTTGGTTTTGACATGGTCGAATACCACCCGCATTTATGGCATAAAAACCCAAGCAGTAAAATTATCCATATAGATACGCAACCTGCAGAAATTGATGAGTTTTACATTTTAGAATGCGGTTTGATAGGCGAAATTAAACATTCGTTACAAGCCATTGCCGCCAATACAAGCATGAAAAATGAAATACTGTCGACCACGTTACGTGAAACCATTGTTAGCGAAATGAAAGCGTTTGAAAACGATGCAAGTTTCCCAATAAAACCGCAAAAAATATTGTCGGACTTACGCAAAGTTTTAGACGATGATGCGATTGTAATTTCTGACGTGGGGGCGCACAAAATGTGGGTGGCGCGTATGTACCAAACAGAACAGCCTAATACGTGCATCATCTCTAACGGTTTTGCTTCTATGGGTATTGCCATGCCAGGGTTAATTGCCGCTAAATTAACCAACCCCAACAAAGTGTGTTTGTGTGTAACGGGCGATGCCGGTTTTATGATGAACAGCCAAGAAATTGAAACCGCATTGCGTTGGAACTTAGCGATGGTGGTTCTTATTTGGACAGACGAAGAATACGGCCTAATTCATTGGCATCAAGATAAAGCCTTTGGCAGACCATCTAACATTAGTTTTAACAACCCCGACTTTGTAAAATATGCAGAAAGTTTTGGCGCAAAAGGGTATAGAGTCGAATCGTCTGAAGATTTAGTGCCGACTTTAGAAAAAGCCATTGCAGACAATACCGTGGTGATTATTGATTGCGCGGTAGATTACAGCGAAAACATGAAACTGACCGAAAAATTAGGCGAGTTAGTTTGCTCTATATAACAAAAATAATAACAATAAAAAAAGAGAGTAAAAATGACCCTTGAACACTTTGAATTGCTGGTGCCAGGTGCTAAAGCGTCTGGCACAGTAAAAGTAAATAACCCGTACGATTTAAGCCAAATAGCCACGGTAGATACAGCAAATGCCAACGTGGTGGAGTTAGCTTTAACCACCGCAGAATACTTGTTTAAAAATAAATCGCAATGGTTAAGTAAAGCCAAACGCTTAGATGTGCTAGAAAAAGCCGCACAAATAATGACCGATAGCGCCGATGATTTAGCGCTAGAGGCGGCAAGAGAAGGGGGGAAACCGCTGCAAGATTCTAAAGTAGAAGTGGAGCGCGCAATAGACGGTTTAAAAATTTGCATAGAAACTCTACGAACAGAAACCGGAACAGAAATACCCATGGGTGTTAATGGCGCATCTGCCAATAGAATGGCGTTTACCACCTTAGAACCTATTGGTGTGGTGGTGGCAGTAAGCGCCTTTAATCACCCGTTAAATTTAGCGGTACACCAAGTAGCACCAGCGGTAGCCACCGGTTGCCCGGTTATTATAAAACCCGCACAAGACACGCCCTTATCTTGCTTTAGATTTGTAAAAATATTGCACCAAGCAGGCTTACCAAAAGAATGGTGCCAAGCACTACTAACGACAGATAGAGACGTAGCCACGCAATTAGTGGTAGATGCGCGGGTCGATTTTTTCTCCTTTATTGGCAGTGCAGGGGTAGGTTGGTTGTTGCGCTCTAAACTGGCACCGGGTACACGTTGCGCCCTAGAACACGGCGGAGCCGCACCCGTAATTGTAGATGAGCAATGCGATTTAGACAGCGCAATACCGCTATTAGCCAAGGGTGGTTTTTACCACGCAGGGCAAGTGTGCGTGTCGGTACAGCGAGTATTTGTACACAACAACATAAAACAACAACTAATAAACGGCTTAGTAAAAGAAGCAAAAAACATGGTTGTTGGCAACCCATTATTTAGCGACACCGCCATAGGCCCATTAATAAGACCACAAGAAGTAGACCGCGTAGCACAATGGGTAAACGAGGCAAAACAAGAAGGCGCAACCATAGAATGCGGTGGCAATAAAATTGGCGAAACCTGTTATCTGCCAACCGTAATTAGTGGCGCATCACTAAACAGTAAAGTAAGCAAACAAGAAGTGTTTGGTCCGGTTGTAATGGTGTACGGTTACGACAACATAGATAAAGCAATACAACAAGCCAACAACGTACCTTTTTCGTTTCAAGCGTCGGTGTTTAGTAGCAATTTAAACGTGGCACTAAAATGCTACAAACAACTTAATGCATCGGCAGTAATGGTAAACGACATGACCGCCTTTAGAGTAGATTGGATGCCCTTTGCAGGTTTAAAAGTATCTGGCATGGGCGTGGGCGGCATACCGCACACCATGAAAGATATGCAAATAGAAAAAATGATGGTCATCCGTTCTAAAGAAATCTAAAGCGTTACGAGCCTTGCTCGTTACGCATCGTAACGAGCAAGGCTCGTAACGATATGTGTCGGTAAAAGGGCTGTTTTCGTCGCCCCCTTGCCCTAATTGCATGTCCCAAGCAAGGCTTGGGACATGCAACTAGGGCAAACATCACTACGTTTTATAAGGAAGACCTGATTAACTAGAGCTGCAAATTATTAGCGTTAAGCATTGCTCGTTTTGGTGCTTTTTCAAAACTAGCGAGGCTTACAAGCGGCAGGCGATAACGTTATCTGATAATGCTCCAATAGCCCGCTTGATAAGCCTTGCTAGTTCACGATAAAACTGTGAACAAGCAAGGCTTAGCGCTATTAGTATAATGCCAATGTTTATATACTGACCAAGATTAAATTTTTAACCATGCTCAATCCAGTTAATCAGGGCTTCCATAAGCAAGGGGTCGACGAAATAGGCCTAAAACATCAATAAAATAAAAGGTAAAAAACATGCAAGAAAGCAGTTTTGTTAGCAGCTCTATAGACTTTATGGTGGTCACCTTTATATTGGTTTTAGGCATAGGTGCTTTAGTTATTTTGTTTATGTATGTGGTTGACGTGACCCAAAACAAAACGGCGCTTTTAAGAAACTACCCCGTGATTGGTCGTTTTAGATATATGTTTGAAGAGTTGGGCGAGTTTTTTAGACAATACTTTTTTGCCATGGACAGAGAAGAAATGCCCTTTAACCGCGCGCAACGCAGTTGGGTATACCGTGCAGGTAAAGATTTAAGCAACACGGTAGCCTTTGGTTCTAGTAAAGATTTACGCCGAACCGGCACGGTGATGTTTATCAATTCGCCCTTTCCCACCTTAAAAGAAGACAAGGTAAAACCGCACGCCGTAACGATTGGCTTAAAATGCAAAAACCCTTACACCACCAATGCAATGTTTTGCATATCGGGCATGAGTTACGGCGCATTATCCAAACCTGCGGTACTGGCATTGTCTATGGGGGCAAAAAAAGCAGGTATTTGGATGAACACCGGCGAAGGCGGTTTGTCGCCCTATCATTTACAAGGTGGTGCCGACATTGTGTACCAAATAGGCACAGCTAAAAACGGTGTACGTAATATAGCTGGGGACTTAGATGATACCCAATTAAAAAAAATGGCGGCTCATACACAAGTAAAAATGTTTGAGCTAAAACTAAGCCAAGGCGCAAAACCGGGCAAAGGCGGTATTTTACCGGGCGATAAAGTGACCGAAGAAATTGCCAACATACGCAATATAAAAGCCGGTGAAGATGCCATTAGCCCTAATAGACACCCAGATGTGGGTAATAATGACGAGTTACTAAATTTAATAAACCGCATAAGGGACGTGTCTGGCAAACCTTGTGGTTTTAAAGCGGTAATAAGCAGTGCAGACTGGTTAGACGAATTGTTTAGTTTAATAAATAAACGCGGTATAGACAGCGCGCCCGACTTTATAACCGTAGACAGCGCAGACGGTGGCACAGGGGCTGCACCACTAGCATTAATAGACGACATGGGTTTACCATTAAGAGAATCGTTACCGATGTTAGTAAATAAATTAGTGCAATACGGCTTAAAAGACCGTATAAAAGTTGTTGCATCGGGAAAGTTAATTACCCCAGCAGATGTTGCATGGGCATTGTGTTTAGGCGCAGACTTTTGCGTATCGGCACGGGGTTTTATGTTTTCACTGGGTTGCATACAAGCACTGCAATGCAATAAAAACACCTGCCCAACAGGCATCACTACCCATAATAAAAACTTACAGCAGGGCCTAGTACCCGACGTAAAACAACACAGAGTAGCCGCCTACGCCAAAAATATTGTGCAAGAGGTGGGCGTAATATCCCACGCTTGCGGGGTTACCGAGCCGCGTAAGTTAAACCGAACCCACGCCCGAATTGTGATGGAAAACAGCCTTTCTATACGCTTAGATGAACTGCACCCCTTATTAAAAACCAAGGGGTAGACGATGAATTATTTATTCATATTACCCATTTTGTTGGTTTCATGGTTGTTGGTAAAATACCTGCAACCGCTAACGCATCGCTTATCTATTTCGTACCCCAGTTTATTAATGGTGCTGGGTTTTGTAGGGTCAGAGTTGGTAATAAGCCAAGGTTACGATACGGGTTTACGTTGGGACAGTTTTAGCAATATCGTCAATTATTTTATATTGCCATTAATGGTTTACGACATTGCTTTTCGGTTAAGTGCAGAAGATTTTTTAAAACGTTTAACGCCCATCATCGTACTGTCTGTACCTTTTTATATAATAAGTGTATTAATTGGTGCGACAATTTTAGTCGCGTGGATAGATCACCCAGGGTTTCCTTTTATAGCCGGTATTATCACAGCGGCCATGCTGGCATCCACATCTTTAAATAGCTTTAGACGCGAAAAAGAAACGCCTCACGGGGTAGTTTCTATTTTAAAAGGTGAAGGCTTATTTAATAGTGTGGGTTTAATTGTAGTAATAACGCTCACCTTAGAAATAATTAACCACAATGTTTCATACGAACAATTTAGCTTTTTTAGTGCCTATGTATTGTTTATAAAACTGTTTACAGGTGGCGTGTTTATTGGGCTTATTGGCGGTGCGATAGGTTGGTATTTAATTAGTAAAACCAGCAATAAAAGTGCCAATGCATTAATAAGCGTGATAATTGCTTTTGCTACTTTTTACGTGTCCAGCATCTACTTTCAGGTGTCGGGCATTATTGCCATATTGGTAGCAGGTTTAATGTTAAACGCGCAAATGCAAAGCCAAAACCAAACAACCAAACGTTTTTTAAATGATTTTTGGTCGTTAAATGCTAACCTTACCCGTACCTTGTTATACATAATGCTGGGTATATCTATCTATTTACCGTTTTTACAAAACCAATGGTTAGCCATCATTATTGGCGTGGTTGCCACCTTAGTTGCCCGTTTGTTATTAATATATTTAGGCTTTGGATTATTGGCTAAATACAGCAAACAATTTAACATGCCACCGTTAGAAAAATTTGCATTGTTTTTAGGCAACATAAAAGGCGCAGCGGTTATTGCGCTGGTTTTGTCCTTGCCAGAAAGTTTGCCGTACAGCCACACCATTCAGTCTATTGTTTACGGCATGGTGATATTTAGCTTGTTGGTTCAAGCGCCTATCCTTAAAATACTGCTACCTAAAATGGCAATAAAAAAATCAATTGAAACAAAGTAAAAAGCAGGCTGTTTTTTCGACTGAATTATTAATATGGTATAAACAAAATGGCCGACACGATTTACCGTGGCAGTCACCACGTACACCCTATCGAGTATGGTTGTCCGAAATTATGTTGCAACAAACGCAAGTGGCAACGGTTATTCCGTATTTTGAAAACTTTTTAAATACCTTTCCTAACTTTCAAACACTCGCATCGGCACCGGTAGATGATGTAATGGCATTATGGGCAGGGTTGGGCTATTACACGCGCGCCCGTAATTTGCACAAAGCGGCAATATTTGTCGCTAACCAATGGACGGATGCCGATTATAAAAACCCGCAATCGTGGTTAGCATTGTCTGGGGTGGGGCCGTCCACCGCCAATGCAATTGTTAGCCAAAGTTTTGATACGCCCTTGGCCATTTTAGACGGCAACGTAAAACGCGTATTAACACGCTACTTAAACATAACAGGTTGCCCTGCTAATAAAAAAGTAGAAGATGTTTTGTGGCAAGAGGCAAAAAAGTTAGTACCCAAAACAGATGGTGCAAACTACACACAAGCGATAATGGATTTAGGCGCAACCATTTGCAAACGCAGTAAACCCATGTGCGCTTGTTGCCCAGTACAACAACATTGCCAAGCATTGTTGCTAGACAAGGTAGCAGAGCTGCCAACCAAAAAACCTAAAAAGGTTTTGCCCAAACAAGAAAGGTTTTTTGCATTGATACAAAGTGAAGGCAAATTGTTAATGGAAAAAAGACCGCCAACAGGAATATGGGGCGGGCTGTGGAGTTTGCCAGAGTTTGAAACGGAAGCGTTGTTGCAAATTTTTTTAAAAGACAAACAATATATAGCTGAAAATAAGCCTGTTTTCGTTGCCGACAAGGATGTCGGTACCGAGCACTGCAGGAGCATTGTGCTGGCAGACCCCTTGCACCATAAATTTAGTCATTACGAGTTAACGCTAAAACCTATTTTAGTAAATGTGATAAAAAAACACCCCAACAATACTAAGCTTATGGAAAGCGACGGCTTGCTCTGGTATAAGTACAGCCAAATCCCCAAGGGCATATCTACCCCTATTAACAAGCTGATTAAAAAGCATATAAATTGAAGAGAAATACAACATGACAAGAATGGTAAATTGCGTAAAACTAAATAAAGAACTAGAAGGCTTAGCGATACCACCCTACCCAGGTGATTTAGGTAAACGCATTTGGAAAGAAATTAGTAAAGACGGTTGGGCAGAATGGATGAAACATCAAACGATATTAATTAACGAATATCGCCTATCGCCAATGAATGCAAAAGACCGAAAATACTTAGAAGAAGAAATGGACAAGTTTTTATTTGGTGAAGGTTCTGACACGCCAGATGCGTTTAAACAAAAATAGGTAACAAC
>CAZPSE010000038.1:0-4572 GCA_964589575.1 uncultured Gammaproteobacteria bacterium | reverse complement strand
TTGCCCAATTGCGGTAATTATTTTTATCACCTCTAATGCTTGCAAACTACCCACTATGCCAACCAGTGGTGCTATTACACCGCTTTCACTGCATGTTTGTTGTTCGTCACTTTCACCATTGTTGGGGTACAAACATTGGTAACAAGGCGCATTATCTAAGTCGGGTCTTAATACCGTTAGTTGCGCGTTAAAACCTGTCGCCGCGCCAGACACCAACGGCGTTTTTGTTTTTACACTTACTTGGTTAATGGCGTAGCGGCTTTCAAAATTATCGGTTGCGTCTATCATTACATCAGCTTGTGCGTGTTGCATAAACTGCAATAATGTTTGGTAAGTTAGCTTATGTTCTATGGTGTTTATTTGAATGTTGGGGTTAATTGCCAAGCACGCTTGCTTGCAAGACTGGCTTTTATTGTCGCCAATGTTGTTGGTTTGGTGGGCTATTTGCCGTTGTAGGTTGCTTAGTTCTACCTTATCAAAATCGATTAATGTGAGCTTGCCAATGCCAGACGATGCTAAGTATAAAGCGATGGGTGAGCCTAAACCGCCACAACCTATTAGTACTACATGGCTATTTAGCAGTTTTTGTTGGCCGGCCACATCCAGTTCATTAAGCATGATGTGGTTTTTGTAACGAAGTAGGTCGTTATCATTCATAATATTTTTTTAAGTATTGCCCCGTGTAGGAGTTTTCTACTTCGGTTAAACCTTTAGTTGGGCCAGAATACAATATTTGCCCACCTTGGTCGCCGCCTTCTGGGCCTAGGTCTATTAACCAGTCTGCGGTTTTTACTACGTCTAAATTGTGTTCAATAATAATAATGGTGTTGCCCGCATCACGCAGTTTGTGCAGCACTTGCAGCAGTTGTTTTATGTCTGCAAAGTGCAAACCTGTTGTGGGTTCGTCTAATATATATAGGGTGTTGCCTGTGTCGCGTTTGGATAATTCGCGCGACAGTTTTGCCCGTTGTGCCTCTCCGCCAGACAAGGTGGTGGCGTTTTGACCAAGGGTAATGTACGACAAGCCTACGTCTAACAAGGTTTGTAATTTTCTATTAATTACGGGGATGTTTTCAAAAAAATCGTAAGCGGTTTCGACGGTCATGTCTAAAACCTCATTTATGTTTTTGCCTTTAAACAATACGTCTAAAGTTTCGCGGTTGTAGCGTTTGGCATCGCACACGTCGCAAGGTACGTATACGTCGGGTAAAAAATGCATAGACACTTTTACTAAACCGTCACCTTGGCAAGCTTCGCATCGTCCGCCTTTTACGTTAAAGCTAAAACGGCCAGGTTTGTAGCCACGGGTTCTGGCTTCTTCTGTACCGGCAAATAAGTCGCGTATGTGGGTAAATAAACCGGTGTAGGTGGCGGGGTTAGATCGCGGTGTTCGCCCGATGGGGCTTTGGTCGATGTCGATTATTTTATCTATGGTTTTTAGGCCATTTATTTTTTGAACTTGCACGTTGTTGAATTTTTCTTTTCTTAAAAAACGTTTTGCATTTTTGTAAAATACGCTGTTAATTAAGGTAGATTTACCCGAGCCAGATACGCCTGTTACGCAGGTCATCAAACCTTTGGGTATTTTTACATCTACCGCTTTTAAGTTGTTTTCGGTTGCGCCTATAATTTCTATATAGCCATTTTTGGGTTTTCTTACTTGTTTGGGTATTTCTATAGATTGTATGCCGGCAAGATATTGCCCTGTGATAGAGTCTGGGTTGTTTTTTATGTCGTCTGGTGTGCCTTGGGCAACAATATGACCGCCGTGTATGCCCGCACCTGGGCCAATATCTACGACATAATCTGACGCTAATACGGCATCTTCGTCGTGTTCTACTACTATTACGGTATTGCCCATGTCACGTAAATTGGTCAATGTGGTTAGTAGTTTGTCGTTATCACGCTGGTGTAAACCGATAGAGGGTTCGTCTAATACGTACATTACACCCACTAAACCTGCGCCTATTTGGCTGGCTAACCGTATGCGTTGCCCTTCACCACCCGATAGGGTGTTGGCAGAGCGATTGAGGCTTAAATAGTCTAAACCTACGTTGTCTAAAAAGGTTAAGCGTAGGCGGATTTCTTGAAATACTTTGGCGGCAATTTCGGCTTTTTGCCCTTCTAATTTAATGTTTTTAAAAAACGCGATGCATTCTTTTATTGGGAAGGCGGTAATTTGCGCTAGGGTGTGGCCGGTAATAAATACGTTGCGGGCGTATTCGTTTAGGCGGCTTCCTTCGCAGTCTAAACATGAACGGTGCGATATGTATTTGCTTAACTCGTCACGCACGTTAGACGATTCGGTTTCTACATATCGGCGTTTTAAGTTAGGGATAATGCCTTCAAAAACGTGGGTGCGTTTGCTTTTGTCGCCACGGTCATTCATATAAACAAAGGTGATTTTTTGTGTACCGCTGCCGTTTAAAACGATGTTTTGTATTTTGCTGTCTAGCTGGTTAAAGGGCAGTTTTAAATCAAATTTGTAGTGGTCTGCTATAGAGCAAATCATTTGGTAATAATAACCGTTGCGTCTGTCCCAACCGCGTATTGCTCCGCCAGATAGGCTTAGTTCACTATTTACAATTACTTTGTCTGGGTCAAAATATTGGTCTATGCCTAAGCCGTCGCAAGTTTGACATGCACCGTGTGGGCTGTTAAATGAGAACATGCGCGGCTCTAGTTCTGGCAGGGCGTAACCGCAGGCGGGGCAGGCGTACTTTTCTGAAAAGGTGATGGGCTCAACCGTGTCGTCATCTAAAGAGACTAATGTGGCTGTACCTTCGGAAAGTAAAAGGGTAGTTTCTAAAGATTCGGCAATACGCTGTTTTAGGTCTTGGCGTATTTTAAACCGATCGACCACCACTTCTATAGTGTGTTTTAGTTTGCCGTTTATTATGGGTAGCTCGTCTAATGGGTAAACAATGCCGTCTAAACGCACACGTAAAAAACCTTTGCTGGTAAGTTCTGCCAGTAGTTTGGCATGTTCTCCTTTTCGGTCTTTTATCACGGGTGCTAACATCATGTAACGTTCGCTTTCTTTTAGCTCGGCTATGTGGTCTACCATTTGGGTAATGGTTTGTGCCTCTAAAGAGTGTTTGTGTTCTGGGCATTTTGGTGTGCCAACACGGGCGAAAAGCAGACGCAAATAATCGTAAATTTCTGTTACTGTACCCACGGTAGAGCGCGGATTGTGCGAAGTGGTTTTTTGCTCTATAGATATAGCTGGCGATAAACCTTCAATATGGTCTATGTCGGGCTTTTCCATCACCGATAAAAACTGCCGCGCATAGGTAGAAAGTGATTCTACATAACGGCGTTGCCCCTCTGCAAAGATGGTATCAAAAGCTAAAGATGATTTGCCCGAGCCTGATAAACCGGTGATGCAAATTAACTTATTGCGCGGTAAATCGAGGTCTATATTTTTAAGGTTATGAGTGCGAGCGCCACGAATGACAATGGTTTTAAGTTCCATGAAGTTTTAGCAAAGCAAAACATGCTAATATACCTTTTTTTTTATCGGTAGACATTAAAAAGCACGATGAATGCTATTGAATTTCGCGCAACGTGGTCACTTTCGCTTATTTATGCGTTTAGAATGTTTGGCCTGTTTATTATTTTCCCTGTGTTTGCCATTTACGCGCAAGACATACCGGGTGCCACACCTCAAACCATTGGTTTTGCCCTTGGTATTTATGGTTTAACACAAGCGTTATTGCAAATTCCTTTTGGCTTAGCATCAGACAAGTTTGGCCGTAAACCTATAATTGCAATTGGATTATTATTGTTTGCATTGGGCAGTGTTATTGCGGCCAACAGTACCGACATGTTTTGGTTGATAATTGGTCGTGCTGTGCAGGGGTCTGGGGCGATAGCAGCTGCGATAATGGCGTTAGCTAGCGATGTAACCAGTGAAGAAAATCGAACTAAAATAATGGCCGCCATTGGTTTAAGTATTGGTGTTTCGTTTTCTTTGTCTTTAGTTTTAGGGCCCGTATTGGTTAATTGGTTTTCGTTATATGGTTTATTTTGGATTACGTCAGTATTGTCTTTAGTAGGTTTGGTTGTTTTAATGTTGTGGGTACCTACGCCAGCTAAGCAAATCAATAACAGTAATCTTTCAAGTGCCCAGCAAATAGCGGCTGTAATAAAAGATGTTCACTTGGTTAAACTGGACATCAGTATTTTCTTTTTGCATTTGTTAATGACCGCTTTGTTTTTAATTGTTCCGTTGTCATTGGTAGATGCCGGGCTTGATAAACAAAATCATTGGCAGGTGTATTTGCCTGTGTTGCTATTGTCGGTAGCCATTATGGTGCCGTTTATTATTTTGGCAGAAAAGAAAAAACAAATGCACGCTGTTTTTATATTCGCCATTTTTTTACTGTTTGTTAGCTTCTTAAATTTATACCTATTTGGTCGACCCCTTGCTGGTATCGCTAGTGGGCTTTTACTGTTTTTTATAGCGTTTAATTTATTAGAGGCATTGTTACCCTCATTAATATCTAAAATAGCCCCTAAAAATTTAAAAGGTGGCGCAATGGGTGTGTACACCAGTAGCCAGTTTATGGG
>CAZPSE010000037.1:0-17082 GCA_964589575.1 uncultured Gammaproteobacteria bacterium | reverse complement strand
TAACATGTTGAATCATCAACTGTAAACTTTCATTACCCTTATAGCGGTTAATGTCGAGCTTATAAACCAAGCGTACTCTATCGCCAGACATTTGCGTTAATACTTGGTTAAAAAGTATGCCGTCCACATAAATTTCATCTTGGTATTGCAACATCAGTTTGGTATGTTTTTCACCCAAAATTCTTTTTTGTACAACAACAAAATCACCGCTAAATAAAGGCTCTGGAAAGTGCTGCCCCCACGGCCCTGCATTTTGTATGGTTTGTGCAAACATCAAGCTAAAGTCTTCTTTACTTAATTCACCATCGGTTTCTAGTATGGGTTCTGGTGGTTTGCCGTTACACAATTGTTTAATTTGCCTATCAAACAACAAGTTAAACTCTGTGGCATATTTTTTATGAATGGTTAAACCTGCCGCCATTGCATGCCCGCCAAATTTAATAATAATTTTAGGGTTTTGTGAATGTATTTGCTCTAAAGCATCCCTAATATTAATACCTGGAATGGATCGTGCAGAACCTTTTATTTCGTCTTTGATATTGCTGTCGGTAAACACAAGGGTTGGACGATAACGTTTTTCTTTTATTCTGGCGGCTAAAATACCAATAACACCCTCATGCCATTCGTTTCTATACAGCGTTATGCCAAACAGTTCTTTTGGATCGGTTAATAAACTTTCTATAGCGTTTAATTGAGACTCAGCCTGCGTTTTCATTTCGCCTTCTATCTCTCTGCGCTGTTTATTAATATCGTCCAGCATTTTTGCATAATCTAAAGCGCGCTCTTTATCGTCGGTTATTAAACATTCTATGCCGCACTCTATATCTTCTAGTCGCCCTGCGGCGTTTAACCGTGGCCCTAAAGCAAAACCTAAATCGCTAGATACAATAGTACTTACGTCTCTTCCTGCAATTTCACATAAGGCTCTTATGCCCACTACGCCCCTGCCTGACTGTATTTTTTTTATGCCATTTTTTACCAATAAACGGTTATTAAAATCCAATGGTACTACGTCTGCTACTGTACCTAAGGCCACTAAATCTAGGTAATCTGCCATGTTAACCTGTTGCTTTAACATGTTTATATTATTAAGCTCTGTTCTTAACTTTGCCAATAAATAAAAGACAACACCCACGCCTGCTAAATTTTTACTTTCAAAACTATCACCGTTTAAATTTGGGTTTACAATAGCGTCGGCATTGGGCAAGGTTGTTGCGGGTAAATGATGGTCGGTAACAATAACTTGATAGCCCAACTCTTTTGCTTGTTTAATGGCCTCAATGCTCGATATGCCATTATCTACGGTAATAATTAAATCGGTTTCTTGTCGGCTAATTTTTTTAAGTAATTCAGTACTAAACCCGTAACCCAATTTAAAACGGTTAGGCGTTATGTAGTTAACATGTTGATAGCCAAACTTGCTTAAAACACGCATCATTAATGCCGTTGATGTTGCTCCATCAACATCATAATCACCCACAATCATTATGCGTTTTTGTTTTTTTAACGCGCTAATTAAAATTGCAATAGCCGTATCTATATTTAGCAGTTTTTCTGGCCTTAATAAGCTCGACAGTACCAAGTTTGTTTCTTTAGGGTTAGTTATTCCCCTTGCTGCAAATATATTATGCAACATGGGGTGCGCGTGAAGGTTTTCAATTTGTGGCACTTGCCTTTGGATTACTTTAATTTCATGCTGTTCATTTTCCATTAATTTGTATCCATTTATGTAAAGTGGGTGTTTTTAAAAAAGGCAAATTAGTGATAGAAAATACAGTCGGTTTTTTATATTGGTAAAGGTGTTGGTAATCTAAAAGTAACGTTATGTTTTTAAAATTTTTGCTTTTTTCTTTTAATAAATTATCCAAATTTTGTAATGATGATAGCCATTTTTCACTATCTTGCTCTAACAATGCTGTTTCAGATTCATTATAAAAAAGTACTTCTGTTTGTTCATCAATTAAACCATTTATAGCCTGTATTTTTTGCTCTCCCCATAACCAAATGTTTTTAATTGCTTTATTTTTTAAGTTTTCAGTTTGGAAAATAATCATTTGTAATTCGTTAATAATATGTAACCAATTTTCATTCTCGCTTTGGGGCATAAAGTGGCTTATATTTTTGCCCGATACAAAGTTAGTTGGGTAGGTTTTTATTTGAAAGGCAGTTTTAGATTCTAAAAATATTTGCCCATCACCTGATAGTACAAATGTCCATGCGCTATCTACATACCATGTATTGAGTTCGTCAATAAAAGCAGACAGACTTTGGTTGTTTTCTTGCTGTTTTATACCCAACCTTATATGGTCTTTAGCTATTGTTAATGTGGTTAAGTCTAACAATAAATAGTCATAACCCTTTTTATAGATGCCACTTTTTTTAGCTTGCTGTACGGCAATGGTTTCACTCTTTTGACTGTTTTTTAAATCAATTTGCTCTATACATTTAATGTCCAAATCAATTTTAGTGCATTTTGCATTACTTAATAATTTATTTAATGTGTCGGTATTTATTTCAATATGATCTAAGTTTGTGTTTTTGCCTAATGGGCCAAGTACAGACGGTGCAATCACGACCAATTTATTTTTATTCACAATAGAGCGACAAGGTATAATTAAAGAATACTAATTTTATCAACCTGTTGTCTTTATGTCTTTAATTCGTCACTCCACAGTATCTGTAAAAATTGGCAACATATTTGTAGGTTCTAAGCACCCTATTGTTGTCCAGTCTATGACCAATACCGACACCGAAGATGCTGTAGCAACCGCTAAGCAAATTGAAGAATTACATAGTGCAGGTTCAGAAATAGTCAGAATTACCGTAAACACGGTTAAAGCGGCTCAAAATGTAGAAAAAATAAAAAATTATTTAGCCATGAATAATGTAAATGTGCCAATAGTGGGTGATTTTCACTTTAATGGCCATAAACTTTTTAAACAAGTGCCAGAGTGCGCCGCGCTTTTAGATAAGTACCGTATTAACCCTGGCAATGTGGGGAAGGGTAAAAAACGAGACGAACAATTTGCGCTAATGATTGAAAAAGCCATTGAGCACAATAAACCGGTGCGAATTGGCGTTAATTGGGGCAGTTTAGACCAAACGTTGTTAGCTAAATTATTAGATGATAACAGCAAGCTAAAAACGCCTAAAACACTTAACCAAATTTACCGTAAGGCAGTTATTCAATCTGCCTTAGAAAGCGCTCTACAAGCACAAGATATTGGTTTAACTAAGGAACAAATTATTCTTTCGTGCAAAATGAGTGGCGTGCAAGATTTAATTAATGTTTACCAAAATTTAGCATCACAGTCTGACTATGCTTTGCATTTGGGTTTAACCGAAGCGGGTATGGGTATTAAAGGCACGGTGGCCTCTACCGCTGCTTTATCTGTACTTTTACAACAAGGCATTGGCGACACCATACGTATATCTTTAACACCTAAACCAGGAGAGGCAAGAACTACAGAAGTTTTAGTGGCGCAAGAGATTTTACAGTCCCTTAGCATTAGAAGCTTTACGCCCCAAGTTGCGTCTTGCCCCGGTTGTGGGCGCACCAGCAGTGATTATTTTCAAAAACTAGCGGAGCAAATACAAAGCTATTTGCGAGAAAGCATGCCCGAATGGAAATCTAAATTTCCAGGTGTGGAGGATATGTCGGTAGCGGTTATGGGTTGTGTAGTTAATGGCCCAGGTGAAAGCAAACATGCCAATATTGGTATTAGCTTACCCGGTAATGGCGAAAAGCCTGTCGCACCTGTTTATGAAGACGGTAAAAAAACAGTTACCTTAAAGGGTGACAATATTGCAGTTGAATTTCAGGCTAGGGTTTTTGATTACATTAAAAGCCACTACTAAATTTAATATTTACATAGTATGAGTAGAACGGTCTGACCCTAACGCACCGGCTAAATAAGTCTCAATTTTGGTTCGTGTAGCACCATTATCTAATGTTGCAAATTGAACACCAATGCCAGAAGATTTACCGCCTTGCGCGCCTTTTGGGGTTACCCAAACCACTTTGCCCGACACGGGTATTCTTTCTTTAGAGTCCATTAGCGTTAGTAACATAAATACCTCGTCACCCAAACCGAATATTTTTTTGGTAGGAATAAATAAACCACCATTGGTTACATAAGGCATATAAGCGGCATAAAGCGCGCTTTTATCTTTAATTGATAACGACAAGATGTTTTGCTTGACCATAATTTTTATTATTTATTGTAATGCTTTGAGTATAACGCCTATGCTAGTCCATCACAATATTCGTGAGTAGTTCTGTTAATAGTAATTTTTTGTTTAAGCCAAGTTTATCTAGAACCGCTATTTTTGCAGTGCGCTTTTGTTGTTTAAAACAGTTTTTTATCGCTCCTGCTTTATGTATATTGTTTAAGGCATCAAACAAATCTGTGTTTTGCAAGTAATCACTTTTGTTGATACCTAAAGACAATTTACTTAAATCACTTAACCAAGATTCTAACCAGTCGATGACCACATTCACGTCTATTTTTTCTTTTTCTACCCAAACGGATAATGAACTTAAATTTTGTTTTTTATAACAAATTTGTTCAAACAACTCAAAACAGGCCTTACGTTTGCTAATCATGTCATTATCTAAAAACACTTGGGCTTTTAAAGGTGAACAAAGCGTAATTTTAAATGCTGTTTCTACATCGCTTTGGTTTGCCGATGTTTTTTTTAGCCATGCTAATGCCTTATTTTTATTTATATCCAAAACAGGAAATTTTATACAGCGGCTAAGGATGGTTGCAGGTAAAGCAAAGGCTTTGGTAGTTATCAAAAACATTAATGTGTCGCCTTGTGGCTCTTCTAAGGTTTTTAAAAAACTATTGGCTGCATTTTTATTTAGTTTATCTGCAGGTTTTAATATGACTATTTTTGTTTTGGCTATTTGAGCTGTTGAAGCTAACGATTTAGATAAGTGTCTAATTTGGTCAATTTTTATCACACTATTAACTTTTCCATTATCATTATCGTCAACAATATGAATATCAGGGTGGTTTTTTGCATCAATCAATTGACAAGATTGACAAACTCCGCAGGCTTTTTCGGCCGTATTGAACGCATCACATAAATAGTATTTTACCGTTTCATTTACTAGGTTTAACTTGCCCAAACCTTCTGTACCGGTAACTAAATAGGCGTGATGCGGGCTGTTTTTTAACGAGCGGGTCAGTTTGTTAAAATTAGAATCTAACCATGGGTAAAGATTACTCACTGTGCAGTTTTTCTAGCTCAAGTTCAATATCGGCGGTGACTTGCTCTATTGTTTGATGGGCATTAATAATACTAAAACGCTCTGCATCTTGTTTTGCTCTGTACATAAAACCTTCATCCACTTTTTTATAAAATTCGAGTTTCTCTTCTTCAAAACGGTCTAATTCTGCACGTTTAGCTGCCCTTTCTAAACCAATATTCACATCCATTTTTAACAAAAAAGTTTTATTGGGTTTTAAATCGCCTAGCGTCCATTTTTCTAGTTCTGCTATTCTGTCCACACCTAAATTACGTCCAAAACCTTGATAGGCGAAAGATGAATCTACAAATCGGTCGGATAAAACCCATTGCCCTTTTTTTAAGGCGGGAATAATTTTTTCTTGGCAATGTTGCGCTCTAGCGGCAAACATTAATAATAATTCTGTATCTGAACACATGGCTTTATTATTTTTATCTAATAACAAGTCTCTAATTTTTTCACTTATTTCTGTACCACCGGGTTCTCTGGTTACAATAAAATTGATGCCTTTTTTATTCATCCAATTTTGAATGGCTTTATTTTGTGTGGTTTTTCCTACACCTTCTGTGCCTTCAATAGTGATAAATTGCCCTGTCACAAAGGGTTCCTTTTACGCTGATATTTATTCACTGCATTGTTATGTTCTTTTAAAGTAACAGAAAATTTATGCTCGCCATTACCTGTTGCTACAAAAAACAGGGCATCTGTTTTTTCTGGCCATACTACCGCTTCTAATGCGGCACGGCCTGCCATTGCGATGGGTGTTGGCGGTAAGCCTTTAATTTTATAGGTATTGTAAGGCGTGTAATTTCGTAAATCTTTAAAACGTATGTCGCCTTTATAACTGTCTCCCATGCCATAAATAACGGTTGGGTCAGTTTGTAACTTCATTTTTAGGTTTAAACGGTTTATAAAAACACCCGCTATTTTAGGCCGTTCATGTTTTACACCGGTCTCTTTTTCTACAATTGAGGCCAGTATTAAAGCTTCATAAGAGTTGTTAAGTGGCGTTGGGCGTTGTCGCTTGTTCCACATATTATTTAGCATTAATTTTAAATCTTTATGTGCTCGTTTTAATACACTACTTACCTTGGTGCCTTTGGTATAAGAGTAAGTTTCTGGTAAAAACTGCCCTTCGGGATGAACATTTTCAGACTGCATCAACGACATAATTTGACTGTTCGTTAAATTCGCAACATCATCTATTAACGATTCATCTTTCCTAATGTTGCGTAGCAAGTCTTTAAAGCTCCAACCTTCTATAATGGTAAAACTGTAGCGTTTAACCTTGCCCGATATAAATAAATCCACCAGTTTGACGGTGGTAATGTTACTGGGGATTGCATATTCACCTGCTTTAATTTTGTGCGATAAATTATTAAGCCGACTGTACCAATACACCCATTGGGCATTTTCTACTATGCCTTGTTTTTGTAACTGCATGGCCGTTTTTTGAAAACCTTGACCTGAGGGTATGGTAAATGAAGTTTCCATTTTTAAATTTAAACTTTTTTCTACTTCTCTATTTAACTTCATATAGGCCGTTGAGGCTACCATGACAGCCAAAACAATAATCCCTAAAATTAATTTCCGTAATATTTTCATTCTATAAAGTAACTCTTCGTTTGGTTATATAGTGTATTAAATACTGAGTGATTGGTTTTATATTGAATTAAATCAATTTGTTTTAATTGACGCAAACCAAAAATACTATTGCTGATAAACACACTATCTGCATTTAATAACTGGTGTTTGTTAATGTTTTTTTCTTTTATAACTAGGCCATTTTTATTTGCAGTGCTGATAATGATTTTTTTTGCCACACCTTCAACGCCCGCATTTATAAGTAATGGCGTACTGATTTCATCATCTTTTATTACAAAAATATTACTAGAAATCGTTTCGACTAATTGGTCTTTTTTATGCAAAAAAAGCACGCCTTCGTCGACCCCTTGCTCTAACTCATTGCTCGCTAGTACTTGCTCTAACCTGTTCAAATGCTTTATTTTAGCTAATAAAGGCTGGCTAGCTAGCCGTGTTTGGCATATTTTTGCTGTTAACTGCATTTTTTTAACGGGTAAGGCATTGATTACTACAATTGAGTCAAATTCACTTTGGTCACTTACAGCGTAGCCGCGAGATTTTTGGTTTCTAGCAATAATTAACTTAACTATCGCATTAGGATAATTAATTATTATAGGCTGTAATAGCTCGTTTATTTTTTCTGCTGAAACAGCTTTAAAAAAGAGTTTTTTAGAATCATTTACGATTCTATTAAGATGCAAATCTAATAAAAGCAATTTTCCATTTTTGACTAAAATGGTTTCAAATAAACCGTCACCATAATGAATGGAACGGTTACTTAACGTGAGACAATCGTTTTTTATGCCGTTGATGTAGACGGTTTGTGACATTTTAAAAATTAAATTTTCTTAAAAATAACAGTACCGTTTGTACCACCAAAACCAAATGAATTGGACATCGCCGCTTCTATTTTCATTTCTCTTGCGCCATCTGCACAGTAGTCTAAATCACAATCTGGATCTTGGTTTAGTATGTTAATAGTTGGCGGTGCAACTTGGTCTTTAATAGCTAATATTGAAAATACCGCCTCTATTCCACCTGCTGCACCTAATAAATGACCGGTCATAGACTTGGTAGAACTAATAACTACTTTTTTAGCTAACGCGCCAAACGAGCCTTTAACCGCTTGAGTTTCTGCAATATCACCTGCGGGTGTAGATGTGCCGTGCGCGTTAATGTAATGTATTTGGTCGGTATTTAAACCCGCATCGTTCATTGCATTATTCATACAACGTGAAGCGCCTTCACCATTTTTAGACGGTGAAGTCATGTGGAATGCATCACCACTCATACCAAAACCGGCTACTTCTGCATAAATTTTAGCGCCACGTGCTTTGGCATGTTCATATTCTTCTATTACCAGCACACCCGCGCCGTCACCTAAAACAAAACCATCACGGTCTTTGTCCCACGGGCGACTGGCGGTTTCGTAATCATCATTACGGGTAGATAATGCCTTAGCTGCGGCAAAACCACCAACACCCAATGCACTGGTGGCCATTTCAGCCCCTCCTGCAATCATTACATCGGCATCGCCGTGTTGAATCATACGTGCTGCATCACCAATATTGTGCGTGCCAGTTGTACAAGCAGTAACAATAGCGTAGTTAGGGCCTTTAAAACCATACTTGATAGAAACATGACCAGAAATCATATTAATAATAGACGCAGGTACAAAAAAAGGTGATATACGGCGTGGGCCTTTATCTATATAAGCTGAATGCTGTTTTTCAATATACGGCAAACCACCAATGCCAGAACCTACGGCAACACCAATACGGTGGGCATTTTCTTCGGTTACTTCTAAACCCGAATCTTCTACCGCTTGTATAGATGCTGCCATGCCGTAATGGATAAAGGTATCCATTTTACGGGCATCTTTTTTACTCATGTATTGTTCTACATCGAAGTTTCTTACCGAACCTGAAAACTGTACTGCGAAGTTAGAAGCATCAAAAAAATCAATTGGAGTAATACCCGATTTACCATCCAGTATGTTTTTCCAAGCGTCATCTATTGAGTTACCCACTGGGGAAACAATACCTAAACCCGTTACTACTACTCTTCTTTGATTCACACTTTATCTCCGATAAAACAAAAAAAGCCTTGCTTGCCCTAAAAGAGCTTTAGGGTTTGCAAAGCTTTTATAAAACAAAAACGCTTAAATTTAAGAATTTTTGTTAATGTAATCTACAGCTTGTTGAATAGTGGTAATTCCTTCAGCATCTTCATCTGGAATCTCAGTATCAAACTCTTCTTCAAGAGCCATAACCAATTCAACGGTATCTAAAGAGTCTGCACCCATATCATCAATAAATGATGCATTAGCAGTCGCTTCATCTTCTGAAACACCCAGTTGTTCGATTACGATTTTTCTTACACGATCTACAATATCACTCATTAGATGTAACTCTCCAATTATTATTCAATTTCATCTGGCACGTATTGTAGGTAAAACACACTACAAATGCCACTTATTTTTACTTGCTGTTACTGCCCCTTTAATAAGCAAGGGGTCGACGATTTAGGGTCTTTTTTAGGCTTGAATCCAGTCTTTAAAAATACCTATCAAATCATATACATGCCGCCATTAACATGAATGGTTTGCCCAGAAATGTAAGCGGCTTTGTCTGACGCTAAAAAGCCTACGGTTTCTGCAATTTCTTTTGGTTGCCCTAGCCTTGCTAACGGAATTTGTTTTTTAAGTGCCGCCTTTTGCTCGTCTGGCAATTCGTTAGTCATGTCCGACTCTATAAAACCTGGTGCGACCGCATTAACCGTAATGCCACGACTGCCAATCTCTTGCGCTAATGAGCGAGTAAAACCATTTATGCCGGCTTTAGATGCGCAATAGTTGGTTTGACCGGGGTTACCACTAGAGCCAACCACCGACGATACATTAATGATTCGACCTGCTTTTGCTTTCATCATGCCGCGTAGCACCGCTTTACTTAAACGGTACATAGAGCTTAAGTTGGTATTGATTACATCGTCCCACTCATTTTCTTTCATGCGCATTAATAAGTTGTCTTTAGTAATACCTGCATTGTTAACCAGTATGGCAATTGCGCCATATTCTTTTGCAATACTACTGGTAACTTCGGCAACACTTTCAGAGTCTGACACGTTTAACACCATGCCTTTAGAGGCGCTTTGTATAGCAGACAAGTTATTGGTAATGGCTTGCGCACCGGCATCAGATGTAGCTGTTCCAATAACGATTGCACCCATAGATGCTAGCTCTTCTGCAATTGCACGGCCTATACCACGGCTTGCGCCCGTTACTAAAGCAATTTTATTTTTTATACTCATTAAACCAATACCTTTTCTATAGTTTTTTCTAAACTGGCGTTATCACTTACATTATACGATGGGAAACGACGATTAATTCTTTTAGCTAAACCTGTTAAAACTTTACCTGGGCCAATTTCAATGACATTATCAACGCCAGATTCTATAATGTTTTCTATTGTTTTAACCCACAATACTGGGCTATATAATTGCTGCTTTAATAAACTTTTAATTTCTGCAACATCATTAACGCTTTCACCTGTAACGTTTTGTAAAACGTTAGCGTTTGGCATAGACAATTCAACGCCATCTAGTGTTACAGCCAACTTTTCAGCTGCACCTTTCATCAAACTACTGTGCGACGGTACACTTACTGGCAAAGCGATGCATTTTTTTGCACCCGCTTCTTCTGCCAAAGTTATGGCATTGGCTACCGCATCTTTTTCACCGGCTATTACTACTTGCCCTGCAGAGTTAAAGTTTACAGCTTCTACAATGCCTTCGGATTTTTCGCATATATCTAATAATATTTGGTCTTCTAAGCCCAATATTGCCGCCATTGCACCCTGCCCTTTTGGCACGGCTTGTTGCATTAATTTGGCGCGTTCACTTACTAATTTAATGCCGTCTTCCAAGCTCATTGCGCCCATTGCTACTAAGGCGGTGTATTCACCTAAGCTGTGCCCTGCTACAAGTTCTGGTTTTATTGAAGTGTTATCTATCCAGACTAAATATGCGGCATAACCCGATGCTAAAACAGCAGGTTGGGTAAATTCGGTTTGGTTAAGTTTTTCTATTGGGCCGTCTGTAATTAACGCCCATAAGTCATACCCCAAAACTTTAGACGCTCTTGTATAAACGTTTTTTACATAATCATACTTTTCGTAAAACTCGCTCATCATGCCTAGTGACTGTGAACCTTGCCCAGGAAAAACGATTGCTGTTGTCATTGTTTTCTCCAAATCTAAAAGTTTTAGATTTTAAATTAGCATTTATTGTTTTAAACCTAATACGTCTTGCATATCGTATAGGCCATTGTTTTGGTCTTTTAGCCAAACAGCCGCTCTTATAGCACCTTTGGCAAAAGTCATTCTGCTAGAGGCTTTGTGGGTAATTTCTACCCTTTCACCAATACCTGCAAACATAACGGTATGCTCGCCAACAATATCACCCGCTCTTATGGTTTCAAAACCGATGGTTTTGCTTTCACGTTCACCCGTTATCCCTTGGCGGCCATATACTGCACAGTCTTCTAAGTTTCTGCCTAATGCATCTGCCACAACTTCGCCCATTTTAATGGCTGTGCCAGACGGTGCATCTACCTTATGGCGATGGTGTGCCTCTATTATTTCGACATCATAATCATCACCTAAAACGGTGGCGGCTTGTTTAAGTAAGTTTAAACATAAGGTTACACCAACGCTGTAATTGGGTGCAAAAACAATAGATATTTGTTTAGAAGCATCGTCGATAATTTGTTTTTCTTGCTCGGTAAAACCCGTAGTACCAATCACTAACGTTTTATTATTGGCTACGCACAAGGCTACATTTTTTATCGTCGCGGCGGGAATGCTAAAATCAACCACAACATCAAATTCATCAACCACGTTTTTTAAATCATCAACAATGTTAATGTTTTTAGGAAATGCGGCATCCAACAATGAAATGCTATGGCCTAATAAGTCATGTTTTGGTCGCTCACTTGCCGCACCAATTTCTGCTTGTTCGGCATCGGTTACTGCTTGTAATAAAATGCGCCCCATTCTGCCAGATGCACCGACAATTGCTATTTTATAAGTCATAAGTTACCTGTTTTAAACATTATTTTATGCGTCGAAGAATTTTTTAACACCGTCTAACCAACTGGTTTCATTTGGCGAATGTTTTGACGAATTATCTAGCGTTGCACCAAACTCTTTAAGCATATCTTTTTGTTTAGAGGTAAGGCTTATGGGTGTTTCGACTTTAACTTTACATAAAATATCGCCTACTGCGCCACCGCGTACCGGCTTTACACCGTGACCACGTATTCTAAATACTTTTTCAGATTGTGAACCTGCGGGTATTTTAAGTTTGACCTTATTTTTTAAAGTCGGTACTTCTAAATCACCGCCTAATGCCGCCGTTACTATATTAATAGGCACTTGGCATATTAAGTTAGCCCCTTCACGGGTAAAAATAGGGTGCGATTTAACCACCATTTGCACAAATAAATCGCCACTTGGGCCACCCAAATCGCCAAGTTCACCTTCGCCAGATAAGCGAATCCTGTCACCTGTATCTACGCCAGCCGGCACTTTAACCGACAATGTTTTGGTTTCTTGCTGTTTGCCTTGACCATGACAAGATGGACATTTTTCTTTAATCATTTGCCCTGTGCCATGACAATTAGGACAGGTTTGCTGAACCGAAAAAAAGCCTTGTTGCATACGTACTTGGCCAACACCAGAACACGTAGTACAGGTTACCGGTGTTGTCCCTTTTTTAGCACCTGTGCCTTTACAAGGGCCACATTTAACATGAGTGGGTATTTTAATTTTTCTAGTAATACCAAACACGGCATCTTCTAACGATACTTGCATATTGTATTGCAGGTCGTTTCCGCGAGTTGGCCTTGGGCCAGAACGTTGTTGACCGCCACCAAAAATATCGCCAAATACATCACCAAAAATATCACTTTGGTTACCGCCTCCAAAGCCACCACCACCTTGAGCCTGATCGACACCGGCATGGCCAAATTGGTCATAGGCAGCACGTTTTTGCGAATCGTTTAATATTTCATACGCTTCTTTAGCTTCTTTAAACTTCGCTTCTGCTTTTTTGTCATCGGGGTTTCTATCTGGATGATGTTTCATTGCTAAACGACGGTAAGCTTTTTTCAACTCAGCTGCGCTGGCATTTTTAGAGACGTTTAGCGTCTTATAATAATCTTCTTTTTCCATAATTTACAACATCTTAAATGGTTTAGTTAAAAACTACTTTAACTGTAGTTTAGCAAGGTCTATAACCGAAAACGGGCGCTTAATCTAAAAGATTAAGCGCCCGATAATACGAGTAGAAAAAATTTACTTGTCGTCTTTTACTTCTTCAAACTCTGCATCTACCACATCGTCATCCGTTGCATTTGCGTCGGTTGCGTTTGCATCTTTCGGTTCTGCCCCATCTGCATTTTGTGCTTGTTTTGCATAAACACGCTCTGATAGTTTACCTGCAACTTCACTAAGTGCTTTTGATTTTTCATCAATGGCATCTTTATCATCACCTGTTAATACATCTTGCAAAGCTTTAATAGCCGCTTCAATTTCAGACTTTTCATTGTCTTGCATATCTTCTGCTAAGTCTTTCATCGACTTTTCAGTTGCATGAATTAGTGCTTCGCCTTGGTTTTTAGCTTCAATTAACTCTTTTGCTTTTTGATCTTCTTCTGCATGCGCTTCTGCATCTTTAATCATGTTATCGACTTCTTCGTCTGATAAACCACTAGAGGCTTTAATAACAATTGTTTGTTCTTTACCGGTTGCTTTGTCTTTAGCTGACACATTTAAAATACCGTTTGCATCAATATCAAACGTTACTTCAATTTGTGGTGTTCCACGTGCCGCAGGTGGAATGTCTGACAAGTCAAAACGCCCTAAAGACTTATTGCCCGATGACATTTCACGCTCGCCCTGCAATACATGTATCGTTACCGCAGGTTGATTATCTTCAGCGGTAGAGAAAACCTGATTCGCTTTGGTAGGAATCGTGGTGTTTTTCTCAATCAACTTAGTCATTACACCACCAAGCGTTTCTATACCTAGCGATAGTGGTGTTACGTCTAATAACAATACATCTTTAACGTCGCCACCTAAAACGCCACCTTGAATAGCTGCCCCTACTGCTACCGCCTCATCTGGGTTAACGTCTTTTTTAACTTCTTGACCAAAAAATTCAGAAACAACTTCTTGAACCTTCGGCATACGTGTTTGACCACCCACTAAAATAACGTCGTCAATTTCACTCTTTTCTAAACCGGCATCGTTTAATGCTGTTTTACATGGTGCAATAGTTCTTGCGACTAAGTCTTCTACTAAAGACTCTAACTTAGCACGCGTTAATTTTACGTTTAAATGTTTAGGGCCAGACGCGTCTGCAGTAATATAAGGCAAGTTAATGTCTGTTTGGTTACTAGACGACAATTCAATTTTGGCTTTTTCTGCCGCTTCTTTTAAACGTTGTAATGCGATTGGGTCATTATGTAAATCTACAGAGTTTTCCTTTTTAAACTCGTCAGATAGATAATCAATCAAACGCATATCAAAATCTTCACCACCTAAAAACGTATCACCATTGGTGGCTAATACTTCAAACTGGTATTCGCCATCTACATTGGCAATTTCGATAATGGATACGTCAAATGTACCACCACCAAGGTCATAAACTGCAATGACAGAATCACCCTTAGACTTGTCCATACCGTAGGCTAATGCAGCTGCAGTTGGCTCGTTAATAATACGTTTAACGTCTAAACCCGCAATACGACCGGCATCTTTAGTGGCTTGACGTTGAGAGTCGTTAAAGTATGCAGGTACAGTTACTACAGCTTCGGTCACTTCTTCGCCTAAATACTCTTCTGCGGTGGTTTTCATTTTTTGCAAAACTTTGGCAGAAATTTCTGGCGCGGCCATTTTATTGCCACGTACTTCTACCCATGCATCACCGTTGTCTGCTTTTACAATATTGTAAGGCACTAATTTAATGTCTTTTTGTACTGCATCTTCGTCAAAAGAACGTCCAATTAAACGTTTGATTGCATACAGTGTGTTTTCTGGGTTGGTTACGGCTTGTCTTTTTGCAGACTGGCCTACCATTACTTCACCGTCTTCTGCATAAGCAATAATAGACGGCGTGGTTCTGTCGCCTTCACTATTTGCTATTACTTTTGCTATACCACCCTCCATAACCGCCACACATGAATTGGTAGTACCTAAATCAATACCTATTATTTTGCCCATTTTATTTCTCCGCTAATTCTTTATAAACTCTGTTACCCGTTAAGTAAGGACTAAACATTACTTATCAAGGGTTATTAATTTTTTCTTTTAAATTTAGTTACTTAGACACCATAACCATTGCAGGCCTTAAAAGCCTATCGGCTATTTTGTAACCTTTTTGCATAACGCCTACCACTATATTTGGTTCAACACCTTCTGTCGGTTGCATTGATATTGCCTGATGTAAATCAGCATCAAACTTTTCACCTTCTGGGTTCACAGCTTCAATATCAAACTTTTCAAACATGGTGGTAAACATTTTTAAAGTCAGCTCAGACCCTTCTTTAATTTTGTCAACATCCACCTCTTCTTGGTTGGCTGCAACTAAACCCATTTCTAAACTATCAATAACTGCTAAAAGCTCGGTGGCAAACTTTTCTACCGAGTATTTATGGGCATTTTCTAATTCTTTTTGATGACGCTTACGTAAATTTTGAATTTCTGCATGAGAGCGAATCAGTTTTTCTTCTGCTTGGCTTTTTTCTTCTTTCAAATTATCTATTTTAGAAAACCAATCCTCATCAATATTGCCTTCTTCTTTGATGGTGGCATCATTCTCTTCAATCACTTCATCAGTAAGCAACTCACCTTCTAACCCTTCTGCTTCTTGGTCTTTTTTCTTCTCTTCTGCCATTGTCTTTCTCTAAGTATCATTACTAACGTTGCGAGAATAATTGGGATGTTTTTTCATAGTTCAAGACAGTTTTTGTTATAATTTTATTTTTTTATTTTCAGGGTTATTCTAAATGAGCCAAGCAATCCCAATGGTTGATTTAAAACTTCAATATCAAGAGTTAAAAAGTGAACTTACACCTCTTTTAGAAAGCGTTTTTGAAAACACCCATTTTATATTAGGCCCTAACGTACAAGCCTTTGAAAAAGAAACCGCAAAATACATAGGCGTAAAACATGCCATCAGTTGCGCATCTGGCACAGATGCCTTGCATTTAGCATTGTTAGCTGCAGGCATAAAAGAAGGCGATGAAGTTATCACCACACCTTTTACTTTTATCGCCACCGCCGAAGCCATTAGATACTGCAATGCCGACCCTGTATTTGTAGACATTGAACCCGACACCTTAAATATAGACATTGATGCCATAAAAGCGGCCATTACCGACAAAACCAAAGCCATACTGCCGGTACACCTTTTTGGCCTACCTGCCAATATGGACAAAATTAAAAAACTGGCAGAAAAACACAACTTAAAAATTATAGAAGATTGCGCCCAATCTTTTGGTGCAAATTACAAAGGCGTACAAACAGGTGCCATTGGCGATGCAGGTTGCTACAGCTTTTTCCCCAGTAAAAACTTAGGCTGCTATGGCGATGGCGGTTTAATTACCACCAACTCTGACGAGATGGCAGACACCATAAGAACCTACCGCAACCACGGCAGTAGCAAGCGTTACTACCACGACGTAATTGGTTTTAATAGCAGGCTAGACGAAATACAAGCCGCCATTTTACGTGTAAAACTAAAACGTATAGATGGCTACAACGCCGGCCGATTACGTGTAGCACAAGCCTATTGGGATAATTTATGTGACTTACCTATATTAATCCCCAACCCAGAACCGACAAACAGCAATCACGTATTTCATCAGTACACGTTATTAAGTGAACGACGCGACGAAATAATGAAAGCCCTGCAAGACGACAACATTGGTTGCGCGGTTTATTACCCTGTACCGTTGCACATGCAAAAAGCTTTCGACTACCGCAAAGTTAAAGAAAACTTACCGATAACCGAACATGTTATGAAAACATGCATGTCTTTACCCATTTTCCCCGAGATGACCGACGAGCAAATAGAACGTGTTTGTTCTGTAATTAAATCTGTCTTTAATTAAGGAGACTCTGAATAACTGGAGTTGCAAACTATTAGCGTTAAGCATTGCTCGTTTTGGTGCTTTT
>CAZPSE010000036.1:0-17939 GCA_964589575.1 uncultured Gammaproteobacteria bacterium | reverse complement strand
CAGTTTAAGTGAGTTAGTAAATATTTTTTGATTTATAGGACGGTAATTAAAAACCCATAGTGCTATATAGGTTAAGGAAGAACTGATTAACTGCGTTTTCAAACTGTTAGCGTTAAACATTGCTCGTTTTGGTACTTTTTCAAAACTAGCGAAGCTTACAAGTAGCAGGCGATTACGTTATTTGATAATGCTCCAATATCCCGCTTGATAAGCCTTGCTAGTTCACGATAAAGCTGTGAACAAGCAAGGCTTAGCGCTATTAGTGTAATGCCAATGTTTATGCACTGACCGAGGTTAAACTTTAAACCATGCTCTAGCCAGTTAATAGGGTTCCCTCAACTTAAATAGTTAAGCATGGGCAAATATATTGTTTTAATAATTTGTAAAAACTCGTCACTGTCAGTTGGCTGTTCGTCTAACTGGCGCAATAACATTTGTATGTTTAAGTCGGCTTCGTCGCCTTGGTAGTATTTGTTGCTAAACCATTTACTGTTTTTATTTAACTCGCCTTCTGTTTTTCCTTTATGTATTTGCAGTGCTACTTCGTAGCTCGATAGGTTAAACAAGGCGATGGGTTTATTTTTACCTTCAATGTACAGGTCTATTAATTGGTTTAAATACTCCTGCGCGGTGGCTTTGTCTATTTTATTTGCGTCAAACATTTCTAGCTTTTTATCGCTTATTATTTGTGCGTTGGTTACAAAGTCTATGGCTTCGTTGGGGTTTTGTTTGGTTAATTGCAATATTAAAAACTGTATCCATAAACTTAGGTAGTCGCCCCCTTTTACCGTACCTGGCCTTACTTTTAATAAACCGTGTTGTGGGTATAGGTTTTTTATTTGCCCAACTAGGGTGACATTTTTATTTTTTTGAGAATTTATAAGCAACGATACAGACAGTGAAAAAGGGGTTAATTGGTTGCCGACACGGATGTCGGTACACAGAATTGCAGGAGCATTATGCGTGCAGACCCCTTGCTTAAACGTATCTAAATTTTGCAACAGTTTGCTTACTTTATTTTCGACGTTTTTATAGCAAGTGTCGCCAATGTTACTTATTGGCAATTGCCCTGTTTTAAATAAATTGTCTTTTACGCTTTTGCTTGTTTTACCGTCTAAATTTGCCTCGGTTATGGCTTGTTTTACTTGCCATTGTTGTAGGTCATCTAAATCTATGGGTTCTATGTCGTTTATTTCTTGTTTTTCATCTTTTAAATAAACCTTTAAATTGCCTCTTAAAAAACTGGCTGATGGGTTTTTGTAAAAACTTAGTAAACTCTCTAGTGATATTTCTTCGTGATCTATGTTTTGTTTAATTGTTTTAAAGTTTGACCATTGTGTTTTTTGTTCATTGTGTTTTTCAGTTGAAAACATTGGCAACCAATATCGGTCGTAACTTTTTGGCTTTTTTTGCTGGTAGTAATAAGCGCAATAAGCTTGCAGTTTGTGCGCTGTAATAAGTGATTTTGATAACTTTTCTTGTTGCTCGTTTATAAAACGTTCGTCTATGTATTCAATCAATTCGGACAGAAGTAGAGAGGGTTGTTTTTCGCTATTATCTTTGTGGCTATAAGCTATGTAGCTAAATATAAGTTTTTCACGCGCGGCCATTAGTGTTTCTAAAAATAGGTAGCGGTCTTCATCGGCTATTGATGGGTCGCCTACTTTGGCATTTTTAGACATTTCGTCAAATTCTGGTCGAACCTCTTTTCGGGGGTAGTCTTGTTCGTTCATGCCCATTACAAATATAACTTTTGCGGGTATGTTTCTTAAAGGTTTCATACTGCTAAAGGTAACGCCACCACTCATAAAGGCTATTTTTTTTTGGCTGATTTGCAGTTTTTCTTGTAATACATTTTTTACTAATTGGTAGTGGCATTTTTCTTCAAAACCTAACGTGTCAACTGTTTCTAGCCAGTCTGTTATACACTCTCGTATGTTTTGTTTATTGTCTGATTCGGCATTTTCTTTAAACAATTTATCCAACATTTCATTGCTTAATTTTTGCCATTGCTGTGGTGTTTTATCGCCGTCTATACGTTGGGCGTAATAAACCAGTGCTTCATAAAAGCGGTTAAATTTACCCAAAGTTTCGGCTTCGTTTCCATCTATTTTATTAATAGATACTATATCGCCTAGGGTTTGATTGTTGCCTAAAGCGTAACTTGCCATCATTCTATCTAAACCAAAACGCCATGTATTTTGGGCTATTTTGGGCAACCCTAGCTGTTGCTTATGCTGTTCGTTTTTGCCCCAATGTATGTGGCTTTTTTGTATCCAGCCTTTTATGGTTTCAACTTCGCTTGCAGACAAGTCAAACTGATTTTGGCATTCTTTTAGGTCTAAAAAAGCCAATACGTCGGACTGTTTAAAACGCCCTTCGTTTAAATCAAATAACTGCAAAAAAACATCAAAAATAGGTGAAACATCTACGACGGGTATGTCGTTTATATTCCAAGGGATGAAGGGTTTATGTTGGGAAGGTGAAAACACGGCCTCTATATAGGGTGCGTAGTCAACCACATTGGGCGTTAGTATTAATATGTTTTCTGGCGATATGGGTTGGTTTTTATTGGCAGATTGCTCAAATATTGCCAGTATTTCATCGTGCAAAACTTGGCATTCGCGCATTTTATTGTGGCAACAGTTTATTTTGATTGTGCCGTCATTTTTAATTATTTCTGGCTCATTATATTGCCTGTCCGACAAATTAAAAATGTCGTTTTGTATGGTTTGCAATAGGCTTTTGGGCGCAGGTAATGGGTTTACTTGGGGCATGTATTCTACCCGTTGTGAGACGATTAATTGGTCATGGAATATTTGCCCAACTTTGCCCCACGACGACAATAACGCATTGCCTATGTCCCAATACACTGCATCGGGATTGTCTGATAGCCGAGCTTTGGCTAATTTTTTAGGTGAGGTTAAGTCTCCCCAGTATTGATTGGTGGGTGATACCACATAAAAATTAATTTCGACTGATTGTGACAGTGCTTCAAAAAACTGGAATACTATTTTGGGTAAAAATGACGGTGAAAAAACATGTATGCGTTTTGGCAATAAGTGCGATGGAATTTTTCCTTGTTGCATCCATTCCATAAATTGAAAAATGAGTTTAATTTTATGGTTGGGTACATCTGCTACTAATTTTTTCCATAGGGTTTTTAACCACGGTTCCATATTGTGCGCTTCGGTTAATAAAGCTTCTGGTCTATGGTATTGATAGCGGTCAAAAACATCGGCTATTTTTTTGGCTAATTGCCATTGTTTGGTTCCATCTTCATCGTCGTCTAAATATTTTTTTATGCCAGAAAATTCTTCATTTTGACTAAGCTGGGGTAATAGCGATATTATTTTCCAAACTAACGATTCTAGTGCTAAGGGGTCGGTATCTGGACAGTTTAAGCCGGCTTTTTTTAACAAACGCCAAATTAAATTAGCCGCCAGTGGGTACTCTACATTGGCTTCTATACCGTTGTGTTTGGCAATTTGTACACTTAACCAACGCTGTACAATGGGGTTGGCGACACATACCGTTTCTGCTTCAAATACATCTAGTGGATGTTGTTTTATTTTGAACGATAATAACTCTGCAAGGCTTTCTAGGTGCGCATGGCTATATACATTAATCATGCTGATTTTGTGTTCTTTATTAATAAACTGCCATTAATAAGGGGCGTAACAACGCAAATATACACGTGTAATTTTGCCCTGCTGAGCTTATAAAAAAACAACGCTATGCCAAAAGTCATGCCTTTATCCTCGGTTAAGCTAAACGTTGTATTAGCTTTGCTAAATCGTCTTCGGTATCGACACCAACGCCAGGAATGACTTTTGCTATATCAAGATGAATTTTTTGCCCGTAGTACAGCATTCTTAATTGTTCTAGGCGTTCAATTTGTTCTAGTGGCGCGGGTTGCCATTGGGTAAATGCTTTTAGCAGTTTTACCCGGTAGGCATAAATACCTAGGTGCCTGTATATGTTTTTTTTGTGTAGTGCCTTTTCTGATGGTTCCCGACAATAGGGAATATTGCCTCGGCTAAAATACAGTGCATGGCTGTTGTTATCTTTTACTACTTTTACTACATTGGGGTTTTGCCATTCACTTTCGTTGGTAATGGGTGTACATAATGTTGCCATTGAACATTGGGTGTTTTGTTGTAAATTATCCGCCACTTGGTCTAATATTTCTGCGGGTGTTTGTGGTTCATCACCTTGTAAATTAACCACAATTTCATCACCTACCCAATTTAATATACGGCTTACTTCGGCTATTCTATCGGTGCCAGATGTATGTTTGTCGCAGGTCATTACCACGCTTGCACCAAAGTTTTTAGCGGCTTCAAAAATGCGTTTATCGTCTGTGGCTATTACCACTTCGCAGGCTTTAGATTGTAGTGCAGACTGGTAGGTGTAGTATAAAAGCGGTTTGCCGTTTATATTTTTTAATAATTTTGCAGGCAAACGGGTAGAGGCGTAACGCGCTGGTATAACTATTTTGTACGATGCCATGTTAGAGGTTATCTACTTCCTCAGAGGTCATGGCTCGGGCTTCTTCTTCTAACATTACCGGTATGCCATCTTCTATAGGGAATGCTTGTTTGTCTACATTACACACTAATTCTTGTTGTTTTTTACGGTAGATTAAATTACCTTTACAGGTTGGGCAAGCCAATATATCGAGTAAAAATTTATCCATTTGCTAACCTTTTTTGTTGTATGTCTGCTATTAAATTATTAATTGTTTGTTCCAGTTTTTGACTGACCATTACATTGGCTGGAACGACCCAAACATGGGGTAAATCAAATTCGTTACATTTTATCGCATCTTTCTCTGTAATGAATATGATTTTTGATTGCCCGACTGATTCAAAATCGCTGGGTTGATACGCATAGTGGTCGGCAAACGTATAGTTGTTGGTTTTAATGCCTTGCTTTGCTAACGCATTAAAAAACCGTTGGGGGTGGGCAATACCTGCCATCGCAATGCAATGTTGTTTGGCAAAAGCACGTAATGGTTTTGTTTGGCTTGTATCATTTAATAAGTAGGCTTGGTTAATATTTAAACTAAATGCTTGCTTGCTGGCTAGTGTAATGTTGGTGCTGTTTAAAATAATTTCGTCTACGGTTTTTAGGCGTTTCATTGGTTCTCTTAATGGCCCTGCTGGCAGTAACCAAAAATTTCCAAAGCCTCGCTTTTCATCTACTAAGCACCACTCTTTTGCCCTTGCCATTGCGTAATGCTGCATGCCGTCGTCTGACAATATCACATCGGCATTGCAATGTTTGTCTACAAACGCACAAGCATCTGCCCTGTTAGTGGCCACCACCACGGGCGCGCCTGTTTTAGTGGCTATCAAAACAGGCTCGTCACCATGCTCTAGCGTCGACCCCTTGCTATTTAAAGGGCTATTTAAAGGGCTATTTAAAAAGGTGCTATCTATTAAAGCGATGTTTTGCGTGCCTTTACGGCCGTAACCACGGCTAACTATGGCTACGTTAATATTGGCTTTTTGTAACTGATTTGCTAAATAAATAATAAACGGTGTTTTGCCTGTACCACCCACACTAATGTTGCCAATAATTACTACCGGTGTTTGGCTAATTTTTTTAGTTAAAATATTATTTTGGTATAAAAAATAGCGTATATGAACCAAACAATAAAAAACCAAAGTAATGGGCAAAAGTAGATATTTTAAAGGATGATTTTGATACCAGATTTTATTCATGGCGGTTTACTTTTTAGCTTCATCCTTAAACTGCATTTGGTGCAACTTGGCATAAACCGTGCCTTTTGCTAGTAACTGCTGATGGCTGCCTTGCTCTACAATTTTGCCTTGGTTAAATACCAGTATGGTATCGGCCTTTTCTATAGTGCTTAAACGGTGAGCTATAACTAAGGTGGTTCTATGGCTAAATAACTGTTCTAAACCTGCTTGTACCTTTCTTTCGGATTCGGTATCGAGTGCCGAGGTTGCCTCGTCTAAAATAAGTATGGGCGCATCTTTTAAAAAGGCGCGTGCTATGGCTAAACGTTGCCTTTGCCCACCCGATATTAGCACCCCATTTTCGCCTACTTGGGTTTGGTAACCTTGTTGCAATTTATTTATAAATTCATCTGCAAAGGCGGCTTTTGCGGCTTTTTTAATGTCGTCTAACGAGGTGTTTTTTAATGCACCATAGGCTATGTTATTGGCAATGGTGTCGTTAAATAGTGTCACCTCTTGCCCTACATAGGCTATGTGGCTACGTAAATCTTGCAGGCTTACGTCGTTTACTTCTATGCCATCTATTTTTATTGCGCCAGACTGATGCTGATAAAAACGGGTAATTAAATTTACTAAGGTGCTTTTGCCCGATCCACTTTGCCCTACCAAGGCTATCATTTGCCCGGCTTTGGCTTTAAAGCTAATATTGTCTACTACTAGGGGGTTGTCTTTGGTGTATCTAAAACTTAAATTTTCTACCGTAATATCGCCTTTTACATTAGCAAGGGGTCGACGGCCAACGTCTTTTTCTGACTCTATTTCTAGCAGTTCAAAAATACTTTCGCCAGCGGCTATACCTTTTTGAATTTGTGCATTGACGGTGGTTAGTCGTTTTAGTGGTGCAAATAATGCCATCATCGCAATAATGAACGACATAAATGTACCGGCACTGTCTGCTTGCATTGCCCCTTCTATACTAGAAAAATAAATAATGCCTGCAAGTGCCATAGCAACAATAAACTGAATTATCGGGTTGCTAATGGCTTGCACCCTTACTAATTTAAGTTGCAATGAGCGATTGCGTTCGTTTTCTAACTCAAATTTTTCAATTTCACTTTTTTGCCCACCAAATACTTTTACGACTCGTTGGCCTTCTATAACTTCTTGAATGACATGGGTTAACTTGCCCATTGTTTTTTGTATGCCGAAGCTTATCGAACGAAAATATTTGGATATGACAACAATAAGAACCGTTAGCAACGGTGTAATAAAGATAAAAACAAAAGTAAGCCGCCAGTTTAAATAAACCATCCAAGAGACTAAGCCGATAATAGTTAAGCTGTCGCGTATTAATATGGTAATGGCGTAGGTTGCAGAATCTGCAACCCTTTCTGCATTGTAGGTAATTTTAGAAATTAACTCTCCCGATGCCGAGTGGTCATAAACATTGGACGGCAAATGCACCAGTTTATGAAACATTTCTTTACGGATTTGTTTAATCAAGCTCCAACCTACTTTTGCCATAAAGTAGGTAGAAATATAACTACCAATACCACGAAACAGAAAGATAACCAGTATCAATATTGGAATGAGTTGGATTAATTCTATATCACGCTCAACAAAGCTGCCATCTATCATCGGCTTCATTAATGCGACAAATGCGGTGTCGGTGGCGGCATATAAAATCATACCTAAAATAGATATAACCATTAAATGGCGGTCGGCTTTTACATATTGTAATAAGCGTTTATAGGTATCAAAGCCACTTGGGTTCATTTTGTTGTCGCGATAGAAATTTTAACTAAACCAATTCGCCCTGCTACGTCCATAGCGGTAACTACAGACTGATGCGGCGTTTTGGCATCTGCACGTATTACTAATGGCTGGTCTACATTGCCATTAGTAATGCGCGATAAATATTGTGCTAGTGTAACCCTATCTTTATATGAAATTTCTTTATCATTAATAAAAAAGTTGCCCTCTGCGTTAATAATAATTTCTAACGGTGTGGCGGTGGGTTCAACTTGCGCTGAGGCTTGCGGTAACTTAATTTGTAACTCTGATTTTTTTTGAAACGTGGTGGTGACCATAAAAAATATCAGCAACAAAAACACCACATCAATTAATGGCGTTAAGTTTAGCTCTAACTCTGCTACATTTTTTTTACGAAAATTCATTATTCAATCGCCAGCTTATTCGCCGTGTGTGGCTTCTACTAAACGCAGTGCTTCTTGTTCCATTTTTACCACATAGGCTTCTATTTTAGCTTTAAAGTGACGGTAAAAAATAAGGCTGGGTATGGCAATGCTTAAACCCGTCGCGGTGGTTATTAACGCGGTAGATATGCCACCAGCTAATTCGGCAGGGTCGCCCACACCTGCGGTAGTTATGGCGGTAAATACGGTTATCATACCTACTACTGTACCTAATAAGCCAATAAGTGGCGTAATGGCGGCAATAGTACCAAGCGCGTTTAAAAACTTTTCTAACTCGTGCGTTACATGGCTACCTACATCCGTTAGTGCTTCTTTTACTTGCTCTCGCGATTGATGGCGTTTAGATAAACCCGCCGCAAGCACCGCACCCAAAGGCGAGTTAGCACGCATATTATCTAGCATGGCATCGTCAACGGTGTCTGCGTCTATCGCTTGCCACATATCATCTATTAAGGCTTGTGGCACAATTTTGTCTTTTTTTAACGCCCAAAAACGCTCCATAATAATGGCAAAAGCAATAATAGAACTAATGATAAGTGGAATCATAATAAAACCACCAGACTGTACGATTTCGAACACAGCAAACCCTCAAAATTTGATGGATAGAGTTTACTTGAGGGTTAGCGATTTTGCTACAAAAAAACGGCTTCTTATTAACGCCTCTTTAAAAAAGTGCAAACTCATAACAACAAAATAACACCGACTGTGGTTAAGGAAGAGCTACTCCAAAATAACGCTTCTGTTTTATTATAAGTTAACCCCCAAATTATAACGATGTAGTCGCATTTTTTTCGGAGTCGTTAGTTTTTGTTTCGCAACGCATCGACAAACAGGTTAAGAACGATTTAAAACAATTTTTAAACGCATTGAATAGTCTAAAACGGGCGTTTTATCGACCCCTTACCTTTAAAAGGCTAATGTAAAAACCTTTTAGTATCATAAAGTAACCAATACATATTAAAGAACATTAGCCCATTTTTATACACCTCAACTTTTGTAAATAATTAAGGCCTAAAATTGACAGCATATATCTAAGCGCACTAATTAAGTGCGTTAGATACAACACTTCAAGTAAGCCTAAACTCAGGTAATAAAAACGCTGTCAACGCAAATACCCAATATCAAAGTTAATCAAACCACGCTTTTGCTATTTTGATATTTTTACAACAATGAAAGTATCACTTTGAAAATTGGTTTTACCTTATCGAAAAACAACAACGAATCGGCTTTTTGAGATGAGCTAAATACCAAAGGGTAATATTACAAGCCACATTTGTATGATTACGCTCATTAACAATAAAACATAACCCAAACCTATATTTACTGGTTTTTGTAGTTCACAAATTTTATGTGCTTTTTTTAAAGGATTCTTAGTCAAAATGAATATAAATTAAGATAGCTCTTTAATAATGCAATTAAAACGCATTATTAAATATACAATCCAATCATTAAATTATCAGCAGTAACCAACACTTTTTATATTTTGGCATGATATTTGCTTAGGCATAATTATAAATTTATATTTCGGAGTTATCAATTGAGTCACTTCCTACGGGAATTTTTATCATTTACTGGCAAAACAAAAGTTTTACACTTAACGTGGTTTGCCTTATTTTTAAGCTTTTTTATGTGGTTTAACCACGCACCACTGCTTTTAGCACTGCGCGACACTTTTCAGTTAACTGATCAGCAAATAAAAACCTTATTAATATTAAACGTAGCTTTAACCATACCTGCACGAATAGTGGTGGGCATGATGGTAGATGCCTTTGGCCCAAGAAGAATGTTTTCTTCTTTGTTATTTATTTCAAGCCTGTTATGTTTTGGTTTTGCCATGTCCAACAGTTTTGAAGAATTGGCCTTAATGCGCTTTTTATTGGGCTTTTCTGGGGCAGGTTTTGTTATTGGCATACGCTTAATTAGCGAGTGGTACCCAGCCAAGCAATTAGGCACCGCAGAAGGCATTTACGGCGGTTGGGGCAATTTTGGTTCGGCAGGAGCAGCCATTTTATTACCCACTGTCGCCTTAGCATTTGGAGGGGAAGACGGTTGGCGTTATGCAACGGCTTTAACCGGTATATTAGCCATGATTTATTCTGTTATTTTCTTTTTTTCCGTTAGCGATACGCCTAAAGGCTCTACCTACTTTAAACCTAAAAAAAGTGGCGCAATGGAGGTAACCAGTAAAACAGACTTTTATTTATATTTATTAATGAACCTACCTATGTATGCAGCCCTTGCTGTATTGGCTTGGAAAGTAGGCCCAGACAATACGGCACTGTTATCACAACAGCTTGTAGTTATTAGTTACGTTGTATTATTTTCTTTATACGTATTTCAAACCATTCGCGTCTATCAAATTAATAAACATATTTTTACTAAAGACGTACCCGAGTTTGAAAAATACAAATTTAAACAAGTTGCCGTGCTTAACGTAGCTTATATGGTTACTTTTGGATCAGAATTGGCGATGATTTCTATGTTGCCATTATTTTTTCATGACGTGTTTAACTTGTCTATTATTACCTCTGGCTTATTAGGGGCAATATTTGCCGCAATGGTTATTTTTGCGCGCCCTGCTGGCGGTTGGTTAAGTGATAAATACGGCCGTCGTATTTCGCTTACCGTCATATTAGTTGGTGTTGTTTTAGGTTATTTATTAATGAGCCAAATAACCTCAGATTGGCCAGTAAGCTTGGCTGTTTTAGCCACCATGTTTTGCGGTTTATTTGTACACTTTGGCACCGGTGCAGTATTTGCCGTCGTGCCTTTAGTTAAAAGGCGTTTAACGGGGCAAATAGCGGGTATGACAGGCGCATACGGCAATGTTGGTGGTGTAATATTTTTAACAGTATTGTCATTTGTTAGTACCGTTACCTTCTTTTATGTTATTGCCGCCACTGCAGTGGTTTCGCTACTAATTGTCTATTTCTTTTTAGAAGAACCCAAAGGCCACATGGCAGAAATAATGCCAGATGGCACAGTGCAAATGATAGATGTTAATTAATTAACTGGGCAAGGGGTCGACAAAAACACCCTATTTTGTCGACCCCTTGCTTCAAGGAAGCCCTGATTAACTGGACTTTCAAACTATTAGCGTTAAGCATTGCTCGTTTTGGTGCTTTTTCAAAACTAGCGAGGCTTACAAGCGGCAAGCGATAACGTTATCTGCTAATGCCCCAATAGTCCGCTTGGTAAGCCTTGCTAGTTCACGATAAAGCTGTGAACAAGCAAGGCTTAGCGCTATTAGTATAATGTCAATGCTTATGCGCTGACCAAGATTAAATTTTTGACCATGCTTTAGCCAGTTAATCAAGTCTTCCTTGAAGAAAGCCAGATACTTTACTAAAAAAATTTATGTTAAAGTTTTACTATGAATAACACACTTTCTATTACCACCGGTTTTTACACCAGCGCTGGCATTAAAAACACTAACGATGACTCTTGCGGTATTCGTATACCTAAACTGCCACTACTAGCCAGTAAAGGTATTGCCGCCGTTATTGCCGATGGCATGAGTGGTAGTGAAGCGGGCAAAGAAGCTGCCGAAGCTTGTGTAACGGGGTTTTTAAGTGATTATTATTCTACGTCTGAATCTTGGAGTACTAAAAAAGCCGGCCGTAAAATTTTAGGCGCACTAAACCAATGGTTGTATGCACAAGGCCATAGGCAGTACGACACCTCTGCTATGGTAACGACACTAAGTGTTTTGGTTTTAAAATCTACCACCGCACACTTGTTTCATATTGGTGATACCCGCATTTACCGTATGAGAAATGGCGAGCTAAAATGTTTAACCACCGACCACCGTGTACACATTTCAGATGAAAAAAATTACCTAAGCCGTGCGATGGGTATAGAGTTGCACATGGAAATTGACTACCGTTCTATTAAAATTGAACAAGACGATGTGTTTTTACTCACCACCGATGGCATTCACGATTTTTTAACAGACAGCGAACTGGCTGAGTTTTTATACACCAATTTAGACGATGCAACAAAAGTAACAGAAAATATTGTACAAGCGGCATTAGCAAAAAAGAGTAACGACAATGTTACTTGCCAAATTGTTAAAGTTGATGCCTTGCCCAACCAAAACCATAACGAATTTTACCAGCAGTACTGCGAGTTACCCTTTCCGCCACCTTTAGAACCGGGCATGATTTTGGACGGGTACTCTATTATTAGAGAGTTACACGCCAGCAACCGTACACAAATTTATTTAGCGCTCGACCAAGAAAACGATAAAAAAGTTATCTTAAAAACGCCTTCGGTTAATTACGAGGACGATGCCGAGTACATAGATAATTTTTTACACGAAGAATGGGCAGGCAGACGTTTGGTTAACCCGCATGTTTTGCATGTATTAAAACCGCACAAGCAACGCCAATGTTTATACTATGTAACCGAGTATTTAACGGGGCAAACATTACGCCAATGGATGAACGATAACCCCACACCCTCTTTAAAAGAGGTACGAGACATTGCCACACAAATTGCCTCGGGCTTGCGTGCATTTCATCGCCAAGAAATGATTCATCAAGACTTAAAACCCGAAAACATTATGTTTGATAACCACGGCACATTAAAAATAATTGACTTTGGATCAACCAAAATTGCCGGTGTGCAAGAAATTACCACCCCTTTTGAACGCGTTAGTTTGCTTATTACTAAAAACTACACCGCGCCAGAATATTTAATAGGTGAGCCCGCGCAAAACAATTCTGATTTGTTTTCTATGGGGGTTATAATTTACGAAATGCTAACCAACTCTTTACCTTATGGTAAAAAAGAACTGACCGCCAAGCAGCTTAAAAAAGCCAACTATATTCCTATAACGGGGCTTAATGCCTCTGTACCAAATTGGATGGATAAAGCAATCCAAAAAGCAACCTCAATATCACAAGAAAAACGTTATCACTTGTTATCTGAGTTCATTCACGATTTGTCTCACCCTAATAAGACTTTTTTATCTAAAACTCAACAGCCGTTAATTAAAAGCAACCCATTATTATTATGGAAGCTAATATCTGGGGTTTTATTAATCGTCAATATGGTATTAATTTATCAAATAACGTAATAAACATCTGAAGCTCTGATTAACTGCAGTTGTCAAACTATTAGCGTTAAGCATTGCTAGTTTTGGTGCTTCTTCAAAACTAGCAATGCTTACAAGCGACAGGTGATAACGTTATCTGATAATATTCCAATAGCCCGCTTGATAAGCCTTGCTAGTTCACGATAAAACTGTGAACAAGCAAGGCTTAGCGCTATTAGTATAGTAGCAATGTTTATGCTTTAACCATTCTCTACCCAGTTAATCGGTTCTTCCTTAATCAAACTCACTGCTTTACGATAGAATCAATCCACGATTGAATTTCGGCGATAGAATAATCAATAAACGCTTCGTCTTCAAATACATTGGTTAATAAGGCGACACCTTGCGTTTTGGCAACTAAATTTTTTGCAAGTAATTGTGAGTTGTCTATATTAAGCAAGGTAAATTGTGTATCTAGCCAGTTTATAAACACGTGAAATAGTGCCTTTATATTTCGTTGTAACAATTTATCTGCCTTGCCTAACTCTACAAATAAAGAACCAATGGGGCAACCGTATTTAATAATGTTTTCGCGTTCAAAACTTAAAATTTCTACAAAACGTTTTATTCTTGCTAAAGGGTTATCAATTTCTGCGTCCCAGCCGTCTAACATTGCCTGAATATTATCAATACGCGACTGTACTACGCCATTTAAAATATCCTCTTTGCTTTTAAAGTAATAATAAAAGTTTCCTTTTGCCATGCCCATGGCTTTGGCAATATCGCCAAACGACATTTGGTGATAACCTTTTTTAAATATCAATTCATCGGCCTTTTGTAATATCTTGGCTCGATTTTGTATTCCTTTTGTCTGAACGGCTTCTAACATATTTTTTTGGACAATTAAATTAATAGGCTTTATACAAGCATAGCAATTTTAAAAAATTCTTGAAGATAAATTCTTGTAGATAAATTCTTTACTATTTAGCCCTTATAGGTTGCAAAACAAGCTTGTTTACGTTAATTTCCTCTGTCTAATTCTAAACGTTTTTTCAGGTATGTTAATGAGCGCCATCCCGCAAGATTTTATTAAAGAAACAAATCAATTATCTAAAGATATTACTCGCCCTTTTCCCGGTTCTAAAAAGATTTATGTAGAAGGCTCGCGACCTGATATTCAAGTGGGTATGAGAGAAGTCACTTTAACCCAAACCCATACCGAAGCGGGTATAGAGCGCAACGATCCGGTCACTATTTATGATACGTCTGGGGTTTATACCGACCCAGATTGTGATATTGATTTACTGCAAGGTTTACCCAATATTCGTGATAACTGGATTTTGGAACGTGACGATACGCAACAACTTAGTGGCCCATCGTCTAACTTTGGTCAACAACGCCAAAGTGATGAAAAATTAGCCAATTTACGTTTTGAGCATATCGCCGCGCCACGTAAAGCCAAAGCCGGTAAAAACGTAAGCCAAATGCATTATGCACGCCAAGGCATAATCACCCCAGAAATGGAGTACATTGCCATACGTGAAAACATGCGCTTGCAAGAAGTAACAGACAAACGTTTATTGCGCCAACACAAAGGTGAAAACTTTGGTGCCAACACGCCAGACGTTATTACCCCAGAATTTGTCCGTAGTGAAGTAGCTCGTGGCCGCGCCGTAATACCGTGCAACATTAACCACCCAGAGTTAGAGCCAATGATTTTAGGCCGTAATTTTTTAATTAAAATTAATGGCAATTTAGGCAACTCTGCTGTGACCTCTTCAATAACCGAAGAAGTAGAAAAAATGGTTTGGGGCATCCGTTGGGGTTCTGACACCATTATGGATTTATCGACCGGTAAAAACATACACGAAACACGCGAATGGATTATCCGTAACTCGCCCGTGCCAATTGGCACTGTACCCATTTACCAAGCGTTAGAAAAGGTAAACGGCAAATCTGAAGATTTAACATGGGAGCTGTACCGCGACACCTTAATAGAACAAGCAGAGCAAGGGGTCGACTATTTTACCATACACGCAGGTGTACTTTTAGCTTATGTGCCAATGACCGCAGAGCGTGTTACGGGCATAGTATCGCGTGGTGGTTCTATTATGGCCAAATGGTGTTTAGCGCATCACCAAGAAAACTTTTTATACACCCACTTTGAAGAAATTTGCGAAATAATGAAAGCCTACGATGTCAGCTTTTCTTTAGGTGACGGTTTACGCCCAGGCAGCTTAGCAGACGCAAACGACGAAGCACAATTTGCAGAGCTAGAAACCCTAGGCGAGCTTACAAAAATTGCTTGGAAGCACGACGTGCAAGTGATAATAGAAGGCCCAGGCCACGTACCCATGCAAATGATTAAAGAAAACATGGACAAAGAATTAGAAGATTGCTTCGAAGCACCCTTTTATACTTTAGGCCCATTAACTACCGACATAGCCCCAGGTTATGACCACATCACCTCTGGCATTGGGGCGGCACAAATTGGTTGGTACGGTTGCGCCATGCTTTGTTATGTAACGCCTAAAGAACACCTAGGTTTACCCAATAAAGAAGACGTACGCGAAGGCATAATCACCTACAAAATTTCTGCCCACGCGGCAGACTTAGCCAAAGGCCACCCTGGCGCGCAAATACGCGACAACGCCTTATCTAAAGCCCGTTTTGAATTTAGATGGGAAGACCAATTTAATTTAGGTTTAGACCCAGAACGCGCACGCGAATATCACGATGCCACGTTGCCAAAAGAGTCGGCCAAAGTGGCGCATTTTTGTTCTATGTGTGGCCCACACTTTTGCTCTATGAAAATATCACAAGAAGTACGTGAGTATGCAGCATCTAATAAATTTAAAAATATTGGCATAGCGGTAGAAGAAGGCATGAAAGCCAAGTCTGAAGAGTTTAAAAACAAAGGCGCAGAGATTTACCACAAAGCATGAGTGAACAACCAACCAACAACCTAAACAATATTGATGTTATCGTTGATACGCATTATATAGAAACAGAATCCATACCTTCGCAAGCGCGTTACCTATTTTCATACACCATTACGATTGAAAACATGGGTGACAACCCTGCCCAATTATTAAGGCGGCATTGGATTATTACCGACGAAAATGGAAAAACACAAGAAGTGCAAGGCGACGGCGTAGTAGGCGACCAACCCTATTTACGCCCAGGTGAAAAATATCAATACACCAGCGGTACATTGCTGGCAACATCAATGGGTACAATGAAAGGCACTTACACAATGATTAATGACGATGGCAATGAATTTGATGCCATCATCCCCGAGTTTTTATTGTCCATTCCTCGTACCGTTCATTAAATCCATCGGTAAACAAATTCCATGTCTTTAAAGTTCACCTACTCTTTTATATCCGTTTTTTATGATTTGATGTTAGAAAAAGCCACCGCTCAAATACGTTTAAACAGCATTAACGAGCTTGGCTCTTTCGACAATAAAAAAGTATTAATAACGGGCATTGGCACCGGTTTAGACATCCCTTTTTTACCTAAAAACCAAAACATAACCGGTATAGACATAACCCCAGCGATGTTAAAAAAAGCACAAAAACGTGCCACCTTACATCAATGCAGCATTAAGTTAGACGAAGGTGACGCAATGGCCATGCCTTATGACAATGAACAATTTGATATTGTTATTATGCATTTAATACTGGCGGTGGTGCCCGATTCGTACAAAGCCATTAGCGAAGCCAATCGCGTATTAAAAAAAGGCGGTACTTTAATCATTTTTGATAAATTTATTAAACAAGGTCAACTTGCCCCTGTTAAACGTTTTCTCAATATCTTTTTTAGACACATAGCCACCAAAACCAATGTGGTGCTAGAACCGTTATTAAAAAGCCAACCTCAACTGCAAAAACTCACCGACGTACCCGTATTAGCCAATGGCTGGTTTAGACGAATCGAATGCAAAAAAAATGGTTAAGCAATGCGTACGAAACGCCTAATAGTAGTTGGTGACATACAAGGTTGCTTTACCGACTTTCAAAAACTATTAGATAAACTCCACTTTAACCCACCCGACGACACCCTGTGGCTAGCTGGCGACATTGTAAACCGTGGGCGCCAATCTTTACAATGCCTTCGTTACGCCAAAAATAATGCCAACTATTGCAAAATTGTATTAGGCAATCACGACTTACACCTTATCGCCGCCTATCACCAAGTTAAACCCTTACATAAGCTAGACACCATTCAAGAAATTTTAAACGCAGCCGATGCAGACGAACTGATAAATTGGCTAAGAAAACAGCCTTTAATGCGCTACCAAACCGACCTTGACCTTGCCATGGTACATGCAGGTATTTACCCAACATGGAATATAAAAGACGCTTTACACTGTGCTAAAAAAGCAGAAACCGTGTTACAAAGTGATGATTATTTAGACTTTATAAAAAACATGTACGGCAATTTACCCAACCAATGGCCCCTTAAAAACCAAAAACCCTTGCAAGGGGTCGACGAAATACGCTTTATTATTAACAGTTTTACCCGCATGCGTTATGTAACTGATGATTGTAAATTAAACATGGACTACAACGGTGACATAGGCACACAACCTTCATACCTGTCGCCGTGGTTTAAAATAAAAAACCAACAACTACACAATACCAAAGTTGTATTTGGCCATTGGTCAACGCTACGTATTAATAACCCGACACAATTTTTCCCTATTGATACCGGTTGTGTATGGGGCGAACGATTAACCGCAATGGTAATCGAAGACGCTACACCACAACTATTGTCATCAACATGCACAGGTGCATTAATACCAAGTTAAAGAGCCTCTGAACAAGTCTCATAAAATTAACCTCGGTCAATGCATAAACATTGGCATTATACTAATAGCGCCAAGCCTTGCTTGTTCACAGTTTTATCGTGAACTAGCAAGGCTTACCAAGCGGGCTATTGGAACATTATCAGATAACGTAATCAGCTTAA
>CAZPSE010000035.1:0-19107 GCA_964589575.1 uncultured Gammaproteobacteria bacterium | reverse complement strand
GTTTTATTCAACCCAATCTTTTTCATCTTGAGAAAAAACCACCAAATGGTCAAACTCTAAAACCACACCAATTTGTTCATTAATTTGATGGTTGTGATGACTAGGAACGAGACTTAATACCTCAATGCCACTGGGCATTTTCAACCTATACATAAATTCTGCACCACGAAAAGCTTTTGCCATAACGGTGGCCGTTTGGCTAGCATCGTCATCATGCACTATGTCATCAGGCCTAATTAACACATCAACTAAACAACCCTCCAAACACCCTTTAGGGACCAAACCTTTAATGTCTCCTAATTCGGTGCTTACTGTATCTTTATCTATAACGCTTCCAGGTACAAATACACCTTCACCAATAAAATCTGCAACAAAACGGTTTATTGGTTTATGGTAAAGGTTATAAGCGTTGTCTTTTTGTTGAACCTTACCTTCGTGCAACACACAAATTTTATCTGCCATAGCAAAAGCTTCGTGTTGGTCATGGGTAACCAATACGGCGGTAATGTTTTCTTGCTTTAAAATGTTTCTTACTTCTTTTGCCAGTTGTTCGCGCAGTTCAACATCCATACTAGAAAACGGCTCATCCATTAATAATATAGACGGTTTGGGTGCCATGGCTCGTGCTAGTGCCACACGTTGTTGTTGCCCCCCCGATAATTGGTGAGAATAAGCCTGACCATAATCAGACATATTCATCATAGCCAACAATTCTGTCACGCGTTGTTGTCGCTGTTCAAGCGTCCAATGTTTAATGCCAAAACAAATATTGTCATTTACATTAAGGTGCGGAAACAAGGCAAAATCTTGAAACACCATGCCTATTTTTCTTTCTTCAGGAGGCAGGGTAAATTTACCACTGCTAACTACTTTATTTTGAATAACAATATCACCCTTTACAACCGGCTCAAACCCCGCAATACTTCTTAAAACGGTGGTTTTACCACAACCACTGGGGCCTAATAGGCAACCAATTTCGCCATCATTCAAGTCAAAGTTAACATTAAAAACTACTTGTTTTTTTCCGTAACAAACATCAATATTTTTTACTTCAAGACGTTGCATTTAATAACCTTTTTTAATATTAGTTTAAGGAGTCCTTATTTACTGGCGTTTTCAAACTACTAGCGTTAAGCATTGCTTGTTTTGGTGCAGTTGCTTCGCACGTCGCTATCGCTCCTCAAATCGTTCCTGACGATTTAGTCAAAACAAGCAAGGCTTAGCGCTATTAATATAATGCCTATACTTACACGCACTAACCGAGATTAAATTTTTAATTTTTGCTCTAACCAGTTAATCAGGTCTTCCTAAAGAAGACTGAACAAGCTCGGCTTTTTTCTTTTCTGCTACCTTATTGGTATGACCCGCTCTAGACATAGAAATGGCTTTGTTTAAATAAATAACCGGCAACAAGCCAACAAACACAATCATTAAGGCGGCAGTAGATGAGTCCGCCAGTCGCTCATCAGATGCCAATTCAAATGCTCTAACGGCAAGTGTATTAAAGTCAAACGGTCGTAATATTAGTGTTGCGGGCAATTCTTTTAGCACGTCTACAAAAACAATTAAAAAAGCCGTTAGTACCGACCCTTTCATTAACGGTACGTGTACCTTAAACAGGGTTTGCATGGGTTTGTAACCCAGTGAACGAGCGGCATCATCTAAAGAATGCTTTATTTTACCCAACCCCGATTCTACCGTTTGCAAGCTAACGGCTAAAAAACGCACTAAATAAGCAAACATTAATGCAAATAAAGTACCGCTAAGCAATAAGCCGGTACTTATCGAAAATTGATTCATCATAAAATCGTGGATGCGATTATCCAACCACGCGAATGGCACGATAATACCAATAGCAATAACCGTACCCGGAATTGCATAACCAATAGCGGCAATACGCACAGAAATCATAGACAATTTACTGGGCATTAACCGCAAAGCATAGGCTAAAAATAAAGCGATAACGACAGAAAGTAACGCAGCTGACGCACCTAACATAACTGTATTGAGTGTTAACCTTATAAACGATTCATCAACCATCGTATCAAACGTTTCAAACGCCCAAAAAAGCAACTTACCCGCTGGCAGTAAAAAACCCAAAAAAACAGGTAGTAAACAAACGGTAAAGGCAATAGCTGCTTTACGTCCTGTTAAAACGTATTCTGGCAAGCTCGAGTATTTATTACTGGTGTGGTGATAACGCGCTTGTTTTCTAGAGATGCGTTCTAAAACAATTAAAATAAAAACAAAAAACAATAACAAAGATGCCAGTTTAGAGGCGACTACCGAATCCCCCATGCCGAACCAGGCACGAAAAATACCCGTAGTAAACACATCCACCCCAAAATAGGCAACCGTGCCATAGTCTGCTAGGGTTTCCATTAACGCCAATGAAACACCCGCTACAATTGCAGGGCGCGCTAGTGGCAGCGCCACCCGAGAAAAACTGCACCAGCTACCACAACCCATTGTGCGGCTAACTTCTATAACGCATACCGATTGTTCTATAAATGCCACTCTAGCCAAAAGGTAAACATAGGGATAAAGGACTAGCGACATCATGGTGACCGCCCCACCCAAAGAGCGAATTTGAGGAAAATAATAGTCGCCAAAACCCCAGCCTGTAAGCTCGCGTAGCCAGCTTTGCACAGGGCCTGCAAAGTCAAACATACCCGTATACGTGTAAGCGATAATGTAAGCGGGCATAGCCAACGGCAACAGCAATAACCAGTTAAAGTATTTTTTACCAGGGAAACGACACATAGAGGTTAGCCAAGCTGTCGACACACCTATGACTAATGTGCCAACGGCAACACCAACAACTAACAATGCAGAGTTAAGCAAATACTCTGCCAATAAGGTTTCTTTAATATGTTGCCAGTTTTCACCAGCAGGAGAGAAAATAGAACTGATAATGGTGAGCGTTGGCAGGCTTAAAATAGCCGCAACCAAAATCATCAAGAAAAACAAAAAACGATAAGAAGAACGTCGCCCAGAAAAATTTACCATGCCAACCTGATTTGTTGTTATGAAATAACCTTAAACTGTGCAATTGGATTTAAGGTTATACGTTTGCGTAAAAATTGCAAAATAGACAATCATTTTACCAAGTTATTAACAGGGTATCGAGTAGAGCGACTAAAAAAACATTTATCCAAAATTCTAAAGAGTAATAAAAAAGAATTTTGGATAAAAGTATTCAATAAAAAAAGCCGACATCAAAAGATGCCGGCCAATTGTAAAACAAAAAAACTACACTTAAATTACTAAATGGTCTTTTGTTTTACTTTTAAAGTATAAAACGCATTAAGTTTAGTCTGAACTGATTTAAGCTTGACTTGATAAGCATCAACAGCTGCATCTGCAGTACCACTAGCTAGCGCTGTTACTACAAATGTATTACCAGTAACGCCTGTTACTTGGCTTCCATTAGCTAAAACTGGACCAAAACCTACCAAATTATCAATTTCCACAAATTTAGCTTTATTGATTTTAGAGTTAACACCACCGTACTGCAAAGACAGCATAAAGCCTTTCAATTCGCCCCATTGCTTGTAGTAAGCTTTTTGCTTAGTGGTATTGGTAGGGTCTAACTGCAATGTAGCTAATGTGCTATGCGCAGTACCGGCATATTTATAAACTGCCTCTGCTAATACCATTTCCCAATTGCGCTGAATGGTTACAGCATAAGCTTTAAGTGATGTACGTTCTGCATCAGTCAAGTTACGTGCATCACCATTAACATCTACCGCATTGGCAATTAAAGTACGCCCATTTAACCAAGCATTCATCATATCTTTACCGTATGTACTGCCCTTGTCATCACGATCAAATGAGGCCGCGTAATATGCGGGGCCAGAGGTGTATTCAGTGTAAAGTGAAACCGCTTTATCCTTATTCAAATCTGCATTGGCAAAATTAGCAGACTTCTGCTTTTTTACATTATAATTTTGCTCTGCTGTTAATGCACCATAGTTGGCAGCTGCACCCCAGTAACCAAAACCTTCATCCCAAGAATGTTCTTTACCGGTATAGTGTTTTCCTGTTCCGTAGGGCTCAACATTATCTTTAGTGCCTGCAACTGCAATATATTCATCTAAGTATTTGTCAACTGCTTGGTTATAAAACACCGCGCCCATTAAAAACTTCGGAAACAATTGATTGTAGTCATAACCTGTGGTCATATTGACATAAATATCACTGGTTGTACTGTGGTTGTTTGCAAAATCTGCAACCCATAAATCTAATGTTTGCTGTGCGCTTTTATTACCTGGCACACCCATGGTAATGTTTGCATCACCTGTAGAAACACCAGGTATAGCATCCGCTTGGCTAGATGACGTATCAAACGCTTTACTGTGTAACCCGCCCTTACCTATCTCACTGTAACTCGTCTCTTTAATGTTGAAACCTGTTTTATCTTTCGGAGCAATAATATTGTCACCAGCGGCCACATTGTCAGGGTTTATCAAGTACCTCTTCACTTTATCTGCCGTAGCTATAGCGCCCGTTGTGCCAGGTGCTTTTACAACCGCTTTAACCGTTTCACGATAGACTTGGCGAACCATTTGGCCGGTATAAGCTACCGATGAGCTGTGACTACCAGGCGCATTTTTTAACGTAACTGGAAAGCCTGCATAGTTTGCAGGTTTAGCAAAACTAGACTTGGTCGAGCTATCATTACAACCCGAAATTAATAAAGCCATCGAAACGGCGACAAATAATGTTTTTTTACTACGGTGCAAAACCATTGGTTTCTCCTAAAATGTTAAATTTAAAATGTTCTGCAATTAACTCATTTGACTGATTTTTAGCTTGCGTCACAATTTTTAAATAATAACACAAATACAAACGATAACCAATATCATTTATAAACTTCTTTACTTTTAGTTTATTCTTTACACTAGGTAAAGCGCAAAGAATAACAATATCTTTTACAAACTTGTTTTTTTAATTAGTCACCGCACCTGTTGCCAGCGCACAGTATTTTTAATGCTTTATAGCCAACGATAGCAAGGGGTCGACGCTTTCGAGGGTTTTTTAAGATGGCTACATTGGTTAAACACTTTTTTATTTTTTGTTTTAAACTTTTAAGACTGCGACAGATGAATGGAGCTGGGTTTTAAAACGCTAGCGAAAAAATCAAACAAGTTGAACATGCTCAAAACATGCCTAAAGCGTCGACCCCTTGCTATAGGAAGACCTGATTAACCACCCCCTAAAGTATTTAACCACTGTTGTGCCGTTAATTTTGTTTCTTCAAACATTACCGCTTTATTTAAATGCGTTTTAGTGGCCTTTACGTTTGCCAGTTCACTATAGGCTACTGCAATGAGCATGTGCGCATTGCCTGGCTTTTTTATGCCTTTGTTAAGCGCCAGTTTGGCATGCTTAATAGTTTGTTGGTAATTTTCTTGATCAAAATAAATTTGCGCTATATATAAATCTTCTTTACCTGTTGCAGACAGTTTTGAGGCTTTTTTATAAACAACCAACGCTTTTTTATTTTCTTTTGCAGTGCTATACAAGGTCGCCAGTAAGTTGTAGTTTTGTATATTTTTTTTAATCATTGATTGTTCTAAAGCGGTAGATAAAATGGTTGCCGCTTTATGGGGCAAATTCTTTTCATACAGTGCATAAACATACTGGGTTAGCTCATTTTCTTGCACTAAAAAACCTTGGGCTAAACTGAGTTGCATAATTTCTAAAGATTTAGAATATTGATTTTGCTCTAAATAAATAGAGGCCAGTTGTAACCAGTACTCTGCATTATTTGGCCATATACGTATCATTTTTTCGACAATTTTTGTAGCCTCTGGCAAACGCTGTAACTGATAGTAAACGGCAAACAAGGTAGAGTACGCTGACTTATCTGGAACATAAGAGGCGATGACTTGCTTTAATGGCGCAACCGCAAGCTTATATTCTTCAAGCTGATAGTGTGCCGATGCAAGTATCAATAAACCTGTTTTTGATGATTTAGATTTTTCTGATGTTGCAATCATTTGTAGGTATTTTTTTGCAAATACGATGGCTTGTTTATAATCTTCATCGTGCATAGATAGGTTGGCTAACATTTCTACCACTTGCAGTTTGGTCGTGTCGCCTAAACCCGGTTGCTGATAGCTGCTTAAATAATATTTACGTGCTTGAGAGTATTGTTGTTGATACAAATAAAGTAATGCCTGCATATGATAGGTGTACGCCTTATCGGCAGGCGATAACTTGGGGATTTTTAATTTCAATTTATCTAACTGTGTTTGAGCTTGTGAAAACTTATCTTTTTGCAATAAAGTTTCTATCGCCGCTAAGCGTTTAAACGTTAGCATAGACAGTGCCGCATCTGAAGCAGACACTAAAGATACGCCTAGCAATAAAAGAACAAACGTTAAAACACACTTTTTAAGCATGGCATTCAATGGTTATTTTTCCAATTGGAAGTTAATTTTTACGGATGCCCTTTGCTCTACCGCTTTTTTATTTTCTATTTTGGGTTTAAACTTCCATTTTTTTAACGCCCTTGAGGCTGAGCGATCAAATATATTTGGCGGTTGCGATTTGAGTATTTTAATATCTTTAACACTGCCTTGTTGCGTAATAGTAAACTCTAACAAAACAAAACCTTCTGCTTTTATCCGTTTTGCACGCCTCGGGTAAATGGGGTTAACTCTAGCCAAAGGTATAACGTTAGCATTTACTTTTACGCCGCTTTCTGCCTCTACCAAGGCATCACCTAGGCCACTATTTGCGGCTATATTTATTGGCAACTTTATATTAAGACGTTGCATCATACTGCGGTTTATTTTTTCTGGTGCAACCGGTTTAGGCAGTTTTACCTTTGGTTTTTGTGGCTGTTTTTTGGGTTTGGGCGCTTTAGGTTTAATGCGTTCTTTTTTGGTTATTTGTTCGTCTCGTTGTAGGCGAACAAAATCAATCATTCTAAAGTTATTATCATCAACCCCTGTTTTGTTAGAAACATCAATACTGTTTTTTAATGCAAACAAAAACAATATTGTAAACAAACAGGCCGCCATAAAACTTAAAACCAATCGCGTCATTATTGCGAATCGATTGAAGCTGCTATAGAAATATTTTTAATACCTGCCAACCGTACCTGATCCATCACTTTTACTAACCTGCCAGTACGCGCATTTTGATCAGACTGAATAATAGCCGAACTTTTGGGGTAGCGAGCTTTTAGCTGTTGTATATTTGCGCGTACTGCTCGAATATCAATTTCACGATTATCAATCCAAATATCGCCGCTTGCATTAATAGCAATAAGTATATTGGCTTTGGATTTTTTTTCTGCGGTAGAGGCGGTAGGGCGATTAATGTCGATGCCTGTTTCTTTAACAAACGACGTGGTGACTATAAAAAATATTAATAAAATAAACACCACATCTAACATGGGTGTTAAGTCCAGCTCGTTGTCTTCTTCTGCTTTTGGTAACCGTTTCATGCCGCTATTAAACCTTTATTAAGGCTATTAATTTTACGTTTGGCGATGGTTTCTATATTTCTTAGCAGTAACAAACCAATAATGCCTACCGCCATACCTGCCATGGTGGGCAAGGTTGCCAATGAAATACCGTCTGCCATTGCGCGTGCGTCCCCCGTACCTTGCACCGCGATAACATCAAATATTTCAATCATGCCGTACACCGTTCCAAACAGCCCCATTAAAGGGGTAACACGCACTAAAGTACGTATAAATGGCACCGAAAACAACAGCCGGTGGCGAAACGAGCTTTGTAACGATTCTCTAATGCTGCGCGCATTGTCGTTGTGTGCATTTTTTTGCCAAATGATTATGAGTTTTTTTTGCTGTTTTTTGGCTTCAAATAAAAAATACAACCAACGCTCTACCACTAAAAACCAAAGCATAAACGCCATCATAAAAATAATATAAAGAACAAAACCGCCCCTATCAAGAAACTCTGTAACGGTATAAAAAAGCGATAATGAGTTCATTATTTAGTTGTCTCGCGCTATTAAACCAACGCTTTGTTGCTCTATAATATCGAGTATTCTACGGGATTTTGCAACAATAAAGGTATGAACAAATAACAACGGAATAGCCACACTAAGCCCTAAAACGGTGGTTACTAATGCTGTAGATATACCTCCCGCCATTAGTTTAGGGTCGCTAGTACCAAACAACGTAATGGTTTGGAAGGTAATAATCATACCAATTACCGTACCTAATAAACCCAATAAGGGTGAAACCGCCGCCAGTAATTTAATTAAACCGTTATAACGTTCTATTGATGGTGCTTCTTTTATCATTGCCTCTTGCAACGCAATTTCTCTTTCATTTATTGGCTCATTTTTATATTGATGATAAACCAGCGCGATTCGACCTAACGGGTTGTTTTTAGAGGGTTGGTCGAGGTTGTTTATTTGCCATTTTATTTTAGACGACACCCTGCTTAAACTGTAAAAACGAAACAGCGCAATGAGTACACCTATTAGCCCAAGCGCAAGAATAATATAACCCACCACGCCACCCTGATTAACACGCTGTATAAAGGTAGGCTTTAAGGTCAATAAATTAAACAATTGCCCGTGTGTAGGGTCAATTGCAATAACTGCCAATGCATTACTACTTTGAGAAAACTGTTTAGCCGTACTGCTATAACGCGCAGGTGGTTGCTTTTGCAGTTGGTGCAACGCTTGACTTTCGTGGTCATATTGCAAATACAGCCCATCGGCTATAACCGCATAGGCTCCAATGCGCGTAACCAATTGACTTTGTAAGGTTCCATCAGTATCAAAAACATCACTTTTAAACACTCTGGTTTTGCCCGTTTCACCCATCTCTTGCAACATATAAAACCAAAGTTGCTCCAGTTCTGTTACATCGGGCAGGGCTTTGCTTTGAGCCAATTGATTAAGAAAGTCTAAACGTTTTGGGTATTGGGCCGACACCAGAGAGCGCGAAAAGTCCGCTTGTAATTCCCCTGCTGTTTGCCTTACCGCGCCAAACAGTTCGCCCAAATCACCCAGTTTAAGTTGCAACGCTTGTTCAACTTGTAGCAATTTTTTTTCATTGGCATCAATTTTTTTATTGGCTTGTTTGCTTTGTTTTTTTAGCGCCTTTAATTGCTTTTTGGCTTGGGCTAATAATTGTTGTTGTTGTTGTTTTTCATTTACAAAGGTTTTTATTCGTGCATTTTCTAAAATCAACTCATCATTAGTTTGTTGATTTATAGATTGTAATAAACGATCAAAAGATGGCTCATTGGCACTTGCGGTGTGGCTTGTTAGGCTTACCATTAGCAACGTAGACAACACATATTTTATAGTTCTGTTCATGGCTTTGCCTCTGCGGTGTTTGCCATTATGGTAAGTAACGCGGGCGACTGCTGTTTACGCGCTATTTTAAGCCCTTTTATAATTGAATTTTTAACTTCACGGTGGTTAACATCTTGCCACTGCCGCTGTACATTCCAAACACCGTATTGTTTTGCGTCCAATGTTTGATAAAACAGTGCCACCCGCCCTATTTTTAAAAAGTTGACATTTTTATTATCAAGCATCGCTCGATATGCTTCTATGGTTTTACCGTATTCAATTTCAATTTGATACGCTTCAAGTATTTTTCGGTATTTTTCTGCCACAGTAATATCGGCACGTTTCATCATATCTTCTAACTTTGTTAACCGTTTTTCCCTTTCTATTGGTAAAAAAGGTAAGTCTTGTGCTACAAACTGTCTCAATGCGTCAATCATCCGTTGCATCATTGGCATAATTTGTTGCGCGGTTGCCTCAATATTTTTTATTTGTGATTGTAAAGAAAGTAGGTCGTTATTTTGTGAATTTACAATGTCTGTTAACTGCTTATTGTAAATTTTATAGTTTTCAGTCTCCCTTAAAGCGGTTTTATATTGATCAACTAATTCATTGGTTTGACGGTGTAAACCATCAATTTTTAACTGTTGTTTCTGAAGCAGTTGATTGGTTTTTGCGACCGTTGCTCGGCTTTTATCTAAAGCGTCTGCCGCTTGTAACGAAAACGGCAACCACAATGTCACAATTAATAAAAACAGCACCGACGATAAAAAATTAATTGCTTTCATAAGGTAACATTGCATTATTGGTAAAAGGTAAAACGGGCATTTTATACGAGGATTAGAACCTATATTAAAACTTTATTTGATAACCCAGTAAAAAGGTACGTGGTTTTCCTGGGCGTACGCCATAAGGTCTACGTGCCACAAGAGCCGTTTTATCAAATACATTATCTACGGTAAAGTACAATTTGCCTTGTTTATTCAGTATATAGTTCACGCTAAAATCGACCACCAATTGCTCATCGGTGCTTTCTGCTTTAAGCAATTCGCCCCTTCCTGCAACTGTTCGCATTGGTGCAACATAATTTAATGAAACCGCTGTTTGCAAAAGGTTGTTAGTTAAGCCAACTCTAGCTGTTAGCATATGCTCTGGCAGGTTGGGTAATGCGTCACCTGCTTTAACATTTGCTAAATCAGGTCGTGGCGAAGTAAAATCACTAATGAATTTACTGCTTGTGTAGGTATAAACCAATCGTAATGGCATATTGTAATCACTATTAAATACCTTGTTCAGCGTCTTACTCACTTCTGCCTCTACGCCATAAATATTTACTTCACCTGCATTAAAGCCCAAATCTAGGTTTTCATTACTGCACCCAGATGAAAATGTGCAAGTACCACTTAAGTTACTATAATCACTAAAAAAACCAATTACCGATGCTTCTATTTTAGGGCTAATGTAGTTTATGCCCATTTCGTAATTGGTACTTTTTTCTTGTTTTACACTGGCATCACTGCCTGGTACCACAGGTACAAACCCACCATGAACACCTGCTAAAAGCCGCATTTTAGGTGATAATTTATAGCTTAACCCTGCCCCTGGCAAAATAACTGAGTCATTTAATGCCACTGTTTTATTGGCTTTTAAGTCAACAAATTCTGTTTTAATAAATTCACCACGCACACCACCACTTAAGGTTAAGTCACCCAGCGTTACCTCATCATATAAATACATGGCCAAGGCTTTTGCTGTTACATGGTTTTTGGTCACACTAACGGGTGCGTTACCTGTATTAACTAAACTACCGTTTTGCATTAAAAACTCACGCGACGTATGGTTTCTTGTTACCTCATCTTCATGGTAACGAACACCTATATTAAACTCGTGAAGTTGCCCAGCTATATCAACCTCCCAATCTAACTGGCTTTGAACGCCTTTTGCCATGTAGGTGCGATCATTTGCCTGCAACAATATGTTTTCTTGTTGGTTAGAAGAATTTGCGCTACCCGTTAATAACTGATAATAAATAGAATGCGCAGGTGAATTTGGACTGGATAAAACATCGCTTAAACTGGGTGATGATGCACCCGTAAAACCGTTTATTTTGTCCCAAACACGCGCAAACTGATTCCAATACACCGTTGTATTAACGCTAAAGTCTCCTTTATAATCTAAAAAATGATTAACACTTACTTGCTGTCTATTCCACTGCATTAAGTCGGACTGACTAGCAACATAACGACGATGCGGATTCGCTTCAAAGTCTGCATCGGTCAAACCTAAATACGTTTCATTAGATGTTTCCGTTGCGTGACCTACTTTAACATCAAACTGATGATAAACTTCTGCATGAGGGTCGCTATTAAAACGCAGTTTTAGCAACACATCATTTTTATCAAAGCCGGTTTCTCCCTTACCATCTAGCTCTTTAAAACCATCGGTTTTAACATGAACACCTTCAACCGACCAAGCAAATTTTTCACTGCTGTCGCCATAATAACCATGTAACTGACCAAAACCATAACTGCCTAAACCTATATCTAACAAGCCATTACCGTCTTCACTTGAACCGCTAGGAATGTCTCGGCTAACAAAATTTATCGCGCCACCTACTGTATAAGGCCCATACTTTATTGAAGACGGGCCTTTAGACACCTCTATTGCTTGTATGCGTTGCATCAGCGGGAAAAAGTAAGCCGCAGGGGCTGCATAAGGTGCAGGTGCAAATAAAACACCGTCTTCCATTAAAGTGATTTTACTACTGCGGTTAGAATCTGAACCGCGCATTCCAATATTGGGGCGTAAACCGTAACCGTCTTCGCGTCGCAGGTAAACCCCTGGCGCATCTTCTAATACGCGATTAATGTCGCTGTAATGCCATTGTTTTAATGTTGCTTCATCAATTTTATGAACCGAACCTGGAGTTTTTGCGCGCTCTTGTGCATCACCTGTAATGGTAACTGCGTGCAATTGTAACGATTGCTGGTCTTCTACCGTTGGTTGTGCAATAACGGAAACCGAGGAAAGCATGAGCGAAATAGCAGATATAACGGAAATTTGTTTAAGCATTTGTTTATTTTTACACATAATTTATTGATTTAGGTATGACGGTTTTCATGATTAAATTTTATTTTTTTTCGCGTTGCCTAGCAAACAAAACGATAATCCATAAAACTTAGTTTAAGAAACTGCATTAACCATATGATTGGTCCACTTTACATTTTGCCAAACATGGGAAAATTTAGTTATTTGAAGTGAAGACACATCTATTTTAAACAGTTCTCCACGGTTGGCGCTAACGATAAAGTATCGTCCATCTACAGACATTTCTACCGCACCTGCATCTTTAATTTTTAGACTTGTAATTAATTTTTTTTGCTGTAAATCCCAAAAAGTTATTCTATTACCACGCGGACAGGTAACCGCCGCTATGTTTTTATTGGCAATAAGTGCACTGGCAGTATAGTTGTTCATTTGCCACAACGAATCCCCATCTACGTCCATCATCTCTATTTCGCCTTCACCACGTTGTATGCCCACCAACTTAGGCATTTTAGTTCGCCCTTTATACTGGCAAGCAACCAATACGGTGCCATCTTTACCCACATCTAAATGTCGAATAGATAATTTAGGATCTGGCATTTTACGTTGCGCCAGTAATTTACCCGACTCACTGTCTATAAATAACAACGCGGTAGACATAGTATTGATATTTAACTCGTACTTACCTGTATTAGGGTGGGTTGCTATACCTCCGCTGGCGACAACCAATGTTTTACCATTGGGCATTAGGTGAATATCGTGCGGGCCAATGCCGTAGCCAGAAATTTCTTGCACGATACTGAAGTTTTTAGTCTCGCGTACGCTAATAATGCCTTCGGCATTTTTAATTATATTTTCACTACTAAACAACAGCTTGCCATTTGGGCTAAACACACCGTGACCATTAAAATGACGACCTGCACGACTGTTAAACGTTGCCAGTTGTTTGCCCGTGTTTAGGTTAACAACCACTGCACGGGTACCAGGCAAACCAGGAAAGGCAACAACACGGTGACTGTTTTGCGGGTCTATAGCAAAACTGTGTGGCATTTGAGGCAATGCTAAACGAAACCGCTCGTTACCTTTAAGATTAAAGCCACTAAGGAAATATTTTCCCGCTTCATCGTGATGACCATTGATAAAAATATCACTTAAAACCTTAGCGTTGACATTGGCAGGCAAAGCCACTGCACTGTTTGCTAACGATGGTAGCCAAGGCAAAACAGCAATACTGCTAAGAAAACCACGACGTGATATTACTTTACTCATGTTAAACCTTGTTAATCTGTGTCCGAACCGGATGCCTGAGGTAACTTCAAACCTAAATCTGGGATTATCGTATCGCGAAGTGAGCGAGTGACCCCTTGTAACGGAGTATCAAACAAAGCATTAACAGCCGTAATATTATTAGTAACGGCCGAAAATAACGTACCGTTACTGGTTTTTAAGCCATCAATACGGGCTAGTAACGCCACCAAATCAGCATCCATTTTATCTGCCACTGTCCGGTTGCCGTCTACGGCTTCTAGCCAATCATCAAAACCAACATTAGTTGCTTTATTGGCAGGGTCACCGCCAAAAAACAGTTTTTGAAACGCTAAGGTATTGGCCTTTAGGTTATCTAAAGAAATTTTTGCGTGTGGCGATTCTACATCTACAGCACAAGGCTTACCCGCACCACAACTGGGGCTGGTGTTGGTTCGGGTACCACCCATAGGCTGATCCAATTTATTGTCTTTAACGATACTGGCAAAATAATACATGGCATCAGTCACCTTATTAAGTGTTGCTGTGGTATTACTTGCAGATGTCATGGTGGCCACATAGTTATCTGGCGCACTTGCATTCCATGCCTTTTTAAGTGTTGTACTGGTCACCACTACATCTGCAATCACATTAATCATGTAATCACACCGACGGCGTTGCTTAGCATTTGCAGCCAAAGCATTAAATATAACCAAATCAGCATCGGTATCTGATGCCGGGCAGCTATGGTTTGCAGCAGGTTCGATAAATAACAAATACTCAAGCGCATCCATACCACGAATGGTGGTATCTACAGGAATTGTCGCGTCATTATCGGCCTGTTTATGATCAATTCTACAGGTACTTGTTGACGGCCAAGAATACAAAACCTTAGTACCTTTTTCTTGATTCAGCGCAGGCCCCACGCCATACAACAAGGCATGCTGCACGTCATTCATTGCAGTTTTAAAAGCCGTTTGTACCGCTGTGCGTTCGGTAGCCCCACCTGCGCTACCGCCAGTTACGGTAGCACAATAGCTACCAATACTGGTTTTAAGTGCCTCGGTACTTGTTGCCAAATTGGTAAAACCCGTATCCATCAGGTTTGCCACATTAGCAATTAAAGCCGCTTGTTCTGTAAAACCAGTGGTGCCACTGACACCACTGGTGGTTTTAGAGCTGCTATCATCACAAGAAACACCACCAATAATTAGTAACGATACTAACAAAGGACGCACCCTTTTTTGTAACCGAGAAAAACTTAATTCAACGCTTTTGGGATTAGAACAGTTCATTTTTAATACTCTTGAATATGTAAAGATATGGCGTCGACTATCTTGAAAACCAATATCGTTTTTCGAATAACAACAAAATTTTTGAAAGGGGATTATGCACCAATACACACGACTTGTATATAGCAATGATTCGTATTTGTGTTTTTATTCATAACCAAGTCTTAAAGCTAAGAAAACCCTAATTAACTCAATTAAAAAGCTCAAAAAACCAAAGAATGCTAGGTAGTCTTTACAAAATCAGTATAAAGAGGTTGCTCTTAACGCGTCTGGTTGCTACATTAGCGGTTTTATTAAAAGCATTAAATCTTATGGCATTTAATCGTCTTCGCGGTTTATTCTCCACCGACCTTTCTATTGATTTAGGAACAGCAAATACTTTAATTTATGTGCGCGGCAAGGGCATTGTTTTAAACGAACCTTCTGCTGTTGCCATACGTGAAGAAGGCGGCCAAAAGGTGATTGAAGCCTACGGCATGGAAGCCAAAATGATGGTAGGGCGTACACCTAAAAAAATTACCGCCATACGGCCAATGAAAGACGGTGTTATCGCCGATTTTAATATCACCGAAAAAATGCTACAGCATTTTATTAAAAAAGTGCATAAATCCCGCTTTTTTAGACCCAGCCCACGCGTTTTGGTTTGTGTGCCTTGTGGCGCAACCCAAGTAGAACGGCGCGCCATTAAAGAATCTGCCGCCGGTGCCGGCGCACGAAATGTATATTTAATAGAAGAACCAATGGCCGCAGCTATTGGTGCGGGCATGCCAGTAGATGAACCGCGTGGCTCTATGGTTTTAGACATTGGTGGTGGCACATCTGAAGTGGCCGTTATGTCTTTAAACGGTATCGTTTATTCGGCCTCTGTACGTATTGGGGGCGACAAGTTTGATGAGGCGATTATTGCTTATATTCGTCGTAACTACGGTATTTTAATTGGCGAAATGACCGCTGAAAAAATTAAAATAGAAATTGGCTCTGCCTACCCTGGTAAAGAACTTTTAGAAATTGAAGTAAAAGGCCGTCACTTATCTGAAGGTGTACCCCACAGCTTAACCATTAACAGCAACGAAATTTTAGAAGCCCTGCAAGAGCCACTTTATGGAATCATTAGTGCCGTCAAAACCGCATTAGAACAAACCCCACCAGAGTTAGGAGCCGACGTTGCCGACCGAGGCATTGTATTAACCGGTGGCGGTGCATTAATGAGAGACATAGATAGGCTACTAATGGAAGAAACAGGATTGCCCGTATTAATTGCCGAAGACCCGCTAACGTGTGTAACACGAGGCGGTGGACGCGTACTGGAGCTTATGGATGAGTACGGTGGCGACTTCATGTCTATAGATTAAAGCGTTTTACTAACTCATAATGGAACAGTCATTATTTAAATATAATGCACAAAACAGCATAACGTTGTTGTTTATGGTTATTATTTCTATCGTAATTATGACGATTGACCAAAGAAATAATTACTTAGAAAGTTTACGCAGCAACATTTCACACCTGCTTTTTCCTATACGCTATATTGTTAATTTGCCGTCTGATGTTGTTTATTGGGGGCAAGAAAATTTAAACACACGCGAACACTTATTAAACGAAAACAAGGCACTAAGAAAAAACAACTTCATATTAAAAGCCGACTTACAAAGATACTCGACATTAAAAAGGGAAAATCAACGTTTACGGGCTTTATTCCACTCTGCCAAACAAATAAAAAACAAAGTATTAATTGCAGAAATTTTATCGGTTGATTTAGACCCCTACAAAAAACAAATAATGATTAACCAAGGTGCCAATAAAAACACCTATATTGGGCAACCCATTATCGATGCCGATGGTGTCATTGGGCAAATAATTCATACTGACCCATACGCATCTACAGTTTTATTAATTTCGGACCCTAGCCATGCAATACCTGTAAGAATAGACCGTTCTGGTTTACGCACCATTGCCCTAGGTACAGGCAACCCAAAACAATTAAAACTGGCTTATATTCCAAAAAACTCTGACATAAAAATTGGCGATTTAGTCGTAACTTCGGGTTTAGGCCAACGATTTCCAGCTAACTACCCGGTTGCAAAAGTAACCGAAATTACGCATATACAAGGTCAGCCCTTTTCTAAAATTTATGCAACCCCAGCGGCCAAGCTTAACCAAGCCCACGAAGTTTTATTGGTTTGGCACAACCAACCAACAACCCAAAATAAGCTAAAAAAACCCAATGAGTAAACAAGGTTATTGGGTTATACCCTTCTCTATAACAATAGCATTACTACTAACACTGCTACCCTTGCCAGAATGGGCAAGGTATTTTCGCCCAGAATGGGTCACCCTTGTTTGTATTTATTGGGCATTAGCCACACCCTTTCGCTTTGGACTAATTTCGGCATGGGTTGCCGGTTTGTTTTTAGATGTCGCTGTCGGCTCGTTACTGGCGCAACACGCCATTGGTTTAACAATAGTGGCTTATGTCGTTTTACACCAGCATCAAAAACTACGCGTCGCACCGGTAAGCCAACAAAGTTTAATCATATTTTTCTTAATCGTCATTAAACAAACCATCGCCTTATGGATTAGCGGCATTATTAACCAAACGCCCGATAGCATTTTATTATTTTACGCACCCGCACTAATAAGCATGTTGCTGTGGCCTTGGATAATGGTCATTTTAAGAGCCCTACGACGTAGTGCCAACTTAAAATAAATGAACTCCGATTTGACTGCGCTGTGGTTATTATTTAGTAGCAGTTTTTTATCCGCAACATTATTGCCTGGCAGCTCAGAGGTTGCCTTAATTGTATTAATCAAACAGCAAAGTTATTCAACCGCTCAATTAATACTAATCGCCACCATTGGCAATAGCCTTGGTGGCTTTACTAATTACCTTCTGGGGCGAGTTTTTCCTACTAAAAAAGCGATTGAAAACAATAAAAATATAGCAAGGGGTCGACGGTATGGCCCCTATATTTTGCTGTTAAGCTGGCTACCAATTATTGGCGACCCCTTATGCGTTGCGGCGGGTTACTTACGTTTTAACTGGCTACTTAGTTTACTAATTATTACTGTTGCAAAATTTTCTCGTTATTGCTTTTTGGCATTTATTTTTTTAAACACCTAATAAAAAGTTAAGGAGCCTCTGAACAACATTTCAGCTCGACAGCCTTTCATTGTGCCGATATTTTTGTATCGATTAAAAGGTCTATTTCGTCGACCCCTTGCTATTTAATTTTTATAAAATGGGTTCATTTATAAAGCGTTTTTCACATTCAGTAATTTTTCTCGTACTGTACTGGCTAAAACGGCCACATCGTCACGGTTAACTAAAGAAAGCACGGCAATAGGGTCCATAAAAGAAACAATAACTTCACCAGCAGTTTCTTCTCTTAACACGACATTACAAGGCAATAATAAACCTATATCTGGCTCTGCATCAATAGCTTGATTTGCTAAAGCAGGATTACATGCACCCAAAATTTTATAAGGTGCCTTTTCTAACCCCAATTTATTTTTTAAGGTTGCTTGAACATCTATTTCTGTTAACACACCAAAACCCTCGGCTTTTAATGCCTCTATTACTTTTAATTCAGTATTTTTAAATGTGTCATTAACAGTGGTTGAAAAACTATACATAACTATTCCTATTGATTAAATTTTAGGTAATTATAAAGAAGATTTAAAAATAAGTACCTAGCATTTAAGGAACCGCTAAACATTAGGTACAAACATGCTTGCATTACTATGCATAAAGATAAAAGAAAAAGGGGTCCGTACCTTTTCACTCAAAACAAGCCAAAAGCATCGACCCTTTGCCTTCGGAACATACAACTAATAACATCACAGTTACATTTTAAAGAGTACTGACCCCTTTTTTTCCTCTGGAAAATTTATGTAAACTATTTAATTGCTCATCATGTGATTTATTTGAATTAATTCCAAATAACAAAAAGTCGGACGATTAGTCCTCTTATCATTTAGGAGTATTTTTAAATTGTACTCGTCTATGATTCGTCCATAGAAATTTCAACAACAATATTGTTGAAATTTAGAGCACTACGATATGTTATTTTTTTAAAAAAGCAACTCTCTAAGAGACTGACACATAGACGTAAATTAAACTTGAAATAGAAGATATATGTCTCTATAATTCGCGCTTCAAACTTATGGCCTGATAGCTCAGTTGGTAGAGCAGAGGATTGAAAATCCTCGTGTCCCTGGTTCAATTCCAGGT
>CAZPSE010000034.1:4158-20189 GCA_964589575.1 uncultured Gammaproteobacteria bacterium | reverse complement strand
CCCATTGAAATCTATCCACGCACAAGTTATCGCCTTCGCCAGTATTTTACAAAGCCTGCAAGCGGTAGAGCAATTAGCCAACAAAGGCACATGTAACACCTTTACTTTAGAAACCTGCCTAGAGAGCCTTTTGGCAACCGAAGTAGACGATTTAGATAAATTGTACCCCAACCTATTAGGTTTAAAACCCGGTTTTCTATTACTCAACCACCAAATGAGTGAACCGTTTAATAAAGATGATTTACAAATAGCCAAATACTTAACCAGTATTTTGCACCTAGCTAAAAAACTGCCCAACTACCCCGACTATTCTGCCGTTATACAAACAGGCATAATGAAAGCGGCCGAGTTAAAAGACGATTACCCCGTCACCCACGTAAACATGCAAGCACGGTTGGCCGGTATTTATTCAGACTCGATAAGTTTAATACCACCCAAACTATTAATTAAGGGTGACCAAGGTGTTTTGCAAAATGTCGCAACGGTAAACAAAATACGCGCCCTACTGCTAAGCGCATTACGCAATGCGTTATTGTGGAAGCAATTTGGTGGCAGTAAATGGGCGTTGTTGTTTTCGCGTAAAAAATATTATGTAGAAGTGCAGGCGTTGCTTAAAAACATTTGATTATTTGACAACCAGACCAGACTATATTTATTACATATATACCTAAACGTGAAAAACAATACAAATAACCAATATACCCGATACTTAAGAAAGACCTGATTAACTACGCATTATCTGTTTACACAGCAATAACGCACCGCGCGTTTAACTGGCAATTGGCAAGGTAAAGTCAAACTACCTGACGATTTTGGTGACGCGTTAAATAACAGTTTTTACAACTTTCAACTGCTTCCATCTGATAAATAATGAATTTATTATTAGATACACATGCTCTATAGTGGATATTTGAAAACAACCAACCCTGTCTAACCAAACAAAAAAGCAATTATTGATGGCGACAATATAGTATTTGCAGAAATCAGCATAACAGTAGCTTTAGAAAAGCTTAATATCCCGAATAATCTGATGCCAGAAATGAAACTACAGCCTACCCTATTAGACATTAACGCATAACATGCACAGCTTGCAGGTGCATTACCAAACATTCACAAAGACCCGTTCTATAGAATAATTATCGTTCAAGCTAAAATAGAAAAAATTCAGTAATACAATGTAAAAACATTAATTGCCTAATTATTAATGAAGATGTCCATAAAACGGTGTAACGGCACTTTAAAATGTAATCTTTAATTCTGCTTTCAAATTCGATAATAAACTTATTTTAAGTAAAGCTATAAACAATTGAAACTTTAGCTTGAAAAATGACACAAAAACCCCAACAATAGTACTATCACTTTTTAGATTAATGAGGAATATCATGTCTTTTGATCAATTAACAGCAACCCACGCCCAAGCAAGCACATTAGCCACTAACAAGCTAATTAAAAACACCTACATTTTACTGTCTATGACACTAATTTGGAGTGCTATCGTAGCAGGCTTATCTATGACGTTTAATATGCCACACCCAGGCATGATAATAACCCTAGTAGGCTTTTTCGGTTTACTTTATGGCATTAACAAAACACGTAATAGCCCAATGGGCATAGTGTTAACCTTTGCCTTAACCGGTTTTATGGGTTACACACTTGGGCCTATTTTAAATATGTACGTTGCTAATTTTGCCAACGGTGGTGAACTTATCACGATGGCACTAGGTGGCACAGGCACTATCTTTTTAGGTTTGTCAGCTTATGCGCTTACTACCCGTAAAGACTTTAGTTTTATGGGCGGTTTTTTAATGGCCGGTTTATTAGTTATGATTTTAGCCATGGTTGCTAACTTCTTTTTTGCCAGCCCGGTGCTTAGCCTTGCCGTATCGGGTGGTTTTATTATGCTAATGTCTGGCATGATTTTATATAAAACCAGCCAAATGATACACGGTCAAGAAACCAACTACGTTATGGCAACAGTAGATTTATATGTTTCAATATTTAACTTGTTCTTAAGCTTGTTGCACATTTTAGGCGTTATGTCTGGCGACGATTAATTGTAAATATTTATAACAACAAAAGCCCCTTTTTGAGGGGCTTTTTTTTGGACAAAAACAATGCAAGAAGAATTTGGAACGTTTGAAGGAATCATATTAGCCATAATGGCAGCCGGCTTAATTTACTTATTTGGTCGCAATGCAAAATCCTCAATGGAAAACTCTCCCGAAGCCCAAAAAGGCGATTGGATGAGTGCCATTTTACCCATTGGAGCCGTAATTGGTTTTGTATTTATTTTAATTTTACTGGCAAAAAACTAACCCGTAAGTTTACTTTTAATTACATTACCCCAACCCAAAAGGAAGTAACTGTGCTTTATGCCATAATGTCTCAAGACGTTGATAACTCGTTACCGTTACGTTTAAAAGCGCGCCCAAGCCATATTGCGCGCCTTGCAGATTTAGACCAACAAAACAGACTTATTTTAGCAGGGCCACACCCCGCTATTGACGCTGAACAACCTACAGAAGCCGGTTTTACTGGCAGCTTGGTGGTTGCTCAGTTTAACTCTTTACAAGATGCAAAAAATTGGGCTAACGATGACCCCTATTTTAAAACAGGCGTTTACCAGTCTGTAAGTGTTAAACCCTTTAAACAAGTATTTCCCAAATAAGGATAAATAATGAAATTTACACCCGCCCTGCTGGCAACAACTATATTAAGCACTAGCCTATTATTTTTAACGGCCTGTAATGACACTACAACAGCTGAACCTGACACGACAGAAGCGTTACCATCTAATGCTAGCGTAACGGCAGTTAAAGACGATATTATCGCCCATGTTAATAATGCAGTTATTACCAAAGCCGCATTGCAAAATGCTATTAATGAACGCTCTAAAGATGGGGAAGCACCTGCTTCTGGTTTAATTTTACAAGAAATGATTAACCTAGAAATTTTAAAGCAAGAAGGCATTAAACAAGGTTTAGACCAAGACCCAATTATTAAAGCAGAAATTAATCGGCTAACTACTGCCGTTATTGCCAACGCGTTAATTAAAAATCAATTTAAAGACTTAACCATAACCGAAGAACAAACCCGCGAAGAATACAACAACCAAATAGCCAAACTGCCACAAAACGAGTACAAAGCCAGCCACATATTATTAAAAAATGAAGCTGATGCCTTAGCCGTTATTGTTGACCTTAACAACGGCGGCCTATTTACCGATTTAGCCAAAGAAAAATCGACTGGCCCAAGCGGTAAAAATGGTGGGGATTTAGGTTGGTTCCAAGCAAACACTATGGTTGCAGAATTTGCCACAGCCGTTAAAACCATGGAAAAAGATAGCTACAGTACAGACCCTGTGAAAACACAGTTTGGTTATCACGTAATCCATTTAGTAGACTCGCGCGTTTTACCTGGCCCCGCTTATGAAGACGTAAAAGATAAAATTAAAACCATTATCGTAAACACAATGTTAAAAAATTATGTTGAATCTATTACGCAAAGTGCAACTATTGAAATAGTTGAGCCTAAAAACGAACCTAAAACATTAGAAAGTATTGCTAACTAAAATAGCTATAAAATAAGCTGTTAAACAATTATTAACAGCTTATTAGTCACAAAATATCAGGCGGTCGTCGTTAAGCATGTATTAATAATGCTATTGCCTTAGTATAAACAACACTGCACTCAACTACCTTCATAATGTAATTTTTACCATTTTTTTTAACGACATTAATATGACAACCATTTTAGAAATAAAAAACCTGGTTAAACATTACCCAACCGTTAAAGCCGTTAATGGCATTAGCTTGTCAATACAACAAGGTACCTGTTTGGGGCTTCTTGGCCCCAATGGTGCGGGTAAGTCTACCACTATAGAGATGATGGAAGGTTTAACCCAACCTACGTCTGGTAACATTTTTTATAAAAACAAACCGCTTGATAGCGATTTTAAAAATGTTGCTGGAATACAGTTTCAAAACACCGCTTTGCAAGATTTTTTAACTGTAAAAGACAATATTAAGCTGTTTCAGAGCTTTTATAAAAAAACCACAGACTTGGACGTTTTAATTAAATTATGTTCGTTGCAAGACTACATAAACCAAGATGCATCAAAACTATCTGGCGGGCAACGGCAACGCTTGTTACTTGCTTTAGCATTAGTCAACAACCCCGATATTTTATTTTTAGACGAACCCACTACAGGTTTAGACCCACAGGCAAGGCGACATTTTTGGCAATTAATTAAAGACATTAAAGCCAAAGGAAAAACCATTTTATTAACCACACACTATATGGAAGAAGCCTATATTTTATGTGACAACATTGCCATTATTGACAAAGGTTTGGTTATTGCCCAAGGTACACCCGATGAGTTATTAGACAAACATTTTAGCAACCGTGTTTTAGACTTACCCATTGCTGACTTAAATGGTATTACCCTAGATATTGAACATTTTGTTCATGATAATGTTGTAGAAATACCGTCTGACGACGTTGATAGAACCATTAAATATTTATTGTCGTTAAACATAGCATTAAATAATTTAACGATTCGCTCTAGAACGCTTGAAGATTTATTTATAGAACTAACAGGGCAGGCACTAAGACAATGATAGCTCGGCTTATAAAACTCATTCATACGCGTAATTTAGAATTTGTTCGCGACCGTTCGTCTTTGGGTTGGAATGTTATTTTCCCCGTTTTATTGGTATTTGGTTTAGCGTTTATATTTTCTGAAGATGACAAACCGCTGTTTAAAATAGCTGTTTTAAATGCGCAACAAGCTTTAAATGAAGAATATCATCCGTTTTTCAACACCCGCTTTATCCAGTTTTATACAGTAGATAACAAACAAGAGGCTTTAAAAAAAGTCGCCCGGCATCAGGTAGATATGCTGATAAACCTTAACCAAAACAACCGTGGATATTGGGTAAATAATGAGTCGCCAAAAAGTTATTTGGTAGAAAAACTATTATTGGCAAGTGACAATAATATTCCTAAAAACCTAACAGAAAACACCCCTATTACCTATTTAGACTGGGTTTTACCTGGGGTGTTAGGCATGAACATTATGTTTAGTTGTTTATTTGGTGTCGGTTTTGTCATTGTACGTTATAGAAAAAGTGGTTATTTAAAACGGCTTAACGCCACCCCCCTTTCTGCATTTGAATTTATACTGGCGCAACTAACCTCGCGTTTACTTTTAGTGGTTAGCATAACCTCATTTATTTTTATTATTACCCATTATATTTTAGACTTTACGGTGGTCGGGTCTTATTTTGATTTATTTATTGTGATGGTTTTAGGATGTATTAGTTTAATTGCATTAAGTTTATTAATAACATCTCGTGTTGGTGGCGAGGAACTGGCAGGCGGTTTATTAAACGTGGTTAGCTGGCCGATGATGTTTTTATCTGGCGTGTGGTTTTCTTTAGAAGGTTCTAGTGAAGCGGTACAATTAATTGCAGATTTTTTTCCGCTAACTCATATGCTAAGCGCAGCTAGAGCGATAATGATAGATGGACAAAGCTTAGCGGACTTAACTTACCCACTTAGCGTGTTAGTACTAATGAGTATTGCGTTTTTGGCGTTAGGGTCTTACTTATTTAAGTGGTCCGAAAACTAGTAAATAGTGCTTAAATCGTCGACCCCTTGCTTATGCACTGACCGAGATTAAATTTTTAACCATGCTTTACCCGGTTAATCAGGTCTTCTTTAGGGTCAGGTTGCACATTTTCTAAAAACTACAGCTCAAATACCTCTTCAATATTTTGGTTTTCTAAAGGTGGCATAAAGGTTTCAAATATTGGTGTAAATAACCATTCGTTTTGACCGTAACGTACCACTAAATTAGCTTGCATAATTGGCTGGCTTTCATCACCTGTTATTACAAACATTCTGCCTGTAATTTTTAATTTTTCTTTTAAATGTTGCGGTACTGTTTTTAAAGAACCGGTTACAACAATTGCATCATACTGCTTAGCATCGGTTTCTTTGGCTATAACGTCGGCAGTTTCTAGTGTAACGTTGGTTATATTTTTTGCAGCCAACATTTTTTGCGCTTGCTGTGTAAATGAATCGCGTATATCAATACTTACTACGCTTTTAGCCATTTTTGCTAAACACGTGGTTATAAAACCGGTGCCTGTACCTATTTCTAAAATATCATCGGTATGCTTAATTTCTAAAGACTGTAGCATTCGTCCTTCTAAAGACGGATGCATCATGCTTTGATTTTCACCAATGGGCAATCGTACATCACTAAAGGCATGTTCTTTTTTATCTGCGGGTACAAAATCTTCTCTATGAACGTCTGACATTACCGTTAAAATTTGTTGAGACAGCACTTCCCAAGGGCGAATTTGCTGTTCAATCATATTGGTACGTGCTTGTTCAAAATCCATAAAATTGCCTTCAGTTTTTAGCGATATTTTTTATTGGCGACATTATATAAAATAATGACGTTAATTGTTCCAATACTCAAGAATAATATTCTTGAGTATTTTTAAACATTTGTGCCACCCAATTACGTAAATCCGTCGGGGCCAATAGCTCCACCCTGTCGCCACAACTTAATAACCATTGGATAAAGTTTTGGTCAACAATAACAGTAGCTTTTAATTTAAACCAATCATCATCGTACTTGGTTATTTTTTGGTTATCAGCTAAGGGGTTAGACTGCAGTGTTTGTTTTAAATCTTGATAAAAATAAGCTTCAAACGCTACCGTTTCAGATAAGTTAGATAGCCCAATATCAATTACAGGTAAGCTCGAGGTTACTTTATTACTAACAGCCAAACCGCACCCTTCTTTCCAAAACCAGCCATAAGGTTTAGTGTTTTTATCTAAATCTAAGTCGAACATTTTAGCTAAAGCCAATAATTCTCGTTGGATAGTACGTAATGAATAATCGCCTCCCTTTGACTGTGCCAATATTTGTTGTAGCTTTACTGACGAAATTTTATTAGGAAAAGAAGGTATTGAGTTGAGTAACTGCCAATGTTGTTTTATTTGCATCGTATTGTAGGGATAAACTAAAACTTTAGCTTATGTCACCATTACACAAAAGTCACTTTTATTATTTCTAATCGATGTATTTTTACTTAATACCTAATAATATATAAAAAGAAAAAAGCTGTAGCTTATGCCTAGCTGTTCTAAATTGTTTAATTGCATATTGCGTTAAATATCATTAACCTTTGCATCTTCTAGTTCACTCACATCATTATGCAAGACGCACGACAAAAGCAAATTATCAATTGGCTACAAAGCCTTTATAGCAATCAAACCATAAAAATAGAAGTGGCCTCTGCCGATGCCAGCTTTAGACGTTATTTTAGAACCGTTATAAACGGTACAAGTTACATAATAATGGACGCGCCGCCAGAAAAGGAAAACAGCCAACCTTTTGTAAGCATGGCAAAACTGATGTTTAACAAGCAAGTAAATGTGCCAGAAATTATCCAACAAGATTTACAGCAAGGCTTTTTATTACTAACCGACTTTGGCAATACACCCTACTTAAATGTGCTAAATGATGAAACGGTAGATGATTTGTACAACGATGCTTTTACTGCATTAAGCAATATGCAACTAAATACTCCAACAGAAAGTTTACCGCTATACGACCAAACAAAATTGCACGATGAAATGGACTTATTTAAAGACTGGTTTGTAAACAAACATTGCAAATTACAGCTAAACAAAAAACAGTCAGCCGTATTACAAAACACATGGCAAACACTAAGCGATAGTGCTTTGGCACAACCGCAATGTTTTGTACACCGAGATTTTCACTCGCGCAACCTAATGCAAACCACAAAAAACAACCCTGGCATAATAGACTTTCAAGACGCGGTAAACGGCGCAATCACCTACGATTTAGTCTCTTTATTAAAAGACTGCTACATACAATGGCCACGCGACAAAGTAATAAACTGGGTAGAAAGCTACCGTTTAAAACTGGTTAAGCTGGGTTTAAACCTAAACGACTCAAAGCAATTTTTAAAATGGTTTGACTTAATGGGGCTACAACGTCATATAAAAGTCTTAGGCATATTTTGCAGGTTAAACTACCGCGACGGCAAAACACATTACTTAAAAGACTTACCCCTAACCTACCACTACACCCAACAAACCGCCAACAGCTACCCAGAACTTGCCGACTTTGCCCAGTTACTAACCGACCTAAAGTTAGAAGCCCACCTATGAACGCCATCATACTAGCCGCAGGTTTAGGCAAGCGGATGCGCCCACTAACGCTGCAAACGCCCAAGCCATTGCTAAAAGTGGGCAAACTTTCGTTAATAGAGCATCACATACTGGCGTTAAAAAAAGCCAACATAACCAACATAGTTATAAACACCTTTTGGCTGGCAGAAAAAATCCATCAACAAATTGGCGACGGCTCACACTACGGGGTAAATATTCAATACAGTAACGAGCAAGGCTCGTTACTAGAAACTGCAGGCGGTATTAAATACGCTTTAAGATTAATGGACGACGAAAATTTTGTAGTAGTCAATGGCGATATATATTGTGACTACCCGTTTAAGCCACACCAACTAAACAAAAAACAAGCGCATTTAATATTGGTAAACAACCCAAGCCACAACCCAAATGGCGACTTTGCCATAGAAGACGGCTTGTTAAAAAACCAAGGCGAGCAACAATACACATTCTCTGGCATTGGTTACTACTCACCCACATTTTTTAGCCAAGTAAAACAACAACCGACACCCTTAGCGCCTTTACTAAGGCAAGCCATACCAAAAGAAAACATAACAGCAGAAATTTATAAGGGTGAATGGAGCGATATAGGAACACCAGAAAGGCTTTTAGAAATTAATAAAAACTTTTGAAAATAAACGGCACATTAAAACAGCCTTAAAAACAGGCTATTTCGTTGCCTACAGGGATGTAGGTACACAGAATTGCAGGAGCATTATACGTGGACACCCCTTGGTGTTTAATCAACAATACAAATATTACTTAGTATCTTCATATAGCCGAACCATACGTTCTAAAAACCACATTTTAGATAAATAAACAAAAGTAGTACTGTGTATGGTTAAATAAATATCATAAATCCAAAGCATTTAATACTAGCAAGTAATCAATATACCGCTAAAAATAATTTCTTTATATTATTCCAATAGCTTATTTCGTTATTAAATTAGCTATTCTGGTAGCCATTTCAATAACTTCTTTTGGTGCTTTTTCTATAAGTTTTGCTTCTCGATTAGCAAAGTCTAATGACTTTATTTGATACATTAAAACAGAACCTTTTGTTTGCATAGTTTTTGGTAAAAGCACTTCTAGCTTTATGCCTCGTACCTTACTTGTAATTGGGGCTACTATGGCAAAATGAGTGTACTCATTAAATGCTTTTTCTGAAATAACTAGAGCAGGTCGTTTTTTTGTTATCTCCGTTCCTGTGCTTGGGTCAAAACTAAGCCAAATAACATCGCCTTTACTTGGTACAAACACTAATCAATCCCTTTTTCTAACCCAACGGGGATCATGTTAAGCCATTCTTTATCTTCCGCATTAATTGCATAATCTGATGGACTTGTACCTTCTAGTAGACTGCTCAGAGTTAGAGCTTCCTCTACAGGTGTAAGTACAATTTGATTGTTTTTAATAGTTAAATCTAACTTAGAACCAATTGTAAGACCCATTGTTGAAACAATGGCTTTAGGTAGGCTTATAATGCTTGCACCACCTGATTGACGGATTGCTATTTGTGACATAATTTATACTCGATGTTTTACATGAGTATAATATCAAAACAACAGTTATACAATAGTATAATATATTCATGTGGACGGAATAGTGTAGCCACATCATACTTATGAAAAATTTCCAATAGAAGTGTCTAGATTTACTTGACCAGAAAACTTCTAGTTGTGCACTTACCTGCTTTAACCGTATTTAAACAATCACGTCCTCATTGTCACCAACCGCTAATCAGTAGGTTGGTTTCGTTATATAAGCAACTCTACCCTTGGTTTTGCAGTTTTGCCTTTTTCTATTACGGTTCTACAGTCTATTAATTTATTGGGTTTTATTTGGTGTTTTGTACTTAAATAATTCTCAATGGTAATTTTTCGTTTATTGGCCAATGTTAATAAGCGTTCATGCCAATCTATTTTGTTGGTTTGCTTTTCTAGTGTCATTAATTGCTGCTTATCACTCGCTGTGGCTTTACTGCATAAGCGCACCCTTAGCTGTTTTTTATTTTTTAATATGCCGGCTACTTTATTTAAATAGTCTTTGTCTTTTACTGATAATGTCGCAACCCCTGCTTTATATTTAATAGACTTTAACTTTATGGCATTTATTTTTTCGCCTGCAATTTTTACCAACGTATATATCGTGCCATAGGGAAAAAGTGCAGTGGCTATATACACTTTAGAGCCACTTTTTAATGCATTGCCTAGTGCTAGGTTTATGGTGTCGTTAGGGTTAACAGACAGGCTATCTAGCTCCCCTTTTAGCGGTATGTTTAATATTATAGTGTTGTTGTCGTCTCGTAATAAATCTAACGCTTTGTGCATGGGCATACTAATGGTGCTGTTGAGTTTTTTTGCCGTTTTAGGGTCAGACTCTAATAGCTCTAATTGATGCAGTGTGATTTTATTTTTTGCATCTACCACGTTGTTTTTTATTTTTATATCTAGGTCGGTATCGGCCTCGCCACTTTCTATTTGATAGCCGGTAACGGGTAATATAAAAGAGGAGTATTCGAGCAAACCAATGCCTTCTGTTTTTATTTTAGTGTTTAGCGATAGTTTGTCTGCAAAGGGGGTTATGTCGCCCACAATACTGTAAGGCGAGCTGGGTAATATTTTGCCTACTATGTTGTAGGTGATAACTTGGTTTTGGCTGCTATTGTTTATATTTTTAACCAACAGTTCATCTAACTTAACGGCTTTTTTAAATGTGGGCGTTAAAGATAAGTCTTGATAGGAAAAAATGTTTTCTCCGTTTAACTTTAACGTTTTTATGTTAAAAGTAAACTTTGTAGCTTTTACCACTGGCTTGGCTTCTACTGTGTCGGCGTTTTGTTTATTATCGGTGCCAACAAATGATGTTATAAATTGTTGTACATTCATCACGGCTTGTTTGTTTTTATTAATATTAGCAGTCTGGCTGGTTTGCTCTACCAAGTTAATCGTTAAGTTGTTTTTGTCTAATAACGCTATTTGTTTAACCACCAAATTTTCGCTTTTATACAGGGCTTTTTTTTGTGCATCGTCTAGCAATGCTAGGTTTTTTATTTGTACGTTTTTTATATTTAACTTGTTTATCCCATTTGTTTTTAGTTGCTCAACCGTAAAAGTTTCCATCAATACACGTTGCTTTTTATTTGCCGCCTCAACAGTAAGTTGAAATAACTCAATATTGGCAAGCACCTTAATAGATTCCATTAGGTTGTCATTATTTAAAGCCACGTTGCCATCAAACGCTAACGCTTTTAGTTTTAACACTGTACCTGTTACTGCTTGTGTTAGCTGTAAACTTTGGTTGCTTAACACGCCGCTATTGTTAATGGTCAACATTCCATCGGTTGTAAAATTAATTTCGTTACGGCCTTGCCATTTTATTTGTTCATTAACAATTTGATTACCGTCTACAAAAACTTCTACATTGTTAACTGCCAACAAACCTTGATGTACCAACTTTAAAGGTTTTGAATCTTTTAAGTTTAGCTCAACTAAACTGGTCATTTTCGTCGACCCCTTGCTTAGTTTTACCTGTTTAGGCAGTAATGCTTTAAAGGGTGAAAAGTCAAAATGGGTTATGTTTATATCGGTTTTGATAAATGCATTGGGGTTTAAAACATCACCAACTATATTAAACGTGGCTAACGAGTCATTTAGTTTTAAAGACAATGCTATTGTGCTAATTCCATCAATATTTTGGGTGTCTAAAACATCTACATTAAGTTGGGTAAGTTGCAGTGGCAAAATTAATTTATCGTCTTGATAGTTTACTTTTACATCATCTATTTTTACGTTTTTTAAACTAACGTACCAACTGCCTTCGTCTTGTGGCTTTTCTTCTGTTTTTTTATCTGAAGAGGTTGGAATGCTTATGCCTGCTACTTTTAAAGTATTTGCTTGGTTATTAATTTTTACAGCAAAAGACTCAATTACAATTTGATTAATGTGTATTTTTTTATCAAGTAAAGGCAGCCAATCAAATTCTATATAAAACTGTTTTAACTGCAGGTTTGTATTGTCTTTTTTAGTTATATCTTTTAAACCTTCCAGCCTAAACTCGCCAGTAAATAGGTTTAAATCTATATTGTCTATTTTTACCTCTACACCTTGTTTAGATAATTGTGAAATAGCCACTTGCTTTATTATCATCGGTAGAACAAGCAATATTAAAACAAAAATTATTAGACTAATTAGTAGCCATTTTTTAGATTTATTGGTCATTTTGATAATAAAACCGACATTAAAAAAAAGGAATATAGCAAAAATCCTCTTAGTTTTTACAATTGAATTTGTTGTGCCTCTATTAAGAGATAGACAGGACGAAATAAATTGCGATTTTTGCCCTCTATCATTATCATTCAGCTTTGCATTTTGCTAAAAATAAATGACCATCGCACCTTCTGAAAGCTTTAACTTAAAAATGAGTATGCTTTCACTTTCTGAAATTGAGTTAAGCACCAATAACCTTAATAATGTTTTATTAACCTTAGAAAAAAAGGCCGAAATTGCTGCCGAGTTTTTAAAAAACTCCCCTGTTGTTATTAACCTTAAAAATTTACCAACCGATGAAACAACGGTCGATTTTAAGCAGTTAAACCAATTACTTCGTCAATACCAAATGTTGCCTATTGGTTATAAAAATGCAACAGATGAACAAGCCAACAATGCTCAACAAGCCGGTTTAGTTTTATTACAAGACACCATAAAAAACAATAAAAAAACATCAGAAGCCCCTACAAAATCAACAAAAAAAGAAGCAAAACCGTTTACATCTGTACCTGCCAAAATAGTTAAAGGCACGGTGCGTTCGGGGCAACAAATTATCGCCCAGGGTGACTTAATTATTGTTGGTTCGGTAAGTGCCACCGCAGAAGTTTTGGCCGTTGGCAATATTCATATTTACGGTTCATTACGTGGTCGCGCCCTTGCGGGTATAGCGGGTAATGCCAACACGTTAATTTACTGTCAAAAAATGCAAGCAGAGTTAGTATCCATCGCTGGTGTGTATCAACTAAGTGAAGACATGCCAAAAGGTTTGGATGCAACCCCCATTTTAGTTCAATCTATTAATAGTAAGGTTGAACTTACCCCCATTAATTAAATTTAAAAGTCGGAGACGTAAACATGGCAAAAGTAATTGTCGTCACATCAGGCAAAGGTGGCGTAGGTAAAACTACCACCAGCGCCGCATTTGGTACAGGCCTTGCAATGAAAGGCCATAAAACAGTCATTATAGATTTTGACATTGGTTTGCGTAATTTAGACTTAATAATGGGCTGTGAACGCCGCGTGGTTTACGATTTTATTAACGTTATTAATGATGAAGCAACCCTTAACCAAACGTTAATTAAAGACAAACGCACTAAAAATTTATACCTTTTACCTGCCTCACAAACGCGTGATAAAGATGCGCTAACCTTAGAAGGCGTAGAAAAAGTAATTAACGATTTAAAAGCAATGGATTTTGAATACATTGTTTGCGACTCTCCCGCAGGGATAGAGGCCGGTGCCATGCGCGCTTTATACTTTGCCGATGAGGCATTGATAGTAACCAACCCAGAAGTGTCGTCAGTGCGTGATTCTGACCGTATTTTAGGTATATTAGACAGTAAATCTAAACGGGTTATAGACGGTTTAGAACCGGCTAAAACGCATTTAATTTTAACCCGTTACTCTCCAGAACGCGTAGCAGAAGGCGAAATGTTAAGCGTAGAAGATGTTGAAGAAATTTTAGCCATAGACTTGTTAGGTGTTATCCCAGAATCGCCAGACGTTTTGCAATCGTCTAACGCGGGCATACCGGTAATTTTAGACGAAAAAAGCAAAGCCGGTTACGCCTACACCGATATTGTTGCCCGCTTTTTAGGCGAAGACGTTGAACACCGTTTTATAAAAGTAGAGAAAAAAGGTTTATTCTCTAGAGTATTTGGAGGTTAATTATGAGTATTTTAGATTACTTTAAGGCCAAGCCAAAAAAATCTGCCAACCGTGCAAAAGAACGTTTACAAATAATTGTTGCGCACGAGCGCAGTATGCGCAAAGGCGCAGAATATTTACCGCGTATGAAAGAAGACATTTTGAATGTGATTCGTAAATACGTCAATATTAGTGAAGAAGATGTTAACGTATTGTTAGAAACCAATGACGATGATTGTCAAATTTTAGAGCTAAATATAACCTTGCCAGAAAAAAACTAAATCTTGCTATAAACTTTCATTATAAAGGGAATATGCCGCCATCACCTTTTTTACATATTTTTGGGTTTCTTTATAAGGCGGAATGCCTTTGTATTTAACCACTGCCGTAGGCCCCGCGTTATAAGCGGCAAGCGCATGTTGGGTATTTTGATTAAAACGGTTTAATAGGCGTTTTATATATTTAGTACCGCCCATAATGTTTTGAGTCGCATTAAATGACTTAGTTACCCCTAAAGATGTGGCCGTTTTAGGCATTAACTGCATTAAACCTTGTGCGCCAACGCGTGATACCGCTTTAGGGTTAAAGCAAGATTCTGTTTTAATGATGGCTTTAACTAGGCGGTAGTCCACTTTGTATTTTTTAGCGGCTTTTTTAATGTCGTATAAATAATTGCTTTCTTTTAAGGCGATTTCTTGTTTGCTACCGCCGCAGGTTTCTACCGCTGGCGCTCTACCATAAATACCAATCATATCTACATCGCCAATGCGGGCTTGTGCCATTTTATCGCCAAACCACACTGTGCCGTCGGTGGCTTTGTAAATGTAGGTGGTTTCGGCATTTACGGTACTACTTAACAACAAAAATAACAGTGCCATAAAACGCATTAATAGCTGCTTTCAAACGTCTTTATTTTTTGCCATTGGCTTAAAACATCGGCAACATTTGGCCGGTTAAAACTGGGGTACACTTTAATGGCAGAGCCCATATAAACAAAACCCATAATTTCTTCGTCTACAGTTAAACCCAACCCTTCTTTAACCGTGCTGTCGTAACAAAAACCGCCTGTTAGCCACACATTATGAAAATTTAAAGCATTGGCTGCCAACATCATTTGCATAACAGCTGCACTGGCGCAGGCTTTTTGTTCAACCGCTGGGATGTTATTTTCTTTAATAGACGACACACAAACAATTATCATTGGTGCGCGTAATGGCTTGTCTGACTGTTTTAATACTTTTGGGCCGCTGGCATTGGGTTGGCTAATTTTTAATGCGTTTACAAACAATTTAGACAGTTCATTACGCGCTTCTTTTTCTATCACTATAAACCGATACGGCACTAAAGCCCCATGATCGGGTACGGATATGGCGGCATTTATAATTTGCTCTAGCTGTTTTTTATTAGGTGCAGGCTCTGTTAATTGCGCCGCAGGTATAGATACCCTATCGGTGATAAGTTGTAAAAGCGATTTATCCATCTTTTTTAAGTCATTATTTAGTATTATTCATATTATCTTATTAGCACTAAAATAACATGACCGTTTCATACCACCTTAGCCTTCACGACCCTTTTGCCCACATTTACTTGGTGGTTTGCCAAGTCACTTTAAAACAAGACCAAACGGTTAGTTTTAGCCAGCCAGACTGGATACCAGGCAGTTATATGATTAGGGAATTTTCTAAAAACATTACCGAAATGACCGCCTTTAGTAATGATGAAAAAATTACTATTGAACAAATAAATAAAAGCCAGTGGCGGGTAAATGCTAAAAAAGGTGTGCTAAAAATAGTTACTAAACATTACGCTTTTGACTATTCGGTAAGAACCTGTTTTTTTGATCAAAATCATGCCTATTTTAACGGCACTTCTTTATTTGTA
>CAZPSE010000034.1:0-4058 GCA_964589575.1 uncultured Gammaproteobacteria bacterium | reverse complement strand
CCATTTTTTGACCATTGAAGAAAGCACTAATGACCTTTTTAAAAACTGGACTGTCGGCACATCACTTAAAAAAGAAAACACTAACGATGCAGGTTTTGGTACTTACATTGCAAAAAACTACGACGACCTAATCGACCACCCTGTAGAGATTGCAGAGCAAACCAAAGCCAGCTTTATGGCTAATGGCATAGCGCACGACATTTACATACAAGGCAAACACCATGCAGATATGGAAAAAATGTGTGACGATTTAAAAACCATTTGCGAATATGAATTAAATCTTTTTAGTAAACCCTACCCAATAGACCGCTACGTATTTTTAATTTGGGTAATGGAAAACGGCTACGGCGGTTTAGAACATAAATACAGCACCAGCTTAATGGTCTCTCGGCAGAGTTTAATTACCGAAGCAGAAAAACAAACAGATGAGTACATTGGCTTTTTAGGTTTATGCAGCCACGAATACTTTCATACGTGGAATGTGAAACGCCTAAAACCCAAAGCCTATGTAGGTATGTCTTTAAATACAGAGGCTTACACAAGACTTTTATGGTGGTTTGAAGGTGTAACATCGTACTATGATGATTTGATATTATTAAAAAGTGGCAAAATTAATTTAGACCAATACTTAAAATTGCTTAGTAAAACCTTTAACCGCATTTTACCGTACACCGGTAAAAACAAACAAAGCATTGCCGACTCTAGCCTAACCACTTGGAATAAGTTTTATAAACAAGACGAAAATGCTCAAAACGCCATTGTGAGCTATTACGCCAAAGGCGCAATGGTGGCTTTGGCTTTAGATTTAACTGTTCAAAAAATGTCGAACAAGCAAACTTGCTTAACCGATGTACTGTTGCATTTGTGGCAACAATTTGGCATTAATGAACAAGGTATAAATGAGTTTGAGGTAGAAAATGTTTTGCTTAATACCTTTAACATAGATTGTACTGAGTTTTTCCAAAACTACATATACGGCACTAAAGAGCCAGACTACCAAAACCTACTTAATGACATTGGCATTAGCCTAACTTGCGAAAATAAAAACAATGTAGATATTGGTATGATGACAAAAAACAATAACGATACTTGCCAAATTAGCCGAGTATTTGACAATAAAACCGCAATGCTGGCAGGTTTAAGCGCAAATGATACGTTGGTTGCCATAGATGGAGTGAAGGTAACCTTTAAAAATATACAAAAATTACTCAACCAAAATAAAAATAAAACAGTTAACGTACACGCCTTTAGACAAGACTGGTTGTTTGAAACAAAACTAAATTTAAATAAAACCGAAAGCCAATACCAGTTAACGGTTAATAAAACACCAACAAAAGCCCAACTAAAAAACCAAAGTAACTGGTTAAAATAATGCACGACTATTCTATCGACATTGTTAAACTTTTAAATACAGGTCACTTTGTTTCTGGTAATTTATTGGCGGTTACTTTACACATTAGCCGATCGCGTGTTTGGCAAATAATACAAAAATTAAAAACATCTGGCTTACAAATAGATGCCGTATCTGGCAAAGGTTATAAGTTAATACAAACCGTAGAACTATTAGAAAAAACCCAAATAGAAAAACATTTAAAAACATATAACCACTTTAAAAACAGCAATATAAAAGTATTAACTCATGTAGATTCTACAAACTTACATTTGCTAAAACACTTTAAAAAATACAGCAACCCAACCGTAATATTGGCAGAATCTCAATACGCGGGTCGTGGTCGGCGTGGTAAAAGTTGGATGGGCAGTTTTGCATCGGGTTTGGCTTTATCGTTTTATCATCAGTTTACTATTGCCAACAACCAACTGGCGGGTTTAAGTTTAATAACCGGTTTAAGTATTATTAAGGCATTACAAGACATTAATATTCACGCTAAAATAAAATGGCCAAACGACATTTACGTTAATAATAAAAAACTAGCAGGCATATTAATAGACATCATTAGCAGTAAAAACAATCAGTCTAAAGTAGTTACTGGCATTGGTTTAAATATAAATCTACCCGACAATATTAAACAAAAAATAGACCAACCGATAATTGATTTACACAGCATTACCAATAAAACCATTAGCCGTAATCAACTTAGTGCTTTAATTATTAAACACATTCACCATTATTATCACTTGTTTGAACAAAACGGTTTAAAACCCTTATTGAGAGAATGGCAACAATACGATTGCCTGTTGGATAAAAAAATTAGTATCAAGCACAATAATGAAACATTACTGGGCATAGCTAAAGGTGTAACCGATACCGGCGCACTAAAAGTAAGCATTAATGGGCAAATTAGCACCTTATATTCTGGCGAGGTGAGTTTAAAATTAGTATGATTTTATATATAGACTTAGGCAATACACGTTTAAAATGGGCCATTGATAATGAAAATAAACCCGCCATTTTATGGCAAGACCCAAGGCAAATTGAGCGTTTATTGTTTCAATGGCAAAGCCTAAACATTGCACAGGTTTATTGGCTTTCTAGCGCAAATGACGCAATAAACCAAACATTGATAGATTTTTTTGAAAAAAATGTACTATCTGTAAAAAGGTTTACCAGCTTATATAAATTTAAAAAAATTAAAACCGCCTATAGCAACCAAAAACAACTGGGGGATGACCGCTGGTTAGCAGTAGTTGCAAGTTACCCCAAACTAAAACAGCCCTATTGTGTAATAAGCGCAGGTACAGCAATAACGGTAGATTTTGTTTATAAAAATCAACATTACCCCAGCATAATTATCCCTGGTGAACGCCTAATGCGCGAAGCCTTACAACAAAAAACCAGCAACGTAAACACCGCTATAGAATTATTGATGAGTACGCCTAAAAACACCCAACAATGCGTTCAATTGGGTATTCAAACATCAATAAGCTCTGCAATAGAACAAATTATTAAGTATTATCAGCTATTGTTTAACTTACCCATTAATACCGTTATTACAGGTGGCGACGCTACGTGGTTGCAGCAACAATTAACCACATCTACCACCGTAAATAAAACGTTAATAATTGAAGGTTTAAAAAGTGTTTACCCGTAAAAATATCAAAATTCTTATCGCTATATTAATAGCTATAAACCTAGCAGTATTTGCCTACTTCATGTTTTTTAATGCAAAACCTGACGTTTCAACGTCTAAAATTATTCCCAATATGGAACAATTGGTGTTATTAAATGAACGAAACTTTATGGTTAAAGAGCAAAGCTTCAATCAAACTGAGCTGCTCCTGGCTAACGAAGTTATTTTAGAAGCACCAAAAGCCCCAGAGCCGACACCCGTTAAAGATAACAAGAAAGAAACCGTCGATAGCCCTATAGAAGACGATGGGTTAATAGACGAAACAGAAAATACGTTAATTGAAACTGAAATAGAGCCAGAACCCATTATTGACGTTGCTGAAACAACAGCCGAAACCATAATCGACAATACGCTTTGTTACACTATTGGCCCATTTGAAAACAAAGCGGACAAAATACACAGCCAAAACCAATTAAACAACCTTTCAATTAGTTCAAGTGTGCGCATTATTTTAGAAAAAGAAATATCCTCTTACTATTTATACATTCCCCCACATAAAACCCTTAAAGCGGCTCAAAACACCATTGAAAAACTAAAAAACAAAAAAGTCAGAGACTTTTATTTACTCCGAAAAGGCGACCGAACCAACGCCATCGCTTTAGGTTTATTCTCTCAAGAAAAACATGCACTACGTAAATTTGATTTATTACAGAAGCTTTATTTTAAAGTAAAAATGGAAGTGCGTTATATAGATAAAGAGGTTTACTGGTTAGATTACCAAGGTAAAGAATCGGTATTAAACTTAATTGATTTAAAAGAAATATCGCCATTACCCTTACAACTTTATTTAAGACCCTGCAGGTAATTTGAGTATTTTAGCAATTCGTAAAAATAACCAATAAAGTGATTGCAATTCAATAGCCTCATCACTAAAATACGCACCTCTAGCCGACGTAGCACAATTGGTAGTGCAACTGATTTGTAATCAGTAGGTTCGTGGTTCAAGTCCTCGCGTCGGCACCATATTTT
>CAZPSE010000033.1:0-20570 GCA_964589575.1 uncultured Gammaproteobacteria bacterium | reverse complement strand
AACGATTTAGCTAAAGTGGCTGACTATTCATTTATAGACACGCTTAATAGCGACCCTGACGCTACTGCTAACGGTGTTGATTATGCACCGAGGCAAGTATTTTCTGGTCATTATGTGCCGGTTAACCCCACGCCTATCAGCCAACCAGAATACATTGCGCACAGCCAAACTTTTTTTAAACAACTGGGTTTGGCTGACAGTTTGGCAACCTCTGCCGATTTTATAGCCATGTTTTCTGGTGACACTTCTGCCGTGCCTAAACCGATGCGTACAACGGGTTGGGCGACAGGTTACGCGCTGTCTATTTATGGCACAGAGTATTACCAGCAGTGCCCGTTTAGCACGGGTAATGGTTATGGGGACGGTCGCGCGATTTCTATACTTGAAATTTTTAATAACAATCAGCGTTGGGAAATGCAACTTAAAGGTGCAGGCCGCACACCCTACTGCCGTGGCGCAGACGGTCGTGCTGTTTTACGTTCGAGTATTAGGGAGTTTTTAGCACAAGAACACATGTATGCATTAGGCGTGCCTACGTCGCGTTCTTTAAGTTTGTATGTATCTAAAACAGATACCGTACATAGACCTTGGTATTCGGATGGCTCTGTCGATAACGACCCAGACGTGATGATTTCTGAACCTGTTGCAATTTCTACCCGTGTTGCGCCTTCGTTTATTCGGGTGGGGCAAATTGAGTTATTTGGCCGTCGTGCTAGAAAAAACGAACACCCTAACGCCTTGGACGAACTTGAACAAATTGTGTTGCATTTGGTTGAACGTGAGTATGCAAACGACATTGACCCATCACTCAGCACTGCTGATAAAGTAGTGCTGTTGGCAAAAGCATTTCGTAATCGCCTTAGCGCGTTGGTTGCTAATTGGATACGAGTTGGTTATTGCCAAGGCAATTTTAATAGTGATAACTGCGCAGCGGGTGGTTTTACGCTAGATTACGGCCCATTTGGTTTTTGTGATGTATTTGACCCAAGCTACCAACCTTGGACAGGCGGTGGCGATCACTTTGCATTTTTAAACCAACCTAAAGCGGCAGAGCAAAATTTTGGCTCGTTTTGTACAGCTTTGCAACCGCTACTTACAAGCCAACCCGATGCGCTTAAACAACTTAACGAAATTAAAAACGGTTTTGAAAAAACCATGCAAACAAAAATGGAAACCATGTGGGCGGCCAAACTGGGTTTGGAGCAATTTAATACCGAGTTGTTTAAAGAGCTTGAAGTGCTAATGATTATGACACCTGTGGATTACACGCGGTTTTTTAGAATGCTTTCTACCCTGCCAGATGACCTAAGCCAAATTAAGAAAAGCTTTTACAATAATGAGTCAGACGCTGATATTTCACTTTACCCTACTTACAATATTAGCCACGAAGCGATGAATAAAAAGTGGGCAGCGTGGCTAAAACAATGGAATGCGCTTATCGTTAACACCAGCGATACTGCTAATAATATGAAAAAGGTTAACCCTAAATACACGTTACGTGAATGGTTAGTTGTGCCTGCTTATAAGCAAGCTAAAACTGGCGACTACACCTTAGTGCGCGAACTGCAACAGGTTATGACGCAACCGTACGCCGAGCAGACCGATGATATTGAAGCGAGATACGATAAACAAAAACCGTCAGAAACGTTTGAGATTGGCGGTATATCGCATTTAAGTTGTTCGTCGTAGTTTTTTAAACAAGCTTTCAAATTAAGCTTAATACTTTTAGACTAACCTAATGCGATAAACAAAATTAATTAAAAAAACTGGGGTACGTTGCAAATAAAACCCCAATTAATATTGGTAACTGTTTGCATATTAATAATATTAAATACAAAGTAATATGTTCATGAATAAACCCTTTTATTAAATTTAAAAAAAAATAATGTCATCAATAACAGCCCCTCACCTTTTAATTAAATACCTACTGCCACTGTTTATTATTTTCGGCTTGCTTACCCCCAGTTTTAGCTACGCTAAAAGCTTGAGTTTGCAAAGTGTTAGCATGCGTATTCGTATTTCAGATCAAACTTTGCTTGGACAAACGGCTACAGCAAACTTTAAAGCAGTTGATGTATCTGCAAATTTTGGCTTACCTTGGAAAGGAAAAACTGAAACAGGTTGGAATGTAAGCTCCCGTTTAATGACCAGTGCTGGTATTTTTCAAGGAGAGGGAGAATATGCTCTCGCTATTTCTCTTATCCCTCAAATGGTACTTTGGAGTGAAGCGAGTCGGTTTTCTTTAGACTTAGGCACAGGTGCTGCGCTTTTTAGTCGGCATCATTTTGGAGTACAAGATTTTGGTGGGCCATTCGAGTTTGCCCTAACTTTGGGCATCACTTATCAAATTGATAATAAGCTAGGGGCAGGTTATCGGTTTTTACATTACTCCGATGCAGGCGTTAATGGGTCAGACACGGTGGGTGCAGACCTTCACATGATTGAAATTAGCTATAAATATTAATTCTAAGGCTAATGGCCAAATTAACTACGCATTATCTGCATTTATCCAAAATTTACATTACGTTGTTTAATGTCTTTAACCGAACGTTTATAAAAACTTTTTAAATGCGGTTTTAAAAAAGGGACAACATCATTGTTTTCAATACTTTTTAACGTACTAAATAACGCTAATGCATAGGTTGCTTGCTCTTCTGTAAGGGATGATTGCCTTGCTACTGTATTTTGCCCACAACTGCCACAGCCACCCCTAAATACAAAAGCACTGTTAGAGAACATAATGCCAAAGCCCATAAATATGGCAATTAATTCACTTACTTGCCCCCAGTTTTCCCCTTCACCTGGTGGTGGTTCTTTTACCATATTGCCTAAATAGTGCGCAAACGCATGCGAAAAGTTAGCAATTATTGCCTCTGGGTTACCCATTTGCGTTGGGTCATAGGTAAAAATAAGTTTATTGGCTTCATCAATATTATCGGGTTCTATCCCGTCTAATTGGCGGTAGTTTCCGTCCAACTCTAAATGTAATTTTTGTTCTGTATTGCACGTATTTTGGTCTTGCAATAAGCATGGCCAGTGTTGTACAAAAGCATATTCTTTGACTTTTTTAAATAGTAAACGGGCCATTTCTTCGGCACTGTCCATTTTACCAGGGAATAATTTATTTGAAGGCACAATCAAGATTGTATGGTTATGAAACAAATCTTCACCTAGGTTACGCATTGACCATTTAAAAGTTGCATGCAACCCTTGTATATAGCCTTCGTCCAGCATCGGTTTGGTATTAAAAAAACTAAACATTATGGTTTTATTTTAAATTTATTGATGCTTATTTTACCGCTATTTTGTATTGTTATTCGTTTTTAAATAGCAAGGGGTCGACAAAACAAGCCTGTTTTAGTCATTTATAAAAACATTGTACAATTATAAAAAACGATAAAGACACTGCAACTTTGTACAAAAAATGTAAGCATATACGCAACAAATAACCATTTGAGTACAAAGTAACGAAGGTGCGTTGCTGACTGTCGTGTATAGGTCTGTATAAAAACACTTTTGGGAAAAATGCAGCAGGGTTATACTGTAGCGCATCTCTATCAACCAATAAAACTAACGTCATGAATAAACAATCCGATGAAGACAAGCTGTATCAGAAAGAATTAGAAACCGAAATTGATGAAGAAATACGTGACGAGCATGACGCTTATGAATTGTCTAAAAAAAGTGGTTGGTTTTATTCTGACATTGATGAGGCTGATCAAAATAACAATATTATTACTACCGATGACTTGCGAAATGAAAAAACCAATTCTGAATCCGTCTAAAATAAAATAATTGTAAAATCTGGAACAAAAATGAGAATTCTTCACACTATGCTTAGAGTAGGCGACCTAGACAAGTCTATAAAGTTTTATACAAAAATATTAGGTATGCAAGTATTACGCCAAAAAGAATACCCAAAAGGAAAGTTTACCAATACTTTTTTAGGTTATGGCGATGAGGCTTCTAATGCGACTTTAGAGCTAACCTATAACTGGGATACCAGCCATTATGAGTTAGGCAAGGGTTTTGGTCACCTTGCTATTGAAGTGGATGATGTTTATTTGGCTACGGATAAGATTCGACAAGCAGGCGGAAAAATACTACGAGACGCAGGCCCTATGAACGCAGGTTCTACCATTATTGCTTTTGTTGCCGACCCAGACGGTTATGAAATAGAACTTTTGGGTAAGAAGTAATATATCTTGAGACTTTTTCATAAAAAAGGTGAGCATATACCTAACATTTAAGAAAAAATAACACAAGTGTGGTACTTTCGTGCAAAGATCATATTTTAAATAATTATTAGTGTTTTGCTTTGCGAAAAGCGATTAACTTATGGCTTTAATCATTTTTGCGTTATCAATAGTGAAATTAAATGAAAAATACCGTATCCTAGCGTCAAGATTTATGTAGAGGAAACATTTGTGGCTAAACAAAACTATGCTTACGAAAAGAGACAAAAAGAACTAGCTAAAAAGAAAAAGAAGGAAGAAAAACGTTTGCTAAAAGCAAAAGCAAAAGAAGATGCATCGCAGGACGAACTAAATACAGCAGAAGACGATAATAAAACAACACCAAACAGCGACACATAGTAAAATAGTAAAGTTCATACAAAATTAATTAAATAGAGATAAAAAAAACATGAGTACAGGTACAGTTAAGTGGTTCAATTCAGATAAAGGTTTCGGTTTTATAGCTCCAGAAGATGGTAGCAAAGATTTATTTGTTCATCATTCTGAAATACAGTCTGGCACAGGTTATGCCACTTTGGAAGATGGCCAAAAAGTAGAGTTTGAAGTTGGTGAAGGCGCAAAAGGCCCTTGTGCTAATAAGGTAGTGCCACTTTAGCTCTCGCTTTTGTAGCACCCGCACATTTGAGTAACTGTTTGTTATGCCTCAAATGTGCCCTATAGAACAAGCTAAATATTGATTCTGTTTTTTCTTATTAGTAAATTTTTATATTACTAGCAATTTTAGTTTTTTCTTTCCCCTCTTTCCCCCAATAAAACATCATTGCAGCCCTTTTGTTTAATGCAACCCTTTAGTTTATAATTTCGCGCATCAATTTAACCCATTTTGTTCTAATTTTATGCCTACTAAAAAGTTTGATTTAAATAATCCCTGTATTTTTTGTCACCCAACAAAAGATGAAATATTAGCTGAAAATGACTACGCACAAATAATAAAAGACAACTCCCCTGTTAGCCAAGGTCATTGTATTGTTATTCCTAAAAGGCACATAAAAACATTGTTTGAAGCAACTAACGAAGAAAACACGGCATTTTTTGAGTTAATTAAAAAAGCGAAACAACTAATTTTAGATAAAGGTTTAACACCAGATGGTTTTAATGTTGGCAGTAATAACGACGTTGCAGCAGGGCAAAGTGTTTTTCATTTACACATTCATGTCATTCCACGTTATCTAGGTGATGTTGACAACCCTAAAGGCGGCATTCGACATGTTATCCCTAAAAACGCGTCTTATAATGTAAAACCTCGCGAGCACTTACAAAATTTAAAAAGTTAAACTGGCTAAAAATAAAAGCATTGATATACATCGTGACTTGTTTCACCGCCTAAATTCCATTTTAAGCAGTTTCACGACGTTTTTAGAGCATGGAACTCTAAAAAGTAAACTGCAGGCTGTCAAACTCCGGCGGTTATATGTTTACACCGTTTCTACATTTAAAATGATAACCGCTTCTTCTAAATCACTGGCAATTTCCTCTACTAGCTGGCTGTCTTCGCCTTCTACCATAACTCTAATCAGTGGTTCTGTTCCCGATTTTCTTATTAAGATTCTGCCAGAATTACCTAGCTTGGCAATGGCTTTTGTTTGTTTTTGAATAAAACTTTCAGATTCTAAAATATCGTCAGCATTGCCTTTGACTTTTATGTTTCTTAATATTTGTGGGCACAGGTGTACTTCTTTTTTAATTTCGTGAAGCACTACATTGGTTTCGTGTAAAAAGTGGATTACTTGTAATGCAGATACTAATCCGTCGCCGGTTGTATTGCAGTCTAAACAAATTAAATGACCTGAAGATTCGCCACCTATCATCCAACCTGTTTCTGCTAGTTTTTCCATTACGTATCTATCACCAACATTGGCGCGTTCAAAAGCTATGCCCATGTTTTTAATGGCTTTTTCTAAACCTAAATTAGACATGACCGTACCAACCACGCCGTCTATTGTTGTGGTTTTTAGCTTGGCTTTTACTAATATGTACAGTAATACATCCCCATCTACTGTTTCTCCTTTATGGTCTACAAATATAACGCGATCGGCATCACCATCTAAAGCTATGCCCATATCTGCGTTTTGGTTTACTACCTCTTGCGCTAAGCTTTGTACGTTGGTTGCACCACATTTTTCGTTAATGTTGTAGCCGTCTGGCTTGTTACCAATTACGGTAACTTTTGCGCCCAGCTCTTTAAATAAATATTCGGCAATGTGATAAGCCGCACCGTTTGCACAGTCAACAACTAAATGTAAACCGTTTAAATTGGTGCCAAGTGGAATGGTTGATTTGCAAAACTCAATGTATCGACCTGGAGCATCGTCTATTCTATACACCTTACCTAATTTGTCCGAGTCGACCAACTCGATGTCTTTTTCTAAATAACGCTCAATTTCTAGCTCTAAAGAGTCGGATAGCTTTTTTCCGTCTGGGCCAAAAAACTTTATACCATTGTCTTGATGTGGGTTATGTGATGCACTTATAACTATTCCTGCATCTGCCCTATAAGCGCGTGTAAGATACGCAACCGCAGGGGTGGGCATAGGCCCAATTAAAAACACTTTTATGCCTGCAGCGGTTAAACCTGCTTCTAATACTGACTCAAACATATAGCCTGATATTCGAGTATCTTTACCAATAATAACGCGCTTTTCACCATGTGCAGACAATACCTTACCCGCAGCCCAGCCCAATTTTAATATTGTTTCGGGTTTCATTGGGTGTTCGCCTACTGTGCCGCGTATACCGTCTGTTCCAAAAAATTTCTTTTTTGTCATTTTTCTATTTCCTAATCTCTATTTAGTTGGCTACACGTTCAGTTATGGAACGTCTGCTGAACCTAATCAACCTGTACCTTTGTTAATATTTGTATCGCTTGGTTGGTTTCATAAACATCATGAACCCTTAGTATTTTTGCTTGGTTTTGTATTGCTAGTATCGCGGTTGTTAGCGACCCCCCAAGCCGTTGGTTTACTGCAGCATTGCATACATTGCCTATCATGCTTTTGCGCGACGTACCCGACAACAACGGTAAACCCAACGCTGTAAAACGTTTAAGTTGTTTTAGTATTTCAAAATTATGCTCAACCGTTTTTCCAAAACCAAAACCCGGGTCTAAAATTAGCCTGTTTTCGTCGACCCCTTGCTCTTTACAGGCTTTTATTCTGCCTATAAAAAATGCGTTTATTTCGTCAATAATGTTGCCGTAATGCGGTGCATTTTGCATTGTTTGTGGTAAGCCTTTTTTATGCATTAAACAAACATCTACATGGCTATTGGCCACTACGTTTATACTGTTTTTTTCTTGTAAGGCACATACATCGTTTATTAAATCTACACCTAACTGTATGGCTTCAAACATTACTTTTGCTTTAGAGGTGTCAATAGAAACAGCTATATCGACTGTTTTTTTTATCGCCTCTATAACGGGCATAACACGCTGACATTCTTCGTCTACCGATATTAGCGTTGCACCCGGTCGTGTCGATTCGCCACCAATATCAATAATAGCGGCACCGTCATTTTTCATTTGGATGGCTTTTTTTACAGCAGCATCCACAGTTAAACTTTGTCCACCGTCAGAAAAAGAATCGGGTGTGACATTTAACACGCCCATAATTACAGGTTTATTATGAGCGTTAATTTTAGAAATAAATGACATACATTACATGTTTAATTTTTAACCATTTTATCACTTTAGCTTGCGACTAAAAACAAAAAAGCCAGGCTAAACCTGGCTTTTTTGTGACGAACATCTTAAAACTAACAGTTAATGGCTGTTTGCTGCATCTCCTACCGAACCATCATTGTCTTTTTTCACATCGTCTTTTTCTTTTTTCTTGGCCTTTTTGGGGGTATCCTTTTTAGAATCCCCTTTAGGTTTTTTATCATCATCTGTCCAATCCCTTGGCGCGCCCGGCTCTTCTCTTTTCATCAATTGGTCTATTTGGCTACTATCAATAGTTTCATAGGTCATTAATGTTTCTGTCATTTTATGCAAAATATCAACATTATCTTTTAATATTTTATAAGCATTTTCGTAATTTTCATCTATCGTTTTACGAATTTCTAAATCAATTATTGCTGCGGTGTCATTAGATACGCTTTTATGTTGCGTAACGGATCGACCTAAAAACACTTCGCCTTCCTCTTCAGAGTAGGCTAAAGGACCCAATTTTTCTGACAAGCCCCATTTCGTCACCATATTACGGGCAATTTCTGTGGCACGTTCAATATCGTTAGACGCACCTGTGGTTACTTGATCCTTACCATATATTAATTCTTCGGCTATACGACCACCAAATAACGAGGCTATTTGGCTGTTTAAACGCAATTTACTGTAACTATAACGGTCTTCTTCGGGTAAAAACATGGTTACACCTAAAGCACGACCACGGGGAATAATACTAACTTTATAAACGGGGTCGTGGTCTTCAACCAAACGACCCACTATTGCATGCCCCGATTCGTGGTACGCGGTCATTTTCTTTTCGTCTTCGTTCATGACCATGGTTTTACGTTCTGCACCCATGATAATTTTATCTTTCGCACGTTCAAAATCATTCATCGTTACCGACGTTTTATTAGATTTTGCTGCAAATAAGGCCGCTTCGTTAGCCAAGTTTGCAAGATCAGCACCAGAAAAACCAGGTGTACCTCGTGCTATTAATGACACGTCTACATCTTTATCTACAGGCATTTTGCGAACATGCACTTTTAATATTTGCTCTCTACCGCGTATGTCTGGCAATGGCACAACCACTTGCCTATCAAATCTACCGGGTCTTAACAGGGCTGCATCTAATACGTCGGGTCTGTTGGTTGCGGCAATAACAATAACGCCTTCTGTGCCTTCAAAACCGTCCATTTCTACCAATAACTGGTTTAAAGTTTGCTCTCTTTCATCGTGACCACCGCCTACACCTGCACCACGTTGGCGACCCACTGCATCTATTTCATCAATAAAAATAATACAAGGTGCATGTTTTTTGGCGTTTTCAAACATGTCTCTTACGCGCGACGCACCTACACCTACAAACATTTCTACAAAGTCTGAACCAGAAATATTAAAGAAAGGTACTTTAGCTTCGCCAGCGATGGCTTTTGCTAATAATGTTTTACCTGTGCCAGGTGAACCCACTAATAAAATACCACGAGGAATTTTTGCACCTAATTTTTGAAACTTTTCGGGCTCACTTAAAAATTCAACTAACTCACTTACTTCTTCTTTGGCTTCTTCTACACCTGCTACATCATCAAAAGTCGTTTTATTTTTATCTTCTTCCATTAGTTTGGCTTTGCTTTTACCAAATGACATTGGGCCACCTTTACCGCCACCACCTTGCATTTGGCGCATAAAGAAAACCCAAACACCAATTAACAATAAAAACGGAAACCAACTAATAAACATTTGCATCAACAAGCTGTTTTCTTGTGTTTCTGCTTTAATTTCTACGTTAGCCTCTAACAATTCACCAATTAAAGAACGGTTGTCTGTTTCTGGGCTTAGCGTTTTAAATTTATCGTTAGATGATGTCCAGCCTTCAATTGCGCGCCCTACTATGACCACTTTTGACACTTGACCGGTTTTTACAGAATGGATAAATTCAGAATATGGAATGGTTTCGGTTCGTGTATTTTTGGTTTCTAAACCATTAAATACCGACATGAGTACTACAGCGATAACCACCCACAACAACATGTTTTTTGCTAAATCGTTCAAAAATAACTCCAATTTTGAGATTATTGTTTTTTAAAACACCTAAGTTTTGCAACACAGGCTTGCATAAATTTTATATTTAATTAAATATGGTTGTTCTTAATTATTTCAAGCATTATATCTAATTAAATAGCTTTAAAACCTAAAGCCACTATATAAACTTCTTTACTGCGTGGTCGCGACGCTTTTGGTTTTCTAATTTTGACTTTATCAAATTGGGTGCGTAAGTTTTTTACTAGGCCTTCAAACCCATCCCCATGAAAAACTTTACAGATAAAATTGCCGCCTTTTTTTAAGACTAAGTTTGCCATATCAACGGCTAACTCGTTTAGGTACATGGCAGAGGGTAAATCTACCGCTTTTACACCGCTAAAATTGGGTGCCATATCAGACATGACAACATCGGCTTTTCTACCGCCTAAGTGGGTTAGTATTTCATCTAATACCTTTTGTTCTCTAAAGTCTCCTTCTACAAATTGCACATAAGAATACGAATCCATTGGCAAAATATCACTGGCCACCATAATGCCTTTTTCACCCAGTTTTTCTACAGCATACTGTGTCCAACTGCCTGGTGCTGCGCCTAAATCTACTACGCGCATGCCTTTTTTAAACATTTTGTCTTTTTCGTCAATTTCAATTAATTTATACACCGCTCGCGAACGGTAACCGTCTTTTTTAGACTGCTGAACATATTGATCGTTATGATGTTCTGTTAACCAGTTTGCACTACTTTTACTGCGTTTAGCCATGTTACAATATGCGATTGATATAAAACGCTTATGATACTATGCCGCTTTCTAAAACACAGATTAAATTTCTAAAACAACACACCCACGCTTTAAAACCCGTCATCATTTTAGGCCAAAAAGGTTTAACAGATAGTGTTTTAGACGAAATGAACAATGCTTTAGAGTTTCATGAGCTTGTTAAGTGCAAGCTATCTATAGACGACAAAGAACAACGTGCGGCGACGATTATTACCATGGCAAAAAAAACCAAAAGTGAATGTTTGCAAAAAATTGGAAAAACGGCAGTGTTTTATCGTTTTAATAAAGACCAAGATAAACTGTCATTACCTAAATAGTTAAAGCCTTTCTTTACTTTTTACTAACGCTAAAGACGATTTGACCAGCTCTATTGCTTCTTTTTCGGTTGTTACTTTATTGGCATTTTCACTTAGTGAACGTCGCCATTTTTTGGCACCACTCAAACCATGAAACAAGCCCAGCATATGCATTGTCATTGCATGTAATTTAACACCGCTTTTTAATTGTGTTTCTAAATAAGGTAAATAGTTTTCTACTACTTGTAGTGGGTTATCTAATTGTTCGGGCTTTTTATATATTTGCGAATCTACCCCGTGTAGTACCCAAGGGTCTTGATAAACACTCCGCCCCATCATCACACCGTCAACATATTGCAATTTACTTAACGAGTCTTTTAAGGTTTTAATGCCGCCGTTTATGTGTATGTTTAAATGAGGAAAATCTCGTTTTATTTGGTACGCTTTTTCATAGTCTAACGGTGGTACATCTCTATTTTGTTTTGGGCTTAAACCACTTAACCATGCTTTACGCGCATGGATAATAAACTTACTGCACCCAGCTTGACTGATTGGTTTTATAAAATCCGTTAAAAACGCATACGAGTCTTGCTCATCTATACCCGTTCTGCATTTTACCGATATAGGTATATCTACTACGTCACTCATGGCTGTCACACATTCTGCAATTAAATTGGGGTTAGCCATTAAACAGGCTCCAAAAAAACCAGACTGCACACGGTCACTTGGGCAACCGACATTAATATTTATTTCGTCATAACCCCATTGTTCTGCCATTTTTGCACATTCTATGTACTCTTTCACATCAGAACCACCCAACTGTAAAGCTATTGGGTGTTCCATTTCATCAAACCCTAAAAATCGTTGCGTGTCTTTATTAAAAATTAAAGACTTGCAGACCACCATTTCTGTATACAACAAGGTCTCTTTAGAAATTAACCGACATAGGTATCTAAAATGCCGATCGGTCCAATCGAGCATTGGGGCTACACTAAAGATAGGGTTTATAGTCAAAATTGAATATACTAAGTAAAAAAACAAGGTAAATATCATGACAGAAAGTCTCGACCCAATTCTACTTAATTTTCTTTATGCCGCTGTAGGTGGTTGCATGACGCTTTTTTTTATGTACATGGGCTGTAAAATTTTTAATCACATAGTGGGTTTTAATATTAGCGATGAACTAGCAAAAGGTAATATTGCTGTAGGCATAATGTTAATGGGCATTTTTGTAGGTGTCGGTACAGGTTTAGGTTTAGTGATTGGTTTAGGATTAAATTAAACATGGCATTAAGGTTATTTACACTATTAATTACCTTATTATTTATTGTCAGTAGTCACGCGGGCATTAGAAAGCCTAATAAAATTAGGTCTGATTGGACAGACAGATACGACCCCTATTTTAAAAAATATTCAAAACGCTATTTTGGTCCACAATTTAATTGGCGCTGGTTTAAAGCACAAGGCATTGCTGAATCTAACTTAAAAATTACAGCTGTAAGTCACGTTGGTGCTATTGGTATTATGCAAATAATGCCCGCCACTTTTAGCGATATTAAAAAAGCCAACCCGCATTTTAGACATTTAGAAACGCCCAGATGGAACATCGCTGCTGGTCTATTTTATAATCGACTTATTTACCGAAAAATTAAAAACAATGTGTCTAGCCGAGACAAATTAATGTTTACCTTTGCAAGCTATAATGCGGGTTTTGCTCGCGTTTCAAGAGCTATTAGACGCACAGATCCACTTGATTGGAAAAACATCCAAAACAATGTACCTGGTGAAACACGGCACTATGTAAATAAAATAATTGGCTTAATGCACCCAAAAGCACAAAAATCCTAAAAGAGTAATTTTTATTTGAATCAGAATTAATTAATTTAGAATTTTATTACGGACACAGTAAAAAATAATGAATATTTAATACTGATAGAAATTTACTGCGGTAAAACTGACAAAGAATAAGCGGGTTCGAAATATACTCGGCTAATATTTTTCGAGAGCTGTATTTATTCTTTACTTGGTTGCCAATTTTCATTACAAAAAAAGTGGCGTCCCCAAGGGGATTCGAACCCCTGTTACCGCCGTGAAAGGGCGGTGTCCTAGGCCGACTAGACGATGGGGACCATGCCTAATCAAGAGACGCGAATTATACGCAACCTTTTTAAAGTGTCAAGAAAATAGTACAAAAAAAATTAAATTAATTTCTGCTAGTAAGCCGTTCTTCAATTTTTAACCTTTTAACCTTCTTGAAGCTTTTAAGGTGTTCTTTTTTATCGTATTAACTGGATATTATTAAGAAAATAACCGCCTATTTTGATAAGATAACGAGCTTAATTTTAACCAGCACACTTAATTAGATGGACACCCCTCTACTAGATCAAATTGATAGCCCATTAGACTTAAAAGATTTAAGTCATAATGAGTTGCAACAATTATCTGCAGAGATTCGTACATTTTTGGTGGACTGCGTACCCAAAACAGGCGGTCACCTTTCCGCAGGTTTAGGAGTAGTTGAGCTTACTGTAGCTATTCATAAAATATTCGACACCCCAAAAGACAAATTAGTTTGGGATGTCGGTCACCAAAGTTACCCCCATAAAATTATTACTGGCCGTAAAAACCAAATGCACACCATGCGCGTTAAAGGTGGCCTATCTGGTTTTAATAACCGTAAAGAAAGCGAATACGATACTTTTGGTGTCGGTCACTCTAGCACCTCTATTAGTGCCGCTATGGGCATGGCCATAGCGGCTCAACAAAAAGGCATAGATAATATCAATATAGCGGTAATTGGTGATGGTGCCATGACCGCAGGCATGGCATTTGAAGCACTAAACCACAGTGGTGCTAAAGATGCCAATTTATTGGTGATACTTAATGATAACGACATGTCAATTTCTGACAATGTGGGTGCGTTAAACCGTTATTTAACCAAACTTTGGTCTGGAAAATTTTATACAGCCGCTCGAAAACGTTCAGAAAAAATATTAAGCGTTATACCGTCTTTGTGGGCTTTTGCTAAAAAAACAGAAGAACACATTAAAGGTTTTGTTGTGCCAGGTATTTTATTTGAAGAGTTAGGTTACCAATATTATGGCCCCGTAGATGGTCATGATTTACCTAATTTATTAACCGTTTTAAACAATTTAAAAGATTTAAAAGGCCCGCGCATACTGCACGTAATAACAAAAAAAGGAAAGGGTTACGAACCTGCAGAAAATGACCCCTTAAAGTATCATGGTATTGCGCCACCTAACTTAATAACCCCACCTTATTCTAAAGGCATTAGTTATACCGCTGTATTTAGCCGGTGGGTTTGTGACATGGCAAAAAAAGAACAAGACCTGATCGCCATTACCCCGGCAATGTGTGAAGGTTCTGGTTTGGTTGAGTTTCAAAAAAAATTCCCAGAGCGTTATATCGATGTTGGCATTGCCGAACAACATTCGGTAACCCTTGCCGCGGGCATAGCCTGTGAACAGCTTAAACCCGTAGTGGCTATATATTCTACCTTTTTACAACGCGCTTACGACCAGTTAATACATGATGTTGCCTTGCAAAACTTACCGGTAATGTTTGCTATAGACCGCGCAGGTTTAGTGGGCGCAGATGGCGCTACCCACGCCGGTAACTTTGATTTGTCGTTTTTGCGCTGCATACCCAATATGTTAATAATGGCACCTAAAGATCAAAACGAATGCCGAAAAATGCTAAGCACCGCTTATGCATATAATGGCCCAAGTGCAGTACGTTACCCGCGCGGTAAAGGTGCCAGTGAAGCAATGGACACCCACTTAGATGTATTTGAACGTTACCAAGCAGAAACCCTAAATAAAGGCACAAATATTGCCATATTGGCTTTTGGTTCCATGGTTTACCCTGCTATAGATGCGGCAAATCAACTTAATGCCAGTATTATTAATATGCGCTTTATTAAACCTTTAGATGAGCAAACCATTATTGATGCTGCAAACAACCACGGTATTATTGTCACTGTAGAAGAAAACGTCATTGCAGGTGGCGCAGGCAGTGCCATAAATGAAGTTTTAGCAAAACATCAGCTAAGCAATAAAATACTTAACCTAGGCTTACCAGACACCTTTATAGAACACGGAACGCAGCAAGAATTATTGGCCGAGTTAAAGTTAAACGCCCAAGGTATGGTAGAAAGCATTAATGAATTCACCGCTAAAATACATTAGTATTTGCTTATTTACTATGTCTGTACTACTATCATCCAATTTTTTAGCCACGTTTTATGACTGCTAACTACCAACTTAAAATACTAACCGATTTTGCAGCGGCGCATACCCTGCGCGATTACCCAGGTGCCTGTAGCAGAATGCATGGGCACAACTGGAAAGTTGAAGTTGTCGTTAATGCCCATAAACTTAATAACATGGGCATGGTTATTGACTTTAAAGAAATAAAAACAGAAACCAACAAAATTTGCGACGTTTTAGATCACCGCTACTTAAATGATATTAAACCCTTTGATGTGATTAACCCCACTGCAGAAAATATCGCTAAATATATATACCAAAAACTTGATGCTGTTTTTAAAAACAAAGCGGCCAATATGCAGTCTGTAACCCTTTGGGAAACTGATCGTGCCTGTGTTACCTACTGTGAAAGCTAAAAGGCCTATTTAAAATGAACAACAAAAACCAAATAGCAGACGTACAGAGTGATGTTGACACCCGAAAAATTGCCATTAATCAAGTAGGTATAAAAGACTTAAAACACCCAATACAAATACAAGATAAAGACGGAAAAATTTGCCACACCGTTGCCAATGCAACCATGACGGTGTTTTTGCCAGAAAATGTAAAAGGCACGCACATGTCGCGCTTTATAGAACAACTAAACGAAAAAGACCACGTTATAAGCATTAACAATTACCATTTATTTATGGTTAATATGTTAGATAGATTACAAGCCAATAGTGGCGAAATTATTTTAGATTTTAACTACTTTATAAAAAAATCGGCACCTATTAGTGGCGCTAAAAGTTATATGGATTATGACGTTAGTATGATGATTGAAAAAATAGACAATGAAATTATCCAAACTATTTCTGTGGTTATACCCGTTACCAGCTTGTGCCCTTGTTCTAAAAAAATTGCCGACTACGGCGCACATAATCAACGTTCTCACGCCACCATCACAGCAGAAATTAGCAACGATATTTTTATAGAAGACATTATTGCAATAGCCGAAAAAAACGCGTCTTGCGAGTTATACAGCGTTTTAAAACGCCCAGATGAAAAACACATTACAGAAAAAGCCTACGACAACCCCAAGTTTGTAGAAGATATGATTAGGGATATAGCGACCGCTTTAAATAGTGAAGATAAAATTTTCAACTACACTTTAGAAGTTGAAAATTTTGAGTCTATTCACAACCATTCTGCCTACGCGATGATTGTTAGTGGTTAATAGTTTAAAGATTCTTGCTCTAAAGACAAATACACACGATAAGCATTGCCTCTGTTAGCTTCTTCAAACGCGGGTAAATTTTTGTATTCCTGCCAATCTATTTCATCGTAGGCCTCGTCAAAACTTTGTAAGTCATCAATCGCTACTGAAAACTGCTCCCTTAAAAAAGTTACGTAATTAAGCGTTAAATTTATCGTGTCTGCGGGGTTTGAATCTAACGACCCATGCCCTGGTATTAACGCGTTTAAGTTGTCAGTATCTATGCCTTTAAGTATATCTATCCAATGAGCGGTGTTAGAGCTGCCTACAAAAGGTATGCGTCCAGTAAAAATTAAATCCCCGACTAAAAATACATTGTCCGGTTTTACTAAAACCGTAATGTCCCCTTCGGAATGGGCGGAGCCTACAGGTATAATTTCTAATGTTTTATTACCCATGTTTAACGTATAGGCTTTATCTAACAATAAATCTGGATAGACCAATTGCGTATCATCATCTACATACGGATATAGCGTGATACGGCGAGACTCTAATAAATTTTTTGCCGATTCTGAGTTTAAGTAATCCATTGCACCTTTTGGAGCAATAACTTTGGCACCCAGTTGTTTAAAAACTTGTAAACCATATAGGTGATCGGCATGGTAATGGCTCATTATTACCGTGCTAATTTTTTTATCCGTTTTAGTGCGGATGAGTTTAAGCATTTGCTTGGCTAACACGGGTGTTCCAAGCGTATCAAACAAAACAACACCTTCGTCCGTAATAATAAAAATAGCGTTTGATATAAAACCATTATTTTCCGTCGCTGCACCCGCTTGGCCTTGAACCAAGTAAATATCTTTAGTTACTTGTTGCAAGTGCATTTCTACTTCATCTTCTGAAATGGCAAAAGCCGACATGGATGTTATTAAGCTTAATATAAGCAATAATTTTGTAATGATATTCAAGGGTATTTCCTCTATTAGATTTTTGCCTTTATAATATCAATATTCCATTACAAAATTATTATTATGTCTGATGTTTATATAGAAAAAAATCCCTCTCCTGCAAAACTAGAAGTATTAGGTGTTTACGAGTGGCCCACATGGGAAAGAGAAGAGTCGGAGTTTGACTGGAATTATTCTAAAAAAGAAATTTGCTACATTATTACAGGCAGTGCAACCATCACTTGCGATGACGGTGAAGTGATTGAAATTGAGCAAGGTGACTACATTACCTTCCCTGAAGGGTTGCAATGCAAATGGAAAATTACCGAAGAAATTGAAAAATATTACCGCTATTTTTAAGCTTAAAAACACCTGTATTTGTCGACCCCTTGCCCTTAAACGTTAATTAGCACTCCCTGCAGTAAGCAAGGGGTCGACGGTTTTAGGCCTTTTTCTCTAGCCGTCTACGTTTAAAAAAAGCAGATAACATTTCAGAACATTCGTTCTCTAAAACACCGCCTTCTACCTTAATATTGTGGTTGTTCAAATCTTTTTTAAGTAAATCTAACTTAGACCCACATGCACCGGTTTTATGGTCATAAGCACCAAACACTACTCGCTCTATTCTGGCATGTATCATTGCCCCTACACACATTGTACAAGGCTCTAGGGTTACATATAACGTAATTCCTAGTAAACGATAATTGCCTAACTTTTTTGCCGCATCAATTATAGCCAGCACTTCTGCGTGTGCCGTGGGGTTGGTGTCGGTTATTAGTTGGTTTTTTCCTGTAGCAATAATATTGCCCTCGTACACACATACTGCTCCTACAGGCACTTCATTATTTTGTTCTGCAAGTTTTGCCATATTAATGGCCTGTTGCATAAAGTATTTATCGTTCATGGTTGTTATTTTACTTAGACACCGTTTAAATAACTAAAATATTTACTAGCCTCAAGCGGTTAATTTTTTTGGCATACGGTTATAATACTTGCAACTAATTAACCTATGCCTTTATGAAAACCATTTCTCAATTTTTAATTCTATTTTTTACTCTTGCATTATTTATTAGTACGTCTATTGCTAGCGGCAATAATGAGAATGAGCTTGCCGATAAAGCAAGCCTATCTAAACTCGAAACCATTAAACAACGTTTAGAAAACATTGACGTTACCCTAAAACAAACAGGTTCAACTTTAAAAAAACAATTGCGCCAATATAAAAAAGCCGTTGACGAATCTCATAAAAACCAAATCCAAGCAGACATTAGCAATACCAGAATAAAAATTAATGAATTAAACCAGTCATTTGTCACGCTTTCTACTGGCGGCATCCAATTTAATGATGCCGTTAAAAAAAGCAATACTAAATTAGACTGGCAAGCAGATTTAATGGAAATTATTAAACCATTATTTACTGCAATGAAAGACATTACCAAAAAACCACGTGAAATTGATAATTTAAAACGACAAATAGATACTTATCACGATCAATTAAAATTAAATAATCAAGCTTTAGCGCATATTGAACAATTAGAAAAACTGGCTTTTAATAAAACAACCAAAATACATTTACAAGCCATTAAAAAACAACGTTTACAAGAAAAGAAAAATGATGAACGGCATAAAAATGTTAGCCAATTTCAATTAGACGAGTTATTAAATAATAAAGAATCCGTTCTTGATGCGACCAATCAAAAATTTAAGTCTTTTATAACGGGTAAAGGTTTAACGCTGCTTATTGCTATTACTGTATTTTCTCTTATCCTTGTCGCGGGTAATTATTTACAAAGAAGCCTAGACAATAAAGCCGAAACGAAACATTTAAAATTTTCTCAGCGTTTACGTCGAATTATATTTAGAGCAGCCACCATTATTTTTGCAATGTTTGCTTTACTGGTGGTTTTTTACATTCGTAATGATTGGTTATTTATGGGTTTGGCTTTTATCTTTTTTATTGGTGCTGCCTTTTCTCTTAAAAATACCTTACCGCAATACATAAATGAAATTAAAATGCTTTTAAACATTAGTACTGTTCGTGAAGGCGAGCGGATTATTTACAATGGCATTGCTTGGAAAGTAGAAACATTAAATATTCAATCTACCTTAGTTAACCCCTGCTTACGAGGTGGCAAAATGCGCATGTCATTACGTCAACTAGCCAGTTTACACTCAAGACCTTATGATAAAAATGAGCCTTGGTTTCCTTGCAATGAAAATGACTATGTAGTGTTAGACGCAGGGCAAGGGCAATTTGGACAAATACTTTTGGCCTCACCAGAATTTGTAGAAATGCGCGCCCTAGGTGGCAGTATTATTACCATACCTACAGCAGAATTTATTGCTTTAAACCCGAGCAATATTTCTAATAAAACATTTTCTGTACGTTCTATTTTTGGTATTGATTATGGTTTACAAAAAATATCAACAACCGAGGTTATTACTATTTTTGAAAACGAGTTGGCTGAACAAATTAAGCAAGAAAAATACGGCCAATATTTTATTAAAGTAGAAGCTGAGTTTAATAGTGCTAATGCATCATCAATTGATTATAAATTAATTGCCCACTTTGAAGGAGCAGCTGCAAAACATTACCGCTATATTGGCAGGCACTTACAAAAATTTGCGGTGAATGTTTGCAATAACAACAACTGGTCTATCCCTTACCAACAAATTGTTTTACATAAGGCAAACTAAAATTTGTTCTCTTACTTAAGGAAGACCTGATCACTACGCATTATCTTCAATTAAAAATAGCAAGGGGTCGACGAAATAGGCTGTTTTAGCTGTATTGTTTTCTTTGCTTAACCGCTTCGTACAACACCACACCCGTTGCCACCGAAACATTTAAACTCTCTACGTGGCCTAACATGGGTATCTTCACTAAAAAATCGCAGTGCTCTTTTATTTTATGGCGTATGCCACTGCCTTCGTTACCCATAATGATTGCACTGTGCCCTGTGTAATCTATCTCGTCATAATATTGCGTGGCCTCCCCTGCTAAGCCTGTTATCCAAATGCCTGCTTCTTTTAATTGCGCTAAGGTACGCGATACATTCGTTACACGGTAAATGTCTACCGATTCTGCAGCCCCTGCGGCGACTTTACGCACCACTGGGGTTATGGGTGATTCTTTTTCTTTAGGGATAATAAACTGTTCTACACCTGCG
>CAZPSE010000032.1:16731-20788 GCA_964589575.1 uncultured Gammaproteobacteria bacterium | reverse complement strand
GCTAGTTTTGAAAAAGCACCAAAACGAGCAATGCTTAACGCTAATAGTTTGAAATATTCAGTTAATCAGGGTTTCCTTAATAACAAGTTAAACGGGAAGTTAGAAATTATTAATCGCATTATCGATTAATAACCAAGCTAACGCTGCCCCCGCAACGGTGATTGAGTTATCGACATTAAAATACCACTGGATTAAATCTGGGAAGGTGATGTTGGTTTATTCTCATAAGCCCGGAGACCGGCCTAAACTCACATTATTAATTATACTGCGGTGGGCGGTGTTGTTTGTAAGGCCGTGTTTAGTAATATTTTTTATTGATTGGTATTTTTTTAAAGCTAAATCAAAAAGATAAACAATTTTTAGGTACTTAAAAAGTACCTATTTCGTCGACCCCTTGCATGCAATATCTGTTTGCCATTATTTAAAATAGGTAAATATGAAAACTCAATCCGTACTTTTAGGCTTAACGTTAGCCGCCGTTTCTTCTGCTTCTCAAGCTGTTTTAACTATCGACGTGCCCTTTGTTGTTAGTACAACAAAAACACCGCAATCTTTAGATAAAATTATCGCACCCGTCATTGTTATTACCCGTCAAGACATTGAAAACTCACCGTCAAACGATGTAGCTGAAATATTACGTTTTCAAGCAGGGTTAGATATAGCAAGGTCGGGTGGTGAAGGCACGCAAACGTCATTATTTATGCGTGGTACAGAAAGTGACCATGTTTTAGTGATGATAGATGGGGTTAAAATTAATCCGGCAACATTGGGCCAGCCAGCTATACAAAATATTTCGCCAGAAATGATTGAAAGAATAGAAATTGTAAAGGGACCAAGGTCTTCAATTTATGGCTCTAGCGCGTTGGGTGGTGTTATTAATATTATTACGCGTAAAGGCAAAAAAAGCTTATCAGCAAGTATTACCTCTGGCACTAACGAGACTAAAAAATTGGCGTTGAGTGCCGGTTTTAAAACCCAAGGGGTCGACGGAATTGTCTCTTTTGAGGACTTTTCTACAGGCGGTTATTTGGACAAAACTGCATCAACAAAAAAACATGCGTCTAAAAATCAGTCGTTACAATTTAAAGTAGGTAAAAGTTTTGAAACTTTTCGCTTAGAATTGTCTCATCTACAAAATAAAGGTGACGTGGAGTACGAATCTTTTGGCAGTGAGTTAGCGCAAGAAAATGATAATAAGGTGACAAAGTTATCGTACAGCCTAAATGTATCTGACTCATGGGATAGTATTGTTAGCTACTCAAAAGCCCAAGATCATATTTCTCAGGTTAAAAATAACGACAAGGCTTTTACTGATAGAACAGCTTTAGAGTGGCAAAACAATATTAAATTAGGTATTAATGAAATAACGCTAGGCATTTTGTCTGAACAAACTAAAGTGGATGCGTTAAGTTTTGGTACAACAATAGATAAAGAAACGGCTGAAACAGCTGTGTATTTGCAAGACCACATTATGTTTGGTGCAAGCGCACTTATTTTAGCTTTACGATCAACTAAAGAAGACGTTTGGGGCAGTAATACCACGTATAACGTTGATTACGGTTTTGATTTAAGTAGTGACGTAAAACTAACAGCATCAATTGGTACGGGTTTTAGAGCACCAACATTTACTGATCAGTTTGGTTTTGGTGGCAATGTTAATTTGAAGCCAGAAACGTCGGTCTCTAAAGAGTTAGGTGTTAAATACACATTGGATACAAACCAAAAGGTTGCAGCTAATTATTATATCAACGATATTGATAATTTGATTGCTACTAAAAACAACAAAAACGAAAACATAGCCAAAGCAAAAATTACAGGCGTAGATATTCGTTATAGCGTAAAGAATAAAGCTTTAAATGTAAACGCAGGCCTTGTATTGCAAGACCCTAAAGATGTTTCTAATAATGTGGTTTTATCGCGTCGAGCAGAACGGTCGGTTACCTTAAATGCTATATATAAGGTTAGTGATTTTACCGTTGCATCACGGCTTCTAGCGGTTGGTGAAAGAGATAACTCATTTTTTGATACCAAAGTGTTAGCAGCTTATGAGGTGGTGCATTTAAACCTAAAGTACGCCATTAATAAAAATATGTCGGTATCAACATCTATAGAAAACTTATTCGATAAGCAATATGAAACAGCATCGGGTTTTCCTGCAAAAAGCCGCAGTGTTTATTTAACGTTTAAATACCAACAATAAGAAATATGCATAATTAAATGCGATAATAGCGTTATAGAGGAAATATTATGAACGCATTAAAACTGTCAACAAATACACTTATCGCCCTGGCTCTTATGATTGGGCTTATGATTATTACACGCAGTAACGGTCCGTTTTCGGGGCTTCATTTGGCAGACTTTACCATCCCTGCATTATTTATTGCAGGGGTGTATTACCGCCAATGGATTGTGCCTGTAATACTTATTGTTGCAGCCATAGCGATAGATAATTTTGTAATTGTTTATCAAGGGGTTAGTGCAAACTGCATTACGCCAGCCTATACATTAATGCCGCTGTTTTATTTGATGGTGTATTGGGGTGCTAAAAAAATTAACTCATTAGCCATTCAAAATGTAAAACAACTATTCCACGTTAGTGCGGTAGTGGTCACTTTAACGGCTTTACAGTGGTTATTAGCAACAAGCAGTTATTATGCGTTTACAACAGCCAAATGGTCAAACTTTCCAGCTTATGCGATGCAATGGTCGTTTGTAGAAATCCCTCCAGTTTTATATTGGATGGTAGCCATTAGTATTGTGTTTACTATTAATAAAAAGCTATCGCTTATTCGTTATTTCAAAACAACCAAAAGCTAATTAAGTTTGACCGATTCGCAAGACAAAGCGCGCTATAAAAATCGCATGCAACGCAAAAAAGAACATATAGATGCCAAAATAGAAGAAGCAACTATAGACCGTGGCATTATTGTTTTACTGACCGGTAACGGTAAAGGCAAATCGAGTTCTGCTTTGGGCATGGTTTGCCGAACATTGGCTTATGGTAAACAGGTAGCTGTTGCCAAGTTTTTAAAAGGCGAGCAAGAAACTGGTGAAGATAATTGGTTGCAGGCGCAAACTAACGTACAAACCGTTTATATGAAAACCGGTTTTACCTGGAACACCCAAGACAAACAGTACGATACCGAAAAGGCACAAGCTACATGGCAGGTAGCCGAACAATACTTAAATGATGAAAGTATAGATTTAGTGGTTTTAGACGAACTGACGTATATGATTAGTTATACGTATTTAGATGAAAGCGAAATAATAACAGCTTTACAAAACAGACCTACAAATCAGCACGTTGTAATAACAGGTAGAGCCGCATCAAAGGGTTTAATCGACATTGCCGATACGGTGTCTGAAGTTAAAGATGTAAAGCATGCCTTTAGAGCAAAAGTGAAAGCGCAACAGGGGATTGATTTATAGTGCAAAAGCCTCCAATTTACCGACCCCTTGCTTGTTTTAAGAGCAAGGGGTCGATAAATTGGAGGTTTTTATAACCCTTTTTCAATTTACAAAAACGGCTCGCGAGCTATATCTTTACCCTTTGGTGCTGTCAAATGCCATTGCCGTGTTTTTTTAACGTCTTCCTTTTCTGTTTGCGAATATACAATTTCTTTTTTTTCGGCATTAAACTGTAAAAAGCCCCAGTTTTTTATACGCTTGCTGTGCACAAACAGCGTCCAAGTTTCGTGTTTGGGTTCTAAAATCCGATGAAAGTCGTCGGCTTTAATAATATTAATTTTACCAGGAAAGAGTTTGTGGTAGCTCGATACCCAACCCGTTTCTGGGTCTAAGTGTCGCATTCGTTCTTCTCTATATCCGCCGGTTAAAATAAAGGCTACTGCCCATTTCCATGGGTGGTCGTGTACAAATCGGTCGCCGTCGGATGATAAAAAACGATGTAAGAAAAAAGTCAGGCCTAAAAATGAACCCGCGTAGTAGCGTTCTAAATAGGCTTTGTTTTTGACTTTGATAAGCCGACAAGGAAGGTTTTTTGTCTGCTTGAATAGGGTTTTTGCTATCAACTTAATTGGTTGTGTCCTTTCTTAAG
>CAZPSE010000032.1:0-16631 GCA_964589575.1 uncultured Gammaproteobacteria bacterium | reverse complement strand
CTTAAGCTGATTAGAGGTGCAATGTTTACAGCATAAACTCAATAGCGGCCTTTAATTCTGCATCGGTAAGGGCTGCGTTACCGCCTTTAGGTGGCATTGCGCCTTTACCGTTAATAGCGCTGGTGACTAATGCGTCTATACCGTTAGCCATAAGTGGTTTCCATGCAGCTGCATCACCTTTTTTAGGTGCGTTTAATATGCCCGTGCCATGGCAACCACCGCAACCACCGTTATATACTTCTTCGCCAGATTTTCCTGCAACTATGGCAGGTGCGGCGGCAACCGTAACAACCGGTGCAGTTGCCAGTTTAGGCTGGTCAGTTGTTAGTTTGGTTTTTCCTGCGGGTGCTATTCTACTGGCAACATCGTCTGTTGTTGCCAGTACTTGTGCCGCGTTTACTGTAGAAATTGGGTTAGCTAATTTAGCTGATGGCCCTTTAATAATCATGGTGGCGACTAAAAATACGGCGTATAAGGTAAATACGCTAAAAAAAACGGTGGCTGTTTTATAGGCGGTCTTTTCTGTCATGATGTTTACTCGGTTGTGCGTTAAAAATTCAGCGCAAATTATACCAGTGTTTACTTATTTAATCATTTTCCTTTTTTAGTAATACCAATCTTAAGAGGATTGTAACAACTGTTCAAAATAAGGTTTTACTTCATCTGGAATGGCAGTAAAACGTATTTCTACATGGCTATTATTGGTTTTTACTACTTTGGCATAAATATCAAACTGGCTTAAATCTTTGTCGGCTATATTAATTAATAAATTATTAAGTACGTCCAGTTTACTTTCGCAAACAAAAATTGCCGTTTCGTGGCTAATTTCTATAATGCTTGCCGGCTCACTTTTATCGCTTAAATGTTTGCCGTCTAATGTTTTATAACTCAGTTTAAGCGGTTCGGTTAAGGTGGTTCTATAGTCAGTATTAGTGGCCAGTTTAATAGAGTAGGGTGCGCCAATAGCGGTAACGTCAAAAATAGACATCATGGCTTTTACACCTTTGGGCTGTACGCGTAATTCGTTCACTATTTCTAAGTTGCTGGTGCAATTACGGTGAACAGATTCTGAAATTAATACTTGACCACCGACAGTGTAGGATTCTATTCTACCGGTTAAGTTTACGTCTGCCCCTACTACGCCGTATTTAGTACGTTTACTTGAGCCGATATTGCCGACTACCACGTCACCGCAATTAATGCCTATACCCATTTCTAAAGTGGGTAGGTTTTTCTTTTCACTGGCTTCATTTACTTTTTGCATAGCTTGTTGCATTTCTAAAGCGCATGCAACGGCACTTTCTGAATGATTATCAAGTTCGACTGGCGCATTAAATAATACAAATAAAGCATCGCCTATAATTTCGTTTAAGGTACCGTGATATTTTTCAATGATGTCAATCATCACTTCAAAATAGTCATTTAATACGCTAATAACCACTTCGGGAGAATGTTTTTCCGACATGGCAGTAAAACCACGTAAATCGGTCATTAATAAGGTAATGTTTTTACGTTCGCCGCCCAAGCTTAGTGCGTCTTTAGAGTTGAGTAACTGCTCTACAAGTTCTTTACTTTGGTAACGGCCGAAGATGTTTTTTACATGTTCTCGTTCTTTTAAACCGATAATCATTTCATTAAATTGCGTGGTTAAATGGCCAATTTCATCTTTAGCGTTGTTTTCTGGTACTTGAATGTCAAAATTACCCTCTTTAACTTGTGAGGCGACATTGTCTATTGCAATAATGGGGCGGCTAATTATTTTGGCAAAATACTGTGCGCCAAATATAGCAAATATAATGCCAATTGATGCCCAAAATAAAAGGTTTTGAATCATTTTTGTAACGGGTAAGTAAGCCAGCTTTAAATCACGCGAAACCACAATAACCCAGTCAACATATTGTGGAATGGCATAAGAGCCAAGCATTTCACGGTCTTGTTGTAAGAATGGGGTAACACCAACGGCTCGGGTGCCTGACTTTAATATATTTAAAACTTTTTTCTCAAAAGCACGGTTTGATAGGTTTATTTTTTTTTTGTTAAACAAAACATCGCCATTTGCATTCATTAGCGTTATATGACCAAGTTTGTTAAAGCTATGCGTTTTAACGAAAGCGTTTAATTCGTTGACAGAGACTTTTAAAGATAGAATAGCGTTAAGCCCTGCGATGGGTTTATCTAAGCGAGAGACAATAGAGACAATCCAATCATTGGTTTCTTCAACATAAAAAGGTGTGCCGACATGAATGTCTGTATTGTGGGTAATGAGTTTTAAAATTTCGTGATCAGTTTGAAACAGTTGTTTGGCGCGAGCGTCTGATAGTTTTTGTTTGTAATTGTCTTGTAATATTAATATTGGATCTTCGACCCCTTCTACGCTAATTTTTACGGCTAAATAGCCTTTAAAATTGGCAATTTCTTTTAAAGAATCTATTTTCTCTTGAGCGCTTAAATCATCGTTTTCTAAAATAGTCTTCATAAAAATAATGGGCCTATGCCAGTTATTTTCAAACTTTCTGTCTATCTCTTTTGCAATTTCTGTCGTGGTAAAAGACAGTCGATCATTTACCGAACTGATGAGTTCATTTTGGGTAAGGTTAAGTTGAATGTAACCGACAATAACAAACGGAACGGTGGCTAAAATGACGAAGAAAAGTAACAACTTTTTTTGTAGATTTAATGACATAGTAAAAATTATATTACTGGAAATGTTTTATGGCTATAATGAGACAGATTACCCTATTAACTAGCGAATGAGAACCTTGGCGACCTTTAAAAAACTATTATTCATCGTTTTTGTGACTTGCTTAGTTCATTCGACTGTCTACGCCGAGCAAAAAGTGCGGTTTGTTACATTTTCGCAACAAGCAGATTTTACTGAAGGCGATGACGATTTTCGTCAAAGTATTTATTTTACGCTTCCCAAAAATTCCAAAACTAATTACCAGTTACAAATATTTGACCCCGAAATTAGCGGTGCTTTAGACGAAGAACACAAAGGTTATAACAGTAAAACACAATTTAGGCTGTTTGCAGCCACTAAAAATGGCAGTTATAAAACCCTAAAAGCCAATAAAATTAGTTACCAATTAGTCGCTACTAAAACATTTGGTAACAGCAATACTTATGATAAAGCTTGGGCTAGCGTTTTTGACATTCCACAAAAAACAGACTTTAGTTATGAAAACAGTTTGGTGTTATACCGTTTAATGGTAAGTGGGTTAGAAGGTGATGACGGTAACGTGTTTGACGTAAGAATTGTTGATGCCAATAACCCAAGTAAAGCGGTCAATACGGCAACCATTTTTTCTTTTTCGCCAACTGTTTACATTCCAGTTGCACCTGGTAGCCATGCAGGCATTAATTTTATTTTGCCAAGCAACGCGCCGGCATTTAATTTTGAACATTTTGATATTGATAAAGTCGAAACCAGCATTGAAAGTTTATTAGAAAGCCGAAAAGTAAAAACCATTAATGTTAATGGTCGTTGGCATAAACAAACCGTTTGGGTTAAAGCACAAAAGGAACCGCAACTATTAAGCTTGTCTATTTCAGCGTCAAACAATGCAAGAAATGCGATGGGTATTGTTTTAAAAACATTAAAAAACGAACCTATCGCGCTTGTTGCACCCTATAAGTTAACTATAAAAAACCAACGACCTGTTAACCGCGTTAGCATTAGCAGTACAGAAAGTTGCCAAACGGTAATGTTTGATGCGTCTAACTCGACAGATGCAGAAACTAGTGAGTTAACGCATAAATGGTCGTTTGGTGACGATAAAGTAGCTTCTGGAGCAAAAGTTACCCACACCTACAGCCAAGCAGGTAAATACAAAGTAGAGCTGCAAACGTTTGATGATGCGCTGACGGTTGGGCGTGGTACACGTAGTATTTACGCCGTTACTATTAATGCGGCCCCGGTTGCAAAATTTACTAGCAGTGGTGCATTTGCACCTAATAAAGAAGTACGCTTTAATGCCTCAACATCGGTAGATAAGCAAGGCAAAATAAAACAATACCTTTGGGACTTTGGCGACGGTACTGAAGCTGAAGGCGTAGCCGTTAGACATACTTATTCTCAGGCTGGTGCATATAAAGTTACATTAAAAGTAGCGGGTGATTTAAATGCCACTTGCCAAAGCCACCAAGTTAATCAAACGGTATTAATTAATGCCACCCCAAAAGTTGATGCTGGCGAAGATAAAATTGCCAAATTAAATGTTCCTATTGAGTTTGTACCCGCTAAAGTGTTTGATGCCGAAGAAAACATACAATCTTACTTGTGGGATTTTGGCGATGGGCAACGCGCGAATACAAAAAATGCCAAACACAGCTACAAAAAAGCAGGCGTATATAAAGTTAGCTTAACCGTAACTGATACATCTATTGCTGCAAACAATACAGCGGTAGACAGTTTACTGGTAACTATCAATGCTCGCCCCGTTGCCGTTGCAGGTTTTGATAAGAAGGTGTCACTGTTAGAAAAGGTTTATTTTGACGCATCTGCCTCTTCCGATCCCGATGGAAAGATAGGCGTTTACCTTTGGGACTTTGGCGATGGTGCTAAGGCCAGCGGTAAAAAAGTGTCTCACACCTATAACAAGGCGGGCACATACCAAGTTAATTTAACCATTAAAGATGATTCAAAAAGTTCAACTGCCACCGCTACAGATAACTTAAAGGTGGTTGTTAATGCAAAGCCCATTGCAAAAGCCAAATACGACTTTCAACAAAACAGCTCATTGATTCAATTTGATGCCTCAAAATCTATAGATAAAGATGGCCGTATTGGTTTTTATCATTGGCAGTTTGGTGACGGTTTAGCATCGTTTGATAAAAACCCTTTGCATGCTTACGGAAACCCAGGTATTTACAAAGTTAAGTTAACCGTTAAAGATGATTCTGGGTCGCAAAATAATGCCAGTAATTATTACTTTACGGTTAAAATTAACGGCGCACCAATAGCCGATGCAGGGGGTGACCGTGTAGTTGCGCCCAATATTAAAGTGCATTTTGATGGTTCAAAATCGTCGGATATTGATGGCAATATTGCCCGTTATGTTTGGACAATGCCAAATGGAACAGAATTAAAACAACAACAAATTAGCTATAGCTTTGCAAAACCTGGTGACTATCCCGTATCGTTAAAAGTGACCGATTTAGATGAACCATCACAATCTGCATTAGACTCTATAAAAGTGCATGTAAATTACCCACCAACGGTTAAGGTACCTAAAAAAATCATTACATCACCTGGGCATTCTGTGTTGTTTGATGCCACTAATGCAGTAGATGTTGATGGCAAAATAACAAAAATTATTTGGCATTTTTCAGACAGCCACAAGCGTTATAAAAAAACCCGTGTTTTAAAATCATTTAAAGAAAGCGGTATTTATTTTGCACACTTAACCGTGGTAGATGATGCCGGCGTAGAAAACTCGATTGTAAAACGAAAAATTAAAATAGAAGTTAATAACCAGCCTGTGGCAATTGCGGGCAACAATGTTTTAACGTGCGAGGCATCCGTTACCTTTGATGCATCCAACAGTTTAGATTCGGATAACGATAAGTTGTCCTACCTTTGGGACTTTGGTGATGGTAGTGATAAAAAATCAGGTGCGCAAGCGCAACATACCTATAACAAGCCGGGCATATACCCTGTAGTGCTTAGTGTTAATGACGACAAACGACAAAATAATAGCGAAGACAGAGCATCGTTAGTGGTGCGCATTAATGAACCACCTGTTGCCGATGCAGGTTTAGATAAAGTTTCTTGTGCGGGCAGTAATGTGGTTTTTGATGGTGCCAGTTCTTACGATGGAAAGGGTGGGTTATTAAAGTATAACTGGGGTTTTGGAGACGGTACAACGGGCACAGGTTTAAACCCAACCAAAGTCTACAAAACGGGCGGTACTTATTCTGTAAAACTAAAAGTTGAAGACAATACGGGATTGTTTTGTGGTAAAGATGAAGATGAAATGATTATAAAAGTGGTCGAGTCTCCCGTTGCAAATGCAGGGCAAGACATGCAAGCCTGCGCCAATAGCACGGTTAGTTTTAACGGTTCAAAATCAACCGATTCTGATGGTTTAGTGAACAGTTATTTTTGGGACTTTGGCGATGATAATAATGGTGGCGGCGCAACACCCGCACATGCCTATACCAAAGCGGGCATTTACAATGTTAAATTAACCATTACGGGTGATCAAATACAGCAATGTGATAGTAGCGATTCTGATTTTGTTAAAGTAACCGTATTGGCAGCACCTATTGCCCAAATTTTAGCAGTGGACCATGTAGCCTTAACAGAAACGGTGGTTTTTGATGGCAGCAATTCTTCGGCAGGGCCAGACACAATAACCAATTGGTTGTGGGATTTTGGTGACGGCACAACATCTGACGGTGAAGTGGTAGAACACCAATATGCAAAACCAGGAAAGTACGACATAAGTTTAACCATACAAAGCAATGCAAAAAGTGCGTGTAATAGTACTTATGTAAAAGCGGTGGTTTTAGTTAATGCATCGCCTGTTGCTAAAGCAGGTTCAAACCAACAAGTTGAAATTAATGACATTGTTGCCTTTGATGCATCACGGTCGACTGATTCTGATGGTGGAATAATTAATTACTTTTGGGACTTTGGTGACGGAACCGAGCAAAGTGGCGTAAGAGTGGATCATCAATACAAAAAAGCAGGAACATATACCGTAAAACTATTAGTAACGGATGATTCTAAACAGCTTAATGGCACACATGAAGATGAAATACAGGTGCTGGTAAGTGAGGCTAAAACAGTAATTATTAATACCGCAAATAACTTGGTATGCAATGGCGATAACGTAGCGCTAAATGTTACAGGTTTAGCCAGTAACCTACCGTTAATTTGGTCGGTAAACGATGAGCGATTAAAAGTGACCAATAAAAACATTAGCTACCGCTTTAATGGAGTAGGAAGACAAACAGTAAAAATTAGACATGCAAAACAAGGTACTGTATTGGCCAGTAAAACGATATTAATTAATCAGCCACCTCAAATTGCTCTTAACGCTATACCCATGTTATGTGTAAACGAAGCAACGGTATTGTCTGCAAAAAATAGTACTGATGACTTTGGTAAAGTCGGCGATATTAGCTGGAAAGTGGGCGATAAACTAAGCAAGGGGTCGACGCTACGAGCCATATTTAGTAAGGCAGGCTCCTATCCATTTGAAGTGAGCGTATCAGACGATTCGGGTTTAAGTTGTAATACATCGGTACAAAAAGGTTTGATAAGAGTAAATAACCCACCAAAGGCCAATGCAGGTGGTGACAAAACGGTATTTATTGGTAGTGCGAATGATAATGTTATATTTGATGCAAAAGGCTCGTATGATAAAGACAACGACAGCTTAAACTATCGATGGTATTTTAACGATGGTTCAATTAAAAACGGAAAGAAGGTGTCCTATCAATGGAAAAAGCCAGGAAAGTATCAGGTTAAGTTAATTGTTTCAGACAATACCACGTCATCGTGTGCAACCAGCGAAGACATTATTAACGTTACAGTAAAACCTTTTTAATCAATGCGAGTGATAATGAATATAAGCAAACAGAGCGGTATAAAATTGTGCCTATCTATATTGCTTGTATTGGGTTTAATAAACCAAACTCATGCCCAGCCCAAAACCATTACGGTAGAAAAAAACCAATCAATACGTGATATTTCACGAATTTATTTAGGTGATGCCGAATTATGGCAAACCATATTAGAAGTGAACCGCTTATCATCGGCGGCCAGTATTCGTGTCGGTATGGAACTTATCGTACCAGGCAAAGTGGTTATATTAACCAATAAAAAGATTAAGCAGCTTAACGACCTAATAAAAGAAGCAACAAAATTACAAGCTAAAATTTTTGCTAATAGGGAATTAAGTAAAGCCATATTATTTCAAAAGCAGGTGTTGGTACTAAAAAAATCGAATCGATGGGAAGATGCCAGTAAGTTATTAGACAAAGCCATAAAAAGCGCAGAGCAAGCCATAAAAATTTGTAAAAGCAAACAAAATCAAAAAGCCGAGGCGGTTTTAAATGACCTTAAAGGCAAGGTTGACCGTAACAATTTAAAAACACGCACTTGGTTTGGGGCAGAGTTATTTTCTACCTTTATTGAAGGCGATAAAATAAGAACCTTGGGTGACTCATTTGCAGAAATTTTGTTTAAAGATGAAAGTAAATTACGCTTAAACAGTAACTCTCAAGTGGTTATTAAACAGTCACGCTCTAATTTATTAAAGAAAACAGAAAACACTACCGTTAGTGTAATAAAGGGTGGAGTGTTTGCTTTGCTAAATAAAAATAGCCGTAACAGTTTTGAAGTTAAAGTACCTGGCATGACCCTTAAAACCAACTCAAAAAACTTTTTTATTGATCGTGATGAAAACGGAAAAACCAAAGTGGCTAACTATGACGGTAAAATGACCATTACCCACAAGCGTAAGTCTATAGACTTAGCAAAAGATCAGGGTTTGTTTATTTCTAAAGACGGCTTAAGTAAACCTAAAAAGTTATTACCGCCACCCAAACTTATTACTCCAAAAGATAACATTATTATTTATAAAGCGCAGGCAACCTTTAAATGGGAAAAGGTTAAAGGCGCAGTGTTGTATTGGTTAGAAATTGCTAATGATTCTGGTTTTAACAAAACTATGATTAATGCAAACCGACTAACAACCAACTCGTACACATTAAAAGATATTAAAGAAGGCACCTACTTTTGGCGTATATCATCTTTAGACAAAGATGGTTTCCCTAGTAAACGCAGTCGCTCTATAAGTTTTCAAAAAATATATGATGATTTTCCACCTTATATAGCCGTTAATTCACCAGAAAGTAAAACCATTGTTGATACAGAAATAACCGTAATAAAAGGTGATGTTGAACCCGGTGTGGAATTGACCTTGCAAGGAAAAAAAATAGACGTTACAGCAGGCGGTAAGTTTGAAGCCAATGTTAAGTTAACAGAAGGCCCAAATAAAATAAAATTAAAAGCAGTGGATTTGGCAGGTAACAGTACTGACCTAATTCACCTAATACACTATAAGCCGATACAAAATATTTTTTCACGCTTGTTATCTTTAACGTCTGGTCGTGGTGATGGTGGCCGTCGCTTATTATCAATGGATCAAAACTTTACGTTGTCTGGTGAAACATTGCCTAAAAGTAAACTTAAGCTTTATGCTGGAAACTCATTATTAGGTAAAGCGATTAGCGACAAAAATGGCAAGTATCAAATTAATTTTATACTGCTAAACAATAAAACCGAATATCAATTAAAAATTGTTAATAAAAAGCAAGCTCAAACAACAGCCTTTTTTGTAGAATTGGATAATGACGCACCGTTAATTGAAGTCGATTCGTTTCCTCAATTAACGCGTTCAAATGTGGTTATTCTTACAGGCTTAATTAAAGGTGCAAGCAGGGTGGTTTTAGATGAAACACCCATAGAAATAATTAATGAAAAATTTGTAATCACATTGGAGTTAAATAAAGGTAAAAATAACTTTTTATTAAGTTCCTTTGACCGTGCAGGCAACAGCGCAGACAGAATAATAAGCATTAGCCATGACCGAACCGCGCCGATATTAAAAAATTGGACAATGGTTAGACAAGACGTTAAAAATAAAAAAGCGGTGTTATTAAAAGTTAACGTAATAGAGTCTAGCGGCCTAGTCAACTACGTACCATTCGAAATTACGTCGGGTCGTTTTTTACACTCTGGTCATTTACGTAAAGGCAAAAACAATCAGTTCTCAGGCCTAATATATTTACCTAATAAAGTAGAGCATGTCAATTTAGTTAGCTTAACGCTTGAAGACAAAGTTAATAATAAACGTCAATTAAATATCAATAAACGGGTTTTTGTAGGTAAATAGCCTATTGGCGATATTGAATTGTAGTATGTAAAAATTACAGATGATACGTTAGATGATCAGGGCTTCCTTAAGGAAGCCCTGATCAACTGGAGTTTCAAACTATTAGCGTTAAGCATTGCTTGTTTTGGTGCTTTTTCAAAACTAGCGAGGCTTACAAACGGTAGGCGATAACGTTATCAGCTAATGCCCCAATAGCCCGCTTGGTAAGCCTTGCTAGTTCACGATACAGCTGTGAACAAGCAAGGCTTAGCGCTAATTAGTATAATGCCAATGCTTATGCGCAGACCGAGATTAAATTTTTAATCATGCTTTAGCCCGTTAATCAGGATTTCCTTAAAAAGGTGAGATATGAAAAATACAAAGTTAGAGTCTTATCTAGCTAAAGATAGACGCAAAAAAGTACTAACAGTAATTAAAGAATTACTAACCGAAAGAGGCGATTTATTAAAGTCGTACTATCACCTTTCAAGCTTTAAAGAGTCAGATAAAGACGGCTCTATGAACCTACAAGTGACTGAGTTTTGTCAAATACTAATGGACTATGCCGCACTTGGGCATTTTGAAATATTTGACCGAATTCGTGACGGTAGTGAACGACGTGAATTAGTAAAAAAAACGGCAGACTTACTGTACCCTCAAATTGAAAAATCAACAGCGGCATTTGTTGCCTTTAATGACAAGTATGCAGGTGATCAAGAAATTGAATTAAGACACTTAATTGATGATGTTTCTACGTTAGGCGAAGCGATAGATGATCGTTTTGAATACGAAGACCAATTACTAAAAGCGATGTAAGCTTTTATTTAGCACAAGACAGTATTTGATTGCTGAGCTTGTGCATTAAGTCAAAGTACAAATTTCCCCCGTTAGCTAAAGCTTTCCCCATGGTTTCAATTTCTATTGTTTTGTTTTGTTGATTTTTATTAATAATATTTAGCCATTTTTTAGGTGCGTAACGGTTATGCACAATGCAACTATCTTGATTTTCATTCAGTATTTTTTTAATGTTTAAAACCTGTTTTATAGATGGCTTTTGATGGTCACTGGTTTGCAAACTGGCTAATTGGTTTAATTGATAACGCGCATTAAAATGTTCTAAGTCGTTATGTAGCGTTATAAAAGACAACTTTTTATTATCAAGTTTTTTGCTAATTTGTGTGTTTAATTGTTGCAGTTGTAGTTTAAGAGACTCATAGTTACTTTTAATTGTGCGTTTATCAGTTGGGTAAATGCCTTGCAGTCTTTTTTGTATTTCATTTGCAAAAGTTATTATTTTAATTGGGTCTAGCCAATAATGTGGGTTCTCTTGCAGTAATTGGTTTGGGTTAATTAACGTACTAAAAGAAAGGCTAGTACCTGCGGGTAAGTTAGAAAAAAAGCGTGCCAATGGTGACTCTATTTTCTCCCCTGCCCAAATGACTAATTTCGCATTTTGTATTAACTTTGCTTGTGACGGTTTTAAATGAAAGTGGTGCGGAGACTGTAAATTTTTTATCAATAAAAGGGGTTCATCTACACCTTTTAATAAATTAGTCGTTATAGAGTGCAACGGTTTAATGGTAACCACAATTTTCTTATTTGCCAAAGCAGGTTGCAAAACGGTACTTAAAACAAACAGCAATAAAAGAGGGTATAAGAACTTACTTAGCATAAAAGGACGCTATGGTAGAATGGCATGTTTAAACCCTAATCCTCAGATAGAAAATATAAAAATGCCACAATCCTTTAATGCACCTAGTAAAACTAAAAATCGTCTCATCACCAATAAGGTGACCACGACGTTTTTAGTTTTCCTATGCACATCAAATGATTACACCCGTTTCACATTTCTATATGAGGATTAGGGTTAAACGTTTAACCTTAAAAGCCTAAAAATGACAAAACAAATTGTTGCAAAATTTAGTGGGATTCGCAAAAGTTTTTTGTCGGACGAGGTGTTAAATGATATTAGTTTTGACATAAAAGAAAATGAAATTGTAACACTTATTGGGCCAAACGGGTCAGGCAAAACCACCTTGGTAAGAATCCTACTAGGCGTGTTAAAACAAGACGCAGGCGAAGTATGGAAACAAAGTAATCTTAAAATGGGTTATGTACCGCAAAAAGTGCATATAGATAACTCTTTGCCATTATCGGTAGATTTTTTTTTAAAACACAGCAAACACACTTATGAAAAAAGCTATTTTGATGCGTTAGTTAACGAGTTAAAAATAAGCAATATCTTGCATCGACCCATTCAAAAAATATCGGGCGGCGAGTTACAACGGGTATTATTAATGCGGGCATTATTGGTTAAACCGCAATTGTTAATCCTCGACGAGCCTGCCCAAGGGGTCGACATTACCGGCCAAGAAGAGCTGTACTTGTTAATTGCTCAAATTAGAAACCGTCATCATTGTGCGGTGTTAATGGTCTCGCACGACTTGCACCTAGTGATGGCATCGACCGATAAAGTGGTGTGTTTAAATCAACATATTTGTTGCTCTGGTGAGCCGTCTCACGTTACACAACACCCCGAATACTTAAAATTATTTGGAGCATTGGCGCATAGCGAGTTGGCTTTATACACCCACAAACACGACCACCAACACGATGTAGACGGTTGCATACACGAACATAAGGACGAGGCATAAAGGTGGACACGTTTCTTATTAATATAATTATCGCCGCTTTATTATTGTCGGTAATGACCGCACCGTTAGGCTGTTTTGTAGTTTGGCGCAAGATGGCCTATTTTGGCAGTGCCTTATCGCACTCGGCGGTATTGGGTATTGTTATGGGTATTATGGTTGGCATATCCACCTTTTGGGGGATGATAATATCTGCCGTGGTGATGAGCTTTTTACTGCTACAACTACAAAAAAAACAACTGCTGTCAGACGATTCTTTATTAGGCCTACTAGCCCATGTAAGTTTGGCGCTAGGTTTGGTGCTATTGGCGTTTTTAGAACCCATTTATATAGACCTAAACAGTTATTTATTTGGCGACATATTGGCCATAGAGCAAACCGATGTGTTTACCATGTTATTAGTAACCGTAAGTGTATTAATAATTATAAAATACAACTGGAAAGACTGGCTACTAATAACCATTAACGAAGACATAGCCGTGGTGGATGGGGTTAATGTATACCGCTCACAGTTAATATTAATGATGACCTTGGCGCTGGTTATTGCATCGGCAATAAAATTAACCGGGTTATTATTAATCACCTCGTTGTTAATAATCCCTGCGGCAACTGCCCGTTATGTTAGTGACAACCCAATACAAATGATGAAAAGTGCAACCTACTTGTCGTTGCTTAGTGCTTGCGGTGGTTTGTTTGCCTCATACCAGTTTGACTTGCCAGCGGGCCCCGCCATTGTCATGGTTAGCTTTATACTGTTTGTTTTGGTCAGCTTACAATCCGCCTTTAAAAAGCAGTAAAAACACCCTTTTTTGTCGACCCCTTGCCTTTTGCAATTTAGCCACTAATGCTATGATGGGTTGGGTTTAAACACTAATTTACTATGAAAAAAATACCACAATATACCGTTCGCTACTCTAAAAGAGCAAAATACGTTCGCTTATCTATTAGCCCCGAAAAAGGCCTAGAAATTATCTTGCCAATAAAAAGCAGTGCAGACTGTATACCCGCTTTGCTAAAAGACAAACAACATTGGATAAATAAACACGTAGATAAGTTAACGCCAAAAATAAAACCCAACTTGCCAGAAAGTATTTACCTGCAAGCAATGGGTTTAAAGTTAAACGTGCGCTACATTGCCTTAAATTACAAAACAGTTAAAGCCACGTTAATAAAAGACAGCTTAAATGTGGTTGGAAACGTTAAAAATGAAACACTGGTAAAAGAGGCACTATTGCTAGAAATTAAAACAATCGCAAAAAAACATTTTTTATCTCAAGCGCAACAGTTAGCCAAAAAATACAATTTTAGTTACCAACAAATAAAAATAAGAGCGCAAAAAACACGTTGGGGAAGTTGTTCTACCAAAGGCAATATCAATTTAAACTATAAATTAATATTTATGCCACCCAGTTATTTACACTATGTTTTATTGCACGAATTTACCCATACCAAAATAATGAATCATTCAGTTAAATTTTGGAAAACATTAGAGCAGGTATTGCCCAACAGTAAGTTTCATGACCAACAAATGAAAAGCGCCCATAAATACATACCGCAATGGAGTGATTATGAGTTCACTTGAACAAATTAGCTGTCGGTACGACCAAGGTGAAGACCGCATTTTACTAAGTGTTAGTACCGCAGATAAACAAGAGTTTCGTTTTTGGTTAACCCGTCGGTTTACGCTGTCTATTTTGTCTGAGTTTAAACAAAACACCGCTAAGTTGAGAGGGCCTGTCAGCAAACCAGAAAGCAGTAACGTTCAAGACATGGCAGATTTTCAGCAAGCATCAGACTCACAAGGGCAAGATTTTAGCCAAAAATTTAAAAAAGGTGATGATTTTCCCCTGGGTGAAAATGGTTTTTTAGTACAAACGATTAACTTAACACCCACAAAAACCGGTGCTTTAACGCTAACGTTATTACCTAAAAAAGGTCGAGGCATCAACTTAAATATTAATAAAGCTATTTTAAATAATTTTTTTGAAGTAATTGAACGCGCATTAGAAGTAACAGGATGGGCACAAAATGTGGTTATACCTAGCAGCAAGGTTTTGCATTAAGGAAGCCCTGATTAACTGAACTAATTTTGCACTGGCTAAAAGTGCCGACACTTTTTTCTCAGCGCAATTCTAACCCAGTTAATCAGGGCTTCCTTAAGTTATAAAGAGTTTGAAACGTCAGGCTCGTTGTTTGTTATTGCAATGAAAAAGTAATAGGCACAAAAAAGCCCGCATAAAGCGGGCTTTTTTTATTTAAGTAGCGGTTAAACCGCCACTTAATACAGTCTTACTGAGCAGCAGCAGAACTGTTGCCTTTAGCATTGTTGCTTAAGTCGTTGTTGCCGTATGCATTTCCAGCAGCTTTCTGGTCAGAAGAACCTGTGCCTTTACCGTCAAAGTCGCCTTTACCAGCAGCTTTACCTTTAAAAGAAAAGCTCATGTCAAAAGAACCTTCACCAGAAGCGTCGCCTTTACCAATACCAGCAGTGTTACCTTTAGAAGCAGAAGAACCGTTTCCGTAAGTAGTAGCAGAACCGCTGTTGTTAAGGTCGTTGTTAGCAGCACCGGTACCAGAACCGTTGTTGTCAGCAGCAAAAGAAGAAGAAGCAGCTGTTAAAGATGCAACCATTGCGATTAATGTCAAAGTTTTCATAATAAATATACTCTAGTTAATTTAAAAATTGTTTTGAACCTTGGTTCGTTACCAGAAACGTTTGTTGTTTCTGAGTAGATGCGGCGCATTGTATTAGAGTTCTCTAATATAAGCAAGTTCTTATGCTTAATGTTTTTTAATGCTTGGATAAGTTTTTTAAATGCGCAACCTGTACCCCGAAAATTGTAAACTAAACGTTTATAACGATTAGTTGCAACAATGCCCCTACCCATCCTTTACTCTTTTAGGCGATGCCCCTATGCCATGCGCGCAAGGATGGCCTTAGTAAGTGCATTAATTAAAGTGGCGTTACGCGAAGTATTGTTATCTAAAAAGCCAAGCGCGCTTTTGCAGCTTTCACCTAAAGCCACTGTGCCGGTGTTGCAAATAGATAAACACAGCCTTTTGGACGAGAGCTTAGACATAATGTTTTGGGCGTTAACTATTAATGACCCAAACCATTGGCTACAAATAAATACCGACGAAGGCAATGCACTAATAAGCCAAAACGATAACGAGTTTAAAAGCCACTTAGATAACTACAAGTATGCCGATAGGTTTACCGAGTTTACCGAACAGCAATACAGACAAAGAGGCGAAGTGTTTTTAAAACAACTGGAACAGCGGTTGATTAAAAGTGATTTTTTGATGGGCGACAACGCAAGTTATGTAGATGTGGCCATTTTCCCTTTTATTAGGCAATTTGCATCGGTAGATAAAAAATGGTTTGAAACCAGCCCGTATATAAAGACTAATAAATGGCTAAGTTACTGGTTAGCTAGCGATTGCTTTAAAGCTGTAATGATAAAACATACGCCGTGGCAAGAAGGTGATAAACAAGTGGTATTACCTGTTTAACATTATGCCCCAAGCAAGGCTTGGGACATAATATGGGGTTAAGAAAATTTATCTTTATTACGATTTTGCCACATGCTTTGGGCTAGTTTAAAGGCTTCATCTGGCGTGCTGGCTTTTTTCATTAAACGCAAAGCAATGGCTGCCGTACCAATAATGGCCGCATCGGCATATTCGCTGTCTTTTATACCGCCTTGCCACATGGTTTTTAAATTAACTGCATCCAACTCGTTTTCTTTAAGATGACGACGCGCAAATAAAGCCGGCCATTCTTCATCGCTCATTTCACCGTCTTCTACGTAAGACACTACGGTTTTATTGTCTGGGTTACGTTCTACCTCACCCGCTTCACCTTTAAACACGCACATGTTTTCTTGGTTTAGTATTTGCGACGCTTCTTGATGCACCAGCTGATAACCCGGGTGAAAAATGGCCTGTATAGAATACGGGCTTTGGAACGGGTTAATCATACGACCAACGGTATGTATTGGTGAGCGTAAACCTAACAGTGGGCGTAATTCTAAAATGTATTTTAGGCGATCACTAATGGCTTGTAATGGCATGTAGCAAAAATTGGTGCTGG
>CAZPSE010000031.1:6990-21756 GCA_964589575.1 uncultured Gammaproteobacteria bacterium | reverse complement strand
GGGATTTGTAACTTAACGGGTGAAGGCTGTAATAAACCCGGTAATTACGTATTGTTAATTTGCAACCCAATTTTTTTATTTATAAAACAAGCAGGCGGTTATAGTGAACAAGCAGAACGTATTATAGTGGGTGGGCCAATGATGGGCTTTACACTGCAAAATTTACAAGCACCGTTGGTTAAGTCTAGCAACTGCATAATTGTTGCCAGTAAAGAAGAATGCCCAGAGCCAAAACCGGAACAAACATGTATACGTTGTAGTGCCTGTGTAGAAGTTTGCCCCGCACTGTTATTGCCACAACAACTTTACTGGTATACAAAAGCTAAAAATTACGAACGTTTAGAAGAGCATCGTATTGCCGACTGTATAGAGTGTGGTTGTTGTTCTTATGTATGCCCAAGCCATATACCTTTAGTGCAATACTACCGTTTTGCAAAAACGCAAATTCGTAAAAATGATGCCAATCAAAAAAAGGCAGACAATGCTCGTAAACGCCACGAATTTAGGGACGCACGCATCGAACTTGCCAAACAAGAACGCGAGCAGCGCATGGCAAAAAAACGTGAGGCGCTTAAAGCCAAAACAAAGGACGGCAGCGTGGATGACTCGAAAAAACAAGCCATTGCAGATGCAATAAAACGCGCTCAAGAAAAAAAGCGGTTGAAAAAAGAAGCGGCCCAAAAAATGGCAGAACAAACTACAAAAGAAGGTACAAAATAATGAAGCTTGGTTTTTTATCTTCACCGCATAGGCAAAGTAAGTCTAGTATCAGCAAAATAATGCTTTTGGTGTTAATGGCATTAATGCCAGGCACCTTAGCTTATGCTTACATGTTTGGTTTTAGTATTTTTATTAATATTTGGATAGCCATATTTTTTGCACTATTGGCAGAAGCGAGTATTTTATGGTTACGTAAACGCCCAATAATGCCCGCACTAACAGATTTAAGTGCAGTGGTTACAGCATGGTTATTTGCCTTGGCCATACCGCCACTATTGCCATGGTACTTAACCGCACTGGGCATAGTAATAGGCATTATTTTTGCAAAACAACTGTATGGTGGTTTGGGCTTAAACCCCTTTAACCCTGCAATGGTCGGTTACGTGGTGTTGCTTATTTCCTACCCAGCTCACATGTCACAATGGATTGCGCCAGAACAGTTAGCATTGGTTGACTTATCTTTAATGGAAACGCTAAGCACCATTTTTACGGGGCAACTACCTCCCACCGTCGCGTGGGACAGTTTGTCGTCTGCGACCCCGTTAGATACGATAAAAACAGCATTACGTCAAAATGAAAGTATCGCCGAAATTAAATTAAGCCCTATTTTTGGGGATTATGGCGCAGTCGGTTGGGAGTGGATTGCTAACTACTTCTTTATTGGCGGTGTTTGGCTTATTTATAAAAAAGTTATTCAGTGGTATATTCCTGTTGCCGTTATTGTTAGTACATTTGTATTTTCGGGTTTGTTTTACCTTATAGATCCCGATACGCAACCTTCGCCATTGTTTCATTTGTTTAGTGGTGGTTTAATGTTAGTGGCCTTTTTTATTGCCACCGACCCTGTAACCGCGCCTTCTAGCCCACGGGGTAAAATTTATTTTGGTATTGGCGTAGGCTTTTTTACTTGGGTTATACGTTCGTGGGGTGGCTATCCAGATGGTGTAGCTTTTGCGGTATTAATAATGAATATGGCAAGCCCAACGATAGATTATTTTGTTAAGCCTAAAGTTTTTGGGCAACAAACTAAAAAATAATGAACATTAAAAAAATATTTATCACCGGCTTAATTTTATCTGCATTTGCGTTATTGGGTAATTTTTCTGTGGTGATAATGGAACAAGTGACCCGTGAACAAATAGACATTAATAAAAGACAGGCATTACTAAAAAACTTGTATCAGTTAGTAGATAAAAAACAATTTAATAACGATATTATTAAAGACAAAATAAACGTGTCTGACAATTTGTTAAGTAGCAAACAAAGTGTAGACATTTATAGAGCGTATAAAAATGGTCAACCAACAGCGGTAATAATTCAAGCCATTGCACCCGATGGCTACAGTGGCAGTATATTTTTATTAGTCGGAATAAAAAAAGACGGCACCTTAACAGGGGTAAGGGTAACGGGGCATAAAGAAACCCCCGGCTTAGGTGATGTAATTGATCAAAAAAAATCGGACTGGATACTGGGCTTTAATCAAAAATCTTTAACAAACCCTGTGTCAGAAAAATGGAAAGTAAAAAAAGATGGCGGTGTTTTTGATCAGTTTAGTGGTGCAACTATTTCACCACGGGCGATAGTGAAAGCGGTACATAAAACATTGCAGTTTTATCAAGCAAACAAAAAAACATTATTTGAAAAGGTAGAAGTGAGGGGCGAAAAAAATGAGTAAATACTCAACCATTATTAATGACGGTTTGTGGAAAAATAATGTAGGTGTGGTGCAGCTTTTAGGTTTATGCCCATTGTTGGCCGTGTCTGGCACGGTAGTGAATGGTTTAGCACTGGGTATAGCCACAACGATAACGCTGGTTCTTTCCAACAGTATTATTTCTTCAATACGCCACATTGTAAAAAAAGAAATTCGTATTCCTGTGTTTGTATTAATCATAGCCTGTATCGTGACGATTATAGAGCTGTCAATGCACGCATGGTTGCATGAAATGTATTTAATATTAGGTATATTTATTCCACTTATTGTTACTAATTGTGCAATTATTGGTCGTGCAGAGGCGTTTGCCGCTAAAAACCCGGTTATAGAGTCCACCATAGATGGCTTTTTTATGGGTTTTGGTTTTACTGTTGTTTTAGTATTACTAGGGGGCGTTAGAGAGTTAATTGGTACGGCAACTTTATTTTCGCAAATGAATTTATTGTTTGGTGAAGCGGCGCGTGGCTGGGCAATACATTTTACCGATGAACCTGCAGGCTTTTTACTGGCAGTATTGCCACCAGGTGCATTTTTTGGTTTAGGCGCAATCCTTGTAATTAAAAACCTTATAGATGCTAAACGCAAAGAAAAAGCGAATAAAGCCGATGTTGTAAAAGTTCAGGTTAGTGCGGCATAAAACCCCAATGAAAAAAAAAGATGTTCATGATTTGTTTTCAATATTAGAAGAAAACAATCCCAACCCTAAAACAGAGCTTAACTATAGCTCGACTTTTGAATTGCTTATTGCTGTTATATTGTCTGCACAAGCTACCGATGTTGGGGTAAACAAGGCCACAAACAAGCTTTACCCAATAGCCAATACACCCAAAGCCATATTTGATTTGGGATTAGACGGTCTAAAAAGTTACATTAAAACGATAGGTTTATATAATACCAAAGCCGTAAATGTAATTAAAACATGCCAAATGTTGGTAGAGCAGCATAATAGTCAAGTGCCAGAAGACAGAAAACAGCTAGAAGCCTTACCTGGTGTAGGCAGAAAAACGGCTAATGTGGTTTTAAATACCGCTTTTGGTCACCCCACTATGGCGGTAGATACGCATATTTTTAGAATGGGTAACCGAACAGGTATCGCTCCAGGAAAAAACGTACTGCAAGTAGAAAAAGGCCTAGTAAAAAACATCCCAAAAGAGTTTTTAGTTAATGCGCACCACTGGTTAATTTTACACGGGCGTTATATTTGTGTCGCCAGAAAACCAAAATGCGGAGCATGCATTATTTATAAACAATGTACTTTTAAAGATAAAACAGAATAAATAGCTATGATTTTTTCAAATGATCGTGATAAATTGCGCCAAACCTATTTTGATGTTTGGCAAAAAACCAAAAATAAATTACCACTAGGCCCCCTAGAGATTATTATTTCTGACGCGTTATTAATGCACCCTGAGTATCATAAATTATTGGATTCTAAAAATGCAATTAAACAAGATTTTATGCCAGAACAAGGGCAAGAAAACCCTTTTTTACACATGAGCATGCACGTTGCAATTAAAGAGCAAGTGCAAGCCAAAAGGCCTGTTGGTATAGATGCTTTACTTAATAAAAGTGTAAAACGAACTAAAGATATTCATCAAAGTGAGCACCTTATTATGGATTGTTTAGGGGAGTCGCTTTGGCTTGCACAGCGTAATAATAAAATGCCCGATGAGGTAGCATATTTAGATTGTATTAAAAAGCGTAACTAAAGCCTTTTATGATTACAAGGTCATTTGCTTAATTAAATTTGAACTTTTATAATTGGACTGGCTCTTATGAGCGTACAAAAATTAAAAATAGTACAACTATTTAAAAAATTTCCTTGGGGGAAAACATGAACAAAAAATCATTAGCAGTAATATTAGGCGCATCTTTAGTAGGCTCATTAGCAGCTTCTCCAATAGCATTGGCAGGTGAAAACCCATTCGCAATGCAAAAACTTTCTAGCGGTTATCAAGTAGCGATGGAAGGTAAATGTGGTGAAGGTAAATGTGGTGGCTCTAAAGCTAAAACATCTGAAGGTAAATGTGGCGAAGGCAAGTGTGGCGGAAAGTAATTTCAGCTCCATTTAGTTAAGGAATCTTGTACTGATATTGCTTACTTAAAAACGGCGGGTTACCCGCCGTTTTTTTTGTCTAAAAATCTTTAAATTCCTTTAATTGTTACTAATTTCCTTTATCTTCCAAAAAAACATAACTAAAATCTACGAAATAGATTAGAATCCAATTCAATTACCATCCTATTTGTTATTAATTGAATATGACATCAATTTTAATCATCAATGGCCCTAACTTAAATATGCTTGGCGTTCGCGAACCCAGCTTATATGGTGCTGAAAGTTTAGATGATATTAATCAACATATAACGAATTATTGTGCGCAAAAGAAAATAGCGGTCACTACTTTTCAAAGCAATAGCGAATCAGAATTAATTTCTCAAATTCATCAAGCGCATACAGACAAAATACAATTTATTATTATCAACCCTGCCGCATTTACGCATAGCAGCGTCGCTTTAAGGGATGCTTTATTGGCCGTTAATATCCCATTTATAGAAGTTCATTTATCTAATATATACAAACGCGAAGCGTTTAGGCAACAGTCATATTTTTCTGATGTTGCCGTAGGTGTAATTAGCGGTCTTGGTTCTATAGGGTATCAATTAGCAATAGACGCGGCAGAACAATATTTGGCTAAAAACGCTAAATAAACCAAACAAAAAAGGTACCGTTATGGACATTAGAAAGATTAAAAAACTCATCGAATTAGTCGAAGAGTCGGGCATTACTGAAATAGAAATTTCAGAAGGTGAAGAGTCGGTACGTATTTCGAGACAATCGAGTGTTGCCGCTCCAATTACACATACTATTGCCGCACCGGTTGCCGTTAGCGCGCCAGTTGCTAATGAAATTAGCACACCAGAAGATGCCGCTATATCTGGTCATGCGGTTAAGTCACCAATGGTTGGTACTTTTTACCGTGCGTCGTCACCAGCTGCATCTGCATTTGTAGAAGTAGGCCAACTGGTAGCAGAAGGCGAGACTATTTGTATTATTGAAGCGATGAAAATTTTAAATCAAATCGAGTCCGATAAGTCAGGTCTCGTGAAGCAAATACTGATTGAAAATGGTCAACCTGTCGAGTTTGACCAGCCTTTATTTATCATCGGATAGGCGGCAAAAATGTTAGATAAAGTTGTTATTGCCAATCGAGGAGAAATAGCGCTTCGTATATTGCGTGCTTGTCGCGAAATGGGCATTAAAACCGTTGCGGTTTATTCATCGGCCGATCGAGATTTAAAACATGTTCGTTTAGCCGACGAGGCGGTATGTATTGGTCCTGCGCCAGCATCAGAAAGTTATCTTTCTGTCCCTGCACTTATTAGTGCCGCCGAAATTACAGACTCTGTTGCCATTCACCCAGGTTATGGTTTCTTATCAGAAAATGCTGATTTTGCAGAACGCGTAGTATCAAGCGGGTTTAAATTTATTGGCCCCAAAGCCGATGTGATACGTATTATGGGTGACAAGGTTGCGGCCATTCGCGCTATGAAAAAAGCAGGCGTGCCTTGTGTGCCAGGTTCCGACGGCGTACTAACTGAAAACGGTGATGAAAACTTAAAGATAGCAAAAAAAATAGGTTATCCAATTATCATTAAGGCTTCGGGTGGTGGCGGTGGTCGTGGTATGCGTGTGGTGCATAGTGAGGCTACGTTACTTAACTCAATATCGTTAACAAAAGCAGAGGCAGGCGCGGCTTTTAATAATGACCAAGTGTATATGGAAAAATATCTGGAGCATCCACGTCATGTAGAATTCCAAATACTTTCAGACAGTCACGGTAATGCAGTCCATTTAGCCGAGCGCGATTGCTCTATGCAACGTCGAAATCAAAAAGTGGTAGAAGAAGCACCCGCGCCAGAAATAACAGAAGAAATACGGCAAAAAATTGGTTTGCGTTGTGCCAAAGCTTGTGTAGAAATTGGTTATGAAGGCGCAGGAACATTTGAATTTTTGTATGAAAAGGGAGAGTTCTTTTTCATAGAAATGAATACCCGTATTCAAGTTGAACACACCGTTACAGAAATGATAACGGGTGTTGACATTATTAAAGAGCAGTTGCGTATTGCTAACGGTGACCCGCTAAGCATTACGCAAGAAGACGTAAAAATTACAGGCCATGCTATAGAATGCCGCATTAATGCAGAAGATCCCGATAACTTTATGCCCTCTCCAGGTAAAATCACCTCGTATCATGCACCTGGTGGTTTAGGTGTTCGAATGGATTCACACATTTACACAGGCTATGTGGTACCCCAGTATTATGACTCTATGATTGGTAAATTGATTGTTCATGCGCCAACACGCGACGAAGCGATAAAACGTATGACAGGCGCACTAAGTGAATTGGTAATTGGTGGAATAAAAAATAATATACCGTTACAAATTCGTATTATGAATGATGCCGGTTTTAGAGTAGGTAGCGCGAACATACATTATTTAGAAAAAATGTTGGAACGCCGTGAACAAGCAAGAAAAAAAGATAAAAAATAATTAGCTTAACCCTAATTCTCATATAGAAAATATAAAAATGCCACAATCCTTTAATGCACCTAGGAAAACTAAAAATCGTCTCATCACCAATAAGGTGACCACGACGTTTTTAATTTCCCTATGCACATCAAATGATTACAGCCGTTTCATATTTCTATATGAGGGTTAGGGTTTAATGCAAAGCTTGCCTTTCTCGGTAAGCTTTTTTTGTGAGAACTCTATTGTCAACTTTCCAACTTTCAGTGTTAACTTCAAAATCTAACTGTGATGCTATTGAACGTATTCTTTTTGAAATGGAAGCGTTGTCGGTGAGTTTTACCGACGCACAAGATCAGCCAATTTTCGAACCAGAGATAGGTACCACGCCCTTGTGGGATAGTGTCACCATCCTTGCATTATTTTCAGCGTCGCCTAGCTTAGATTTAGTTATTAATAATATTCAATCACAAAACATTAACATCAAAAAAAGTGCTGTTTTCGTCGACCCCTTGCCTGAAACAGACTGGGTAAGAGCATGGATGGACGATTTTAAACCGATGCAATATGGTGAAAATTTTTGGGTGGTACCGCATCATTTAGATCCGCCCGACAAAAACGCCATTAATTTACGTTTAGACCCCGGTTTAGCTTTTGGTACAGGTACGCACCCGACTACGCGACTGTGTTTACAGTGGATTGCAGAAAATGATTTAAGCAATAAAACCGTGGTTGATTTTGGTTGTGGTTCGGGTATTTTAGCCATCGCCGCGTGTTTATGTGGGGCTAAAAAGGTTATCTGTACAGATATTGACCCTCAGGCTTTAGAAGCCACGGCCAACAATGCAAAAGATAATAAGGTAGAAAAAAAGATAAAACTGTACTTACCAGAAGACATGCCCAAAATAAAAGCAGACGTGGTTTTAGCCAATATATTATCGGGCCCATTATGCAAATTAAGTGAAACCATTAATGGTTTATGTAAAGACACTGCACAACTGGTTTTGTCGGGCATATTGGCAGAACAACAAGAAACCGTAGCGCAGTGTTATGAAAAACAATTTGATAAACTAAAAATCACCCAAGATGACGATTGGGTTAGAATTGTCGCAACGCGATAAATAGTAACGAACATGCAAACTACATGTAACCACTGCAACACCACGTATTTAATAAATAAAAACGAAATAGAAACAGATGATGGCAACGTGGTGTGTAGCGTTTGTACCACTAAGTTTAATGCTTTTGATTCTATTGAGGGTTATGAAGAAGAGCAAGACGCTAAAAAAACCAAGCCTCAAGTAGGTGTTTTTGCTGTCGTAATACTTGCGTTATTGTTGTTGCCGTTGCAAATGGTTTTTTTTGAAAAAGAGGGGCTACTAAAACAGCCAACAACAAGAGCGTTAGTGCGGGCATTTTGTGCTGTAGCCCCGTGCGTAGTGCCACCGTATCGTGATACCAGTAAAATACAATTAATTAATCGTAAAGTGCATTCGCACCCTGTAGAAAAGTCTGCATTAATTATTACCGCAACAGTTATTAATAATGCCGGTCAGTCGCAACCCTTTCCTAAAATATTAATTAGCATGGCCGATATACATGGCAAAGTGCATGCGCAGCGACTGTTTAACCCAGTAGATTACTTGCCAGAAAATGTTAGTGAAGAACAAAACATGGCATCGGGCATACCATTAAATATCAATTTAGAAATTGAAGATCCCGGCCAAAATCTTATCGCATTCGAAATTGATTTTTTATAAACCAATCCATTTAATCGTAAAAAATGAATATTGGCCCCTATGAGTTAGACAACCCCTTTATTTTAGCGCCTATGGCAGGCGTAACCGATAAACCTTTTCGTTTGATATGTCGAGATTTTGGTGCGGCACTTTGTGTCTCAGAAATGACCTCCTCCAATGCATTATTATGGGGCAGTGAAAAATCGAAACTACGATTAGACCATATTGGTGAAGCCGACCCCATTACCGTACAAATTGCAGGTGGCGTACCCAGCTGGATGGCCGATGCGGCAAAAATTAATGTAAAACATGGCGCACAAATTGTTGATATTAATATGGGCTGTCCAGCTAAAAAAGTGTGTAAAGTACAGGCGGGGTCTGCACTGCTTCAAAATGAATTTTTAGTCAAACAAATTTTAGAAGCGGTGGTCGAGTCGGTCGATGTGCCTGTCACATTAAAAATAAGAACAGGTTGGGATAGAAAAAATAAAAACGCCATAAAAATAGCCAACTTAGCAGAACAATCTGGCATTCAGTCTTTAACCATTCACGGTAGAACAAGGGAAGACAAATACCAAGGTGATGCAGAGTACGAGATGATTAAAGCCGTAAAAAAGTCCATTTCTATCCCCGTTGTGGCCAATGGCGACATTACTACCGCAGAGAAAGCAGAACAAGTTTTAGACTACACACAAGCCGATGCCGTAATGATTGGTCGTGCATCGTTAGGTGACCCATGGATATTTAAACGTTTGAATCATTATTATAATGGGCAACAATACTATCCGCCAGAAGCAGAAGAAGTGATTAACATTGTCACGGGTCATATTCAACAATTGTACGATTTTTATGGAGAGGCCAAAGGCATAAAAATTGCCAGAAAACATTTAGCATGGTACTGCAAAGATAAAAAAGGCAGCGCTCAATTTAGAAAAGGCATAAACGGTTCTCAATCTGCAGACGAACAAATGTCACTTATTTACGACTTTTTTAATAATTATTGATTGTTTGTAACAAAAGACACTTTTTATTAATGGTTAGAGTTGCTATTATCGCCGTACTCACAAGGGATTAACAATGACAAACTCCAGCAAAAAGACGGCAATGCAAGAATGCATACATCAGGCAATAGATGCCTACTTTAAAGATTTAGAAGGTGCGCCGTCTCAAAGTTTGTATAAATTGTTTCAGCACGAAGTCGAAAAAGAACTGTTTGAATGCGTTTTAAAACATACTGGCAGTAATCAAAGTAAAGCCTCAGAATTGCTAGGCATCAATCGCGGTACGTTACGCAAAAAGCTCAAGTTATATAACTTAAATAAATAATCTTTATAGCTAATTTAAGCTATTTTTAGGATAATACCTTTTTATTTTTTTATCCCCTTGGTTACCTATGGCTTCTGATAATTTCAAACCCATTTCTAGTGCTTTAATCAGCGTTTCTGATAAAGCTGGCATCGTAGAGTTTGCGTCGGCTTTACATCAATCTGGCGTTAAAATTTTATCTACAGGTGGTACAGCAAGTTTATTGGCCGACAATAATATACCGGTAACCGAAGTGGCAAACCATACTAAGTTTCCCGAAATGATGGCTGGGCGTGTAAAAACCTTACACCCTAAAATACACGGTGGCATTTTAGGCCGACGTGGAAAAGATGATGCCATCATGGCAGAGCATGACATTATGCCAATTGATTTAGTGGTGGTGAACCTGTATCCCTTTGAAGCGGCAATAGCCAAAGACGACTGCACGCTTGAAAATGCTATTGAAAACATAGATATTGGTGGTCCGGCCATGGTTAGGTCTGCGGCCAAAAACCATAATGATGTGGCGATTGTTACCGACCCAAATGACTATGCGCCCTTACTAGGTTCAATAGAAAAAAACGGCGGTTTAAACCAAGCATTTAGATTTAAGTTGGCTGTAAAAGCATTTGAACATACATCAAATTACGACGGTAATATTGCCAACTATTTAGGCAAAATCAATGCAGAAGACGGCTCTAAAAACTTATTTCCGCAAACCATTAATTTACAATATCACCAAGTGCAAAGCATGCGTTACGGTGAAAACCCACATCAAAATGCAGCCTTTTTTGTAGAAGATAAAGTAACCGAAGCCTGCATTGCAACAGCAGTACAATTACAGGGTAAAGAGTTATCGTATAACAATATTGGCGATACCGATGCGGCGTTAGAGTGCGTAAAACAGTTTGAAGAGCCTGCCTGTGTGATTGTAAAACATGCCAACCCCTGTGGTGTAGCTGTACAAAGCACTATTTTAGATGCCTATAACCAAGCGTTTAAAACCGATCCAGAATCCGCTTTTGGAGGTATTATCGCTTTCAACCGAGAGCTGGATGCAGATACAGCTAAAACCATTGTAGAGCGTCAATTTGTAGAAGTGATTATCGCACCAAGCATTTCGCCAGAAGCGTTAGAAGTAGTTAGCGCAAAGAAAAATGTACGTTTATTAGAATGCGGTGAGTTTACCGAACCTAAGCCACGACTAGACATGAAGCGAGTAAACGGCGGATTACTGGTTCAAGATGCCGATTTAGAACTGTATAACGAATTAAAAGTAGTGACCAAACGCCAACCAACGGATGATGAAATGCGCGATTTACTCTTCGCATGGAATATATCAAAGTTCGTCAAATCTAACGCCATTGTATACTGTAAAAACTTAATGACCATCGGCGTAGGTGCTGGGCAAATGAGCCGCATAAATAGCGCACGTATCGCAGGTATAAAAGCCTCACATGCTGACTTAGACGTACCCGGTTCTGTGATGGCATCAGACGCTTTTTTCCCGTTTAGAGACGGGATAGATGCCGCAAAAGATGCCGGCATTGTGGCAGTAATACAACCGGGTGGCTCAATGCGAGATCAAGAAGTGATAGATGCGGCAAATGAAGCAGGTATGACGATGATATTTACAGGCATGCGTCACTTTAGGCATTAATTATGAATATTTTAATAATTGGCGGTGGCGGTAGAGAACATGCGCTAGCATGGAAGGCTGCGCAATCTGCACAAGTGCAAACGGTTTTTGTAGCACCCGGTAACCCAGGAACGGCTGTAGAAGACAAAGTAGAAAATGTAGCTATAGCCGTTGGAGAGTTAGACAAACTTTTAGACTTTGCATTAACCAATAATATAAATTTAACCATAGTTGGCCCAGAAGCTCCGTTAGTTGATGGCGTGGTCGATTTATTTCAAAATAATGGTTTAAAAATATTTGGCCCATCAAAAGGCGCATCACAACTAGAAGGTTCTAAAGCGTTTAGTAAAGACTTTTTAGCTAAATATAATATCCCTACAGCCAGCTACGGTGTATTTACAAAAATTGCACCAGCAACCGAATACATTAAAAAACAAGGTGCGCCCATTGTTATTAAAGCCGACGGTTTAGCCGCGGGTAAAGGAGTAATTTTAGCCCAGACGGAAGCAGAAGCCATTGACGCAGTAAAAGCCATGTTAAACGGTAACCAATTTGGTGAAGCAGGGCATAGGGTGGTAATAGAGGAGTTTTTATTGGGCGAAGAAGCCAGTTTTATATGTATTGTAGATGGTGACTACGCATTACCAATGGCCAGCTCGCAAGACCATAAAGCACGGGACGAAGGCGATAAAGGGCCAAATACCGGTGGCATGGGTGCCTACAGCCCGGCACCGGTTGTGACAGATGAAATGCATGAAAAAATAATGCAACAAGTGATTAACCCAACAGTAGAAGGGATGAAGCAAGAAGGTTTCCCTTTTACCGGTTTTTTATATGCAGGCATTATGGTATCTAAAGACGGCATACCTAAAGTGTTAGAGTTTAATGTACGTTTTGGCGACCCAGAAACGCAACCAATAATGATGCGATTGGATTCGGACTTGATAGATTTATGTATGGCCGCTGTAAATAAAAAGCTAAACCAAGTTACGGCAAGCTGGAACCCCGCAACCGCCATTGGCATAGTACTGGCTGCAGAAGGTTACCCAAATGACTACCGTAAATTAGATACTATTTTTGGCATTGACAAGGCTGAAGCTAAAAACTGTAAAGTTTTTCAGGCGGGAACAACGTTAGACGGTAAAACGCTAAAAACTAATGGTGGTCGCGTTTTATGCGTCACCTCACTTGGCGATACTATCCAACAAGCTCAGGCTAATGTTTATAGTGGTGTTGACGAGGTGAGTTGGCAGGGCGCATTTTATAGAAAAGATATTGGCGATAAAGCAATAAATCGCTGATAGTTAACTTTATTTTTAATAAAGCCAAGTAAGTCATTAATAAACCAGTAAATTATGCCAAAAAAGGTGTTTTTTTATTTGTTTTTGTATCCCGCATCACATCTAAGCAAATTACCTTTCTCTAATATAAAAGCCTACAAAGACTATTTTAGAAAAGAAGGTGACCTGTGAGACAAACCTTAAGAACAATTATTACATCGGTATCATTAATTTTGGTGGGTGTATTTATATCGGCAACATTAGCGTCAATGCCACATATGAAAAAAACTATCAGCCAAGATATTTTTACGTTTAATCAGCAAGATGCCAATATTGTCATTAATGAACCTGCTATAAAAAGCATCATTAAATTAAAAAATGTTCAGTTTGAAAAAGATACCGCGATAATTAAAGACGGCTCTTTTAGTCGTTTGCAGGTGACAGCTTTGGCACTAAAAAAGCATTCAAGCATTTCTGTTATGGTTGCTTCGCACAGTAATAATATTGGTAATGATAAAATAAACCACGTTTTAACTACAAAACGCGCCTTAGTGATTAAAAATTACTTAATAGCGCAAGGTGTTAGTGCTAAGCAATTGAGTTATAAAGGTTATGGTGCAAGCTTACCCATTGCTAATAATAATACACATGCTGGCCGTAAAAATAATGAACGTATGGAGTTGCGAATTTATTAAATATTGATTAAAGCTTAGTCAATAACTACTTCTTTATTGACTTTTTTTATTACCTTTAAAAGCTGTAAAGTGGCAGAATAAGCATCCTCGTTTTTATCAAGAGCAAGTAACTCGGCTTTTTTAGCAGCGTCTAATAGTATTGGTATAGCGCAATAACAAACAGCGCTGTGTATTTTGTGAGCATAAAAATAAATAGATTCGAGGTCTTTGCTTTCTAAAGCACAGAATAAGCCTTTTTCTTGTTCACCTAACTGATTAATAAAAATACATAAAATTCCCTTAGCCATTTTGGTATCACCATTGGTGATTCTTAGAGCTTCTTTTTTATCATAAAGGTCGGTTTTTGTCTTTTCAGTAATGCCACAAATTTCAATTAAACGCCGCCTAAAATAAAGCAATTTTAAAGGTTTGGTCATTACCTCATTCATACCTGCATTAAGTGCTTGGGTTTGAATCTCACTAAAAGCATCGGCAGTTAACCCAACAATGGGAGTTGTTTTAAAATTAGGCAATATTCTTATTACTTTGGTCGCTTCAATACCGTTCATGCCCGGTAATTGAATGTCCATAAGGACTAAGTCGAACGTTTGTTGGTTACATAAACGGATGGCTTCTTCGGCATTGTTTGCGGTGGTTAAATCAAACAGGTTTTTATCTACAAAACCATTTAACACTTTAAGGTTAGTGGGGTGATCATCTATAGCTAATATTTTTTTCTTAACGGTATTAGCCATAAATTTCCATTGTGAAATTTGGTGCCAGAAAGAGGAATTGAACCCCCGACCTTCTCATTACGAATGAGCTACTCTACCGACTGAGTTATTCTGGCAGTTGTTAAATATATATCAATGGTGATGATTATAAAACGAGTTCAATGCCCATGCAATACACAACTTCATACGGTACAATTATAGGTTGAATTACTTTAGTTGAGCGACAATGATTGCATTCACGTTAAATGGTGAACGACACTCAATTGAGCCTGATACTTGTACGGTTGCACACTTAGTACAGCAGCTCGATTTAGAAAATAAACGTTTTGCCGTAGAAATTAATGAAGAAATCGTGACACGTTCTGAACACCAAACAATAAAAATTAAAAAAGGCGATAACGTCGAAATAGTACAAGCCATAGGGGGCGGTTAA
>CAZPSE010000031.1:0-6890 GCA_964589575.1 uncultured Gammaproteobacteria bacterium | reverse complement strand
AAAAATTAAAAAAGGCGATAACGTCGAAATAGTACAAGCCATAGGGGGCGGTTAATTTAGTGGACAAGAAAGACAGTTTAAAAGTAGGCAGTTATGAATTTAACTCACGTTTATTAATTGGTACGGGTAAATATAAAAACTTTGATGAAACGCGCGAAGCACTAGAAGTATCAGGCGCGCAAGTGATAACCGTCGCAATACGCCGAAGTAATATAGGCCAAAACCCAGATGAGCCAAATTTATTAGAAGTAGTCACCCCAGACAAATACACCATATTACCCAACACAGCCGGCTGCTTTAATACTAAAGATGCCGTACGTACGTGTAAATTAGCGCGCGAACTTTTAGATGGACACAATTTAGTAAAGTTAGAAGTATTGGGTGATGAAAAAACACTTTACCCTAATGTAGGGCAAACCATAGAAGCTGCCGAGATTTTGGTTAAGGACGGTTTTGAAGTAATGGTCTATACGTCAGACGACCCAATTATCGCAAAAGAACTAGAAAACATTGGCTGTGTAGCAGTGATGCCCTTAGCATCGCCTATTGGGTCTGGCTTGGGTATACAAAACAAATACAATTTAATAACCATTATTGAACAAGCCAACGTGCCAATTATTATTGACGCAGGTGTCGGCACCGCCAGTGATGCAGCAGTAGCGATGGAGTTAGGTTGCGATGGCGTGTTAATGAACTCGGCCATAGCGGCGGCTAAAAACCCGGTGTTAATGGCAAGCGCAATGAAAAAAGCGGTGCAAGCAGGGCGCGAAGCATTTTTAGCAGGGCGTATGCCGATGAAACGTTTTGCCAGTGCATCGTCACCAATTGATGGTACGTTTTTTTAAAACTAATTAAAAAACTAGACTCTAAAAAAAATGCCAAAAACGCCTTCTACTGTCGACCCCTTGCCTAAAAAAGATAGGCGTAATAGCCTTATTAAAAGTTATGTTTTACGTACAGGGCGTTTAACCAAAGCCCAAAAACTGGCGTTTGACGAAGGTTGGGATACATTTGGTATTAACTACCAACCGAAACCACTCAACTATGTAGCGCTGTTTGGTAATAACAACCCCGTTTGGTTAGAGGTGGGGTTTGGCAATGGTGACAGTTTGTACCAAATGGCAAAGGCCATGCCTAACACCAATTTTATCGGCGTAGAAGTACATACCCCAGGCGTTGGTTATTTATTAACAATGTTAAATAAAGCCCCTTTACGTAATTTAAAAATTTTAGAACATGATGCAATGGACGTTTTAAAAGAGAATATTACAGATGGAAGTTTGGCACGTTTTTTACTGTTTTTTCCTGACCCATGGCCTAAGAAAAAACACCATAAACGCCGATTTGTACGGCCAGAAATGATTGCCTTACTAGCCCGTAAAATCCAACCAAAAGGGGTGTGGCATATAGCGACAGATTGGCAACCCTATGCAGAATATTGTTTAGCACAGTTTGCAGAACAAACATTTTTTAGCAATGTTGCCGAAGCTTATGCAAAAAAACCAAATTATCGCCCTTTAACCAAGTTTGAACAACGGGGTTTAAATTTGGGACACGAGGTATTTGATTGTTTGTTTGAAAAACAATAACGGCAATTAATTCGCTAATTTGTTGCATTGCTCGGTAATAATATTAGCTAAAAGTTGGCAGGCAGGCCCAACGTTATGCTGATTAACAAACGCCAAGTTCAACGTTGCTCGGTATTTGGTGTTCACTTCTATGGGTATTTCTACCAGTTTTCCTAATTTTAATTCGGCTGAATCGCCATGGGTTTCTTAGACACTTTGTTGCTTCATAAAATATCTTTTTTCATACTCAACGGGTGAAAGCATATCATCATTTCCATGCTTTCTAATTGGATTGTAAAACAGCTCAATATAATCAAATATATCCTGTTTTGCCAAATCTCTAGTTGAGTAAATTCTACGTTTAATTCGTTCACGTTTTAGCAGTTGAAAAAAACTCTCTGCGACTCATACTGCTTTTTAATTGGTTGGCTTTTAGAGAGTCTTGCCATTCATAGCTGGTATATTGACTACCTTGAACGGAATGAACTATGACCTCATTTTTTGGTTTTCTCCTCCAAATAGCCATTAAAAGAGCCCTCATTATCAGATCAGACTCCATTCTTGAATGCATTGACCATCCTATAAGTCGTGAAAATAAATCAAGGACGACCGCTAGATATAACCAACCTTCATAAGTACGAATGTAAGTTATATCCGTAACCCAAGATTGGTTTGGATGCTTTACTTCAAATTGTCGCTTTAGAATATTAGGTGCAACGGTTGCTGGAGTGCCACCACGAATATAACGCTTTTTCCTGTAACCTACTTGAGACTTGATTTTGTTTTGATGCATTGGTCTCTCAATACGGCTTTGACCACAAGGCTCACCAAGTTCTTTCAAGTCATGAAATACTTTGCGATAACCATACACACAGCCACTTTCTAGCCATGATTGTTTTATTAATCCTAATAGCCTTAAATCTTCAATAGTCCGTTTAGATTTAGGTGACTTTAGCCAAGCGTAATATCCACTACGATGTACATCAGTTGCATGACAGAGCAGTTTAATAGTATGTTGTTTCTGTTGAGCCTTAATAAACGCATACTTCACACGGACTCCCTGGCAAAGTATGCGGCGGCCTTTTTTAGTATATCTCGCTCTTCTTCGGCCCTCCTAAGCTTGGCTTTTAGCTCTCTAATTTCTGCTTGTTGGTCCGTTATTTGATTGTGCTGTGATGTCTCATCACCACATTTTGCAATCCAGTTGTACAAACTCTTTGTAGTAACGCCAAGTCTTTTGGCTACTTGACCAATCGGATAATTGCGTTCTGTTATTTGCTTAACTGCTTCGATTTTAAATTCATCGGTATATCTTTTGCCTCTCATAAACCTCTCCTCAATAGTTACATTGTAACCGGTAGAAGTGTCTACATAACCCATGGCGATTCAAACCTTTATAACGCCGTGGTTAATTTGACCACAAAGCGTAGCAGGTTTTTGTGAAAAATGTAGCGCCAGCGAAATGCACAAAAAATGCGTAGCTTTGTGGATCAATATTGAACCACCTTGTTATGTTTAATATTTAAAGCTATTATGTGTATAAATAATGAATACTATACACGAGATAAATATGAGAACAAACATAGTAATAGACGATAGTTTAATGGCCGATGTATTGCAATTTACTGGCTTAAAAACAAAAAAAGAAGTCGTAGAGTTAGGGCTTAAAACCCTGCTAAGTTTAAAAAAACAAGAAATGATAAAAAAGTTTAAAGGGAAATTAAAGTGGGATGATGACTTGGAGCGGATGAGAGCAGATTAATGATAATAGTAGACTCTAGCGTTTGGATTGATTATTTTAATGGCAAAGAAAGCCCCGAAGTAATTCATTTAGATAATATATTAGGGTTAAAGCCAGTAGTGATTGGAGACAATATTTTAACGGAGGTATTACAAGGTTTTAAAGGGGATAAGGAATATAAAACTGCAAAGCGATTACTGACAGCATTGCCAATAGTTCAGCTCTCCAATGATGTTCGAGCAATTAAAGCGGCAGAAAACTACCGAACATTACGAAAAAAAGGAATTACTATAAGAAAAACAATAGATACAATTATTGCAACTTACTGTATTGAAGAAAGTGCCCAACTTTTATTTACCGATAGAGATTTTTTACCCTTTGTTAAATATTTAGGATTGAGACCTGCTTTGTAAACATAACGCCTGCCATCAGGCGAATACAAATTTGGCGCAACTTTTGCGTTTTGCAAAAGATGTGACAGGTTTGTATTTCGCTTGGATGGCATTGTTAGGCAACATTTATTTGTAATTTTTCAACAGCATCTAAATTAAAATTATTTCTAACATGCCATAAATTATAGCTACCCTGCATAGAAAGCCAACTTTCAGGAGATCGGCCAAGTGTTTTTGATAAACGCAAGGCCATTTCTGGTGAAACATTACTCTCCGTTTTAACTAAGCGATTAAAAGTATATGATGATACTTTTAATTTATCAGCAACGCGACGTGAACTTATATTAAAAGGTGCTAAATAGACCTCTTTTATAAATTCACCAGGATGAGGTGGGTTATACATACTCATTAGTGGTAATCCTCGTAGTTAATAATATAAATATGACCATTTTCAATTTCAAAGGTTATTCTCCAATTTCCATTTACCCTTATTGACCATAAGTTTTTTAGCTTTCCTTTAAGCGGATGAAGCTTAAAACTAGGAACATCCATATCTTCAATTTCATGTGCGGAATCTAATGCAGCCAAAATCATACGAGGCTTTTGTTTGTGGTTATTTTGTATCCCTGCAACACTTCCTGTTTTATAAAATTGCTGAAGTCCCTTATGTTTAAATGATTTAACCATAGTTTGAGTATGGCGTGATGCGCATCGAATTTCCAATGCTTTTTTTGCCTAACGCCTCCGCATGATTTGACCACAACGTGGAACACCTTTTTGTGTGAAAATGAGCGACAGCGAGTACACAAAAAGATGCGGAAGGTTGTGGGTCAATATTGATGCGATTGTTGCCTATATTACGCTAGTGGTGTGGTGACAATGATTGTTTTATAACTTTAATACAAAAGCTATTTAAGCTATCACCAGCTTGCATTGCTTTAAATGATAAAACCTTATGTAAATCACTACCTAAACGAAGTTGAAATTTACCTGAGTATTTTTTATTGGTTGCTGGAGGTAATGCTAGACCATCTTTTTTATACACATCTAGCCATTCATCAACTACTCCACATAACTCATGGTAAACTTTTTCCTCGTTATCTCCATGACAACACTCGCCTAACCAACCAGGTATAGAACCTATATAGCACTGATCTTCCTCTGACCATTCAACAAATTTTACATATTGATCTCTATCTTTCATTTTTTTGACTCCGATATTTTTTGCTTTACTGCTTTTTCTTGATACTTCTTTGCATCAGAACCTGTTTTTCCAGAAATAGTAATTACAACTCCCTTTGAATGAATATAATTACGGTGGCTTCCTTTTCCTCCTCGGTTTTTAAAACCTGCTTGTTCAAGTAGCTTAATTAGTTCTTTAATTTTTGGAGGCATGATTTATGGTACTAATTAGATACCATTTTGTCAATATGAGTCAATGTTGACTTAACTTGTTATGTGCTTTTATTGTTTTTAGTTATTACAACAGATATAGCGTAAAAAGTAACTAGCTAATATTTAGCTAGTTGATTGCATATTTGGGGTGCAACTGCGTTTAAGCATGAATAGTGCGACAAACCTCTTAATAACTCAAGTTTTGAGGGCGCAGGTATGTTCTTCTTCAAATAGTGAGCCATAGAAACAGGCGACCAATTATCGCTAACTCCATGCCATATATGCGTTGTAGTGGCATTACACATGAGAATAGATTTTTGCCAAGGCTCTACATATTGATTGATTTCTCTTATGTAGCCTTTTACGCCGTTCCTAAAACAAGACGTTAAAATTGGAGTGATGTATTTCCTAAATTCTTGTGTTTGAGATGGAACTTTATCGTCTCCTGTTGCACTGGCAAACAATATTTTAATAGGACATTGGGGGCGATTTTGGCAATTAAAGCCTGCCAATATGATAAAAGAGTGAAAATAATTGGTTTATTGATAGCTATAGAAAATATCATTTTGCCAGCCATTACATTTAGGAAATTACCACCATCAAGCGGAGCAGCCGCAGATATAAGGTGTAGGTTTCGAACATTAGGTTTTAAATGAAGACTTGTTTCGATTGCGGCATGGCAACCAATTGAAAAACCAATTAAATCAATTTGTTCGCCATTAGTTTTTTTGAGAATAGTGTCAGCTAGGAATCTATAGTAATCTTGATTTTGTAAAGATGAATCAATAGAAAATCGATCGTAACAAATAATATTTAAACTATTTTCTTTAGCGTGTGAATCAAATATAGAACATTCTTCTGGTGCCCCCGGCACACCATGAAAATATATAACGGGTTTTCCTTTTGGGTTTCCATACTCTACGAATTTCAAACTATTCTCCATTGAACATAACGCCCGTGCTCAGTTGACCGTAAAGCGTAGCATTGTTTTGTGCAAAAATGTAGCGCCAGCGAAATGCACAAAATGGTGCGTAGCTTTATGGGTCAACTGGAGCTACTTGTTATGTGTGTTTTTGTATTGGTATAAAGTTAATTTCAAGGTCATACCCTACAGCATGAGCATAGTGCTCTAAAGTAGATAGCTTAGGAGAATTAGTTGCATTTACACTCTCTAGCCTTGATATGTTACTTTTTTGCGTATGTAAAACTGTTGCTATTTGCTCTTGGGTTAAACCAGCTTCTTGGCGTAAAGCAATTAATTTTTTACGTAAATTGAAAGCAGATGATAGCGAGTTATACTGACTCTCAACTTCTGGATTTTCAAATGCTTTTTTCTTGAATTCTGAAAGCCTTGTTCTATTCATTTTAATACCTCTTTCATTCGTTTTTTTGCTAAATCTAATTCTTTTTTAGGTGTTTTCTGTGTCTTTTTTATGAACGAATGTAAAATCACAACTTCCTGATTTTGTATTGTGCAATATAAAGAACGACCTATTCCTTCTTTGCCTTTTGCCCTTATTTCGTAAAGACCAGAGCTTAACTTTCCAACATAAGGTTTACCTAAATTCGGTCCAAGTTCTTCAATCATTTCAGCTATATGTAAAAAATTAGCAAGAATGCCTGAAGGAAAACATAATGTTTTTGTCTCTACTTTGTCGCTGTAAAATGTTACTTTCCAATTCATACTGGTTATCATAGTTGATAACCAGTATGAATGCAATTTTTCACACATAACGTCCGAGTTCAGTTGACCACACTGCGTAGTAGCTTTTTGTGCTTAAATGTAGCGTAAGC
>CAZPSE010000030.1:0-22227 GCA_964589575.1 uncultured Gammaproteobacteria bacterium | reverse complement strand
AAAAAAGTTTTATTGTTGCGTCAAAATGAGATGTAACAATAATATTGTGTAATTAAATTATGGAGTTTTACAAATAATGAAAAAAATAAAAAGTTTGGCTTTAGCTATTGGTTTAATGGCAATTGCAACAGGTGCCTTTTCTCAAACGGTTAATGTTAACACGGCGACAGCGAAAGAAATAACCCGTATTAATGGTATAGGTTCGGTTAAAGCAGCTGCAATTATTGCTCTTTGTCAAACGAATAAACCCTGCGAAAAAACTGCAGATTTATTGAAAGTAAAAGGCATAGGCAAAAAAACACTAGCTAAAATAGCGCCGTTTATTGTTTTTGAAAGCGAAACACCAAAAAAGTAGTAAAGTTAATGGCAGTAGCCTCATCTAAAGCTTGGTTAGCGCTTGGTAATTATTACCTAACTCATTTGTCTTGTAAAAGTACAGCCTCATTATTTGAAATTGATGGCTCTACAAGGTCAAATAATTTCTCCTTATTGTTAGATGGTTTATTTATAGACTTTTCTAAAAATAAATTAGATTTAAACGCTAAGGCGTTACTTATCGACCTGGCAAAGCAACAAAATTTAAACAGTTGGATTGAAAAGCTATTTACAGCAAAAATAGTTAACGACACAGAAAATCGGCCGGCACTACACACACTATTGCGATCTCGATCATCAAAACTACCCAAAAAAGATAAAAAGGTTGCCATCACTAAAAAAATGATTGATGAGCAATACCAGTTAATGGCCAAAGTAGTTTGTAAAATTAGAGGCGGTGATTGGCGAGGGGCTACAGGTAAAAAAATAACTGATGTTGTTAATATTGGTGTTGGCGGTTCTGACCTTGGTCCCTTGGCAGTGGCGCATGCTTTGCAAAATACGGACTCTCCTATTCGGCTACATTACATTTCCTCCATTGATGGCACGCAGTTTGCTAATTTATTAAAAAAAATCAATCAAGAATGTTCTTTGTTTATTATTGCTTCTAAGTCGTTTTCTACTATTGATACGATGGCTAATGCAGAAACAGTGTTGCAGTGGTTTAAAGAAAAAATATCTGATGAAGAGGCTATTCTATCTCAGCATTTTATCGGGGTATCAGCTAATAAAAACAAAATGTCAAACTGGGGTATTCCTAAGGCTAATCAGCTTTTATTTTGGGACTGGATTGGTGGTCGTTATTCACTTTGGTCTTGTATAGGCCTTTCTATTGCTTTAAAAATTGGTATGGAAGGGTTTGACAAGTTTTTAGAGGGTGCAAATAAAATGGACGAGCACTTTGTTGATGCTCCTTTTGAAGAAAACATTCCTGTGATGATGGCGTTGATTAATATTTGGAATATTAATTTTTTAGGGATTAATAATAAAGTCATTTTACCTTATGATGCGCGGTTGAAATATTTACCTGCATATTTAACGCAATTGATAATGGAAAGTAACGGTAAATCGGTTGATAGAGCAGGCAATAAGATAGATTATAAAACTTGCCCAATTATATGGGGCGAAGTGGGTTCAAATGCTCAGCATGCTTTTTTTCAGTTATTGCATCAGGGTACACAAAAAGTGATGTGTGATTTTATTGCGGTTGTTGATCGTGATGATTTTGATACAAAAAGTGAGGGTAAAAAGGAGCTAAGTTTACAAAAACAGCATGATTTAGCCTTAGCAAATTGCTTTGCCCAGTCTCGGGCTTTAATGATGGGAAATAAAGCTATTCCAGAAAATTTAAAAGGACAGTTTAATTCGGTTTTTAAATCTTACCCTGGTGATCAACCATCAAACACCATTTTAATGGATTCTGTTTCACCCGAGAATATGGGTATGTTAATTGCAATGTATGAACACATTACTTTTGTGGAGTCGGTTATTTGGAATATTAATCCGTTTGACCAATGGGGGGTTGAATTAGGCAAGTTAATTGCACAAGATACCTATGATGCTTTGCAGTGTAAGAATGATGAAAAGAGTTTTGACTCTTCGACTAATGCATTAATTAACAAGGTTAAAAGATGAAGGTAGTTATTTTTGGCGATGATTTGGTTGGTTTAGTAACGGCTGCGTCTTTGGCAAAAGTAGGTAATTGTGTTGCGTGTGTTCGCTTAAATTCTTTAAATAAAGAAGTGTGCAATGAAAAATGGGTTAATGACGAGCCTGGCCTATCTGATTTAGTTGAAGAACAGTTATTGGGTGGGAGTTTTTCGTTTGAAAGTTCGTGGTCTAAAGTACTTGATAATTATGAAGTTTTTTTTATATGTTTGCCGAATAAAAGGTTACAACTGGCTGATAAGATCGTCAAGTATATTGCTGAAAATGTACAAAGGGATGTGATTATTGTCAACCAAAGTGCGTCTACTATTGGCACGATAGATCGCTTTGAGTGCATTGTTCGTGAACAATTGGAAAGGCGTGATGTATTGTTTCGTGTTTCTGCTATTGCAATGCCTGCTTTTTTAAGTGAAGGCGAAGCAATTAATAACTTTATGACTCCAGATAGAATATTGTTGGGAGCTCATGATGTAGTGGCTGCTACTAAAATATCAAAGTTGATGAGGCCTTTTAATTTAACAGACGATAAAATTAAAATAATGTCTGCGCGTGCGGCAGAATATTCTAAATTTGCGGTTAATGCGGTGTTGGCAACACGTATGAGCTTAATTAATGAAATAGCCAATATTGCAGAAGGTTTTGATATTGATTTTGAGCAAGTCAAACAAGGCTTGGGCGCGGATAGCCGAATAGGTTTTCATTACATTAATGCCGGTTGTGGGTTTGGTGGGCCAAATTTTGCTACGGATGTTGAAAATTTGGTAGGCTTTTTAGCCGATAAGGATCACGATGTACAGTTGTTGCAAAAAGTTTTAGAAAACAATGAAAATCAAAAAGAGGTGATGTTTAGAAAAGTTTGGCGTTATTTTAAAACCAATATAAAAAACAAAACTTTTGCCGTTTGGGGTTTGTCTTTTAAACCGAATACCTCAACGGTAGAGAATGGTTCTAGCATAAAAACAATTGAATCTTTATTGGCGCAAGGTGCAAATGTTGTCGTTTATGACCCTAAAGCAATGGATTCGTTTAAAAGGCATTGTCAAGCAGGGGAATGCAGTGTTAAGTACGCTAAGGATATGTATAGCGCGTTAGAAAATGTTGATGGTTTGTTGGTGTTGACAGAATGGCAGCAGTTTTACAGCCCGAACTTTAAGGAAATAAAAAAATTAATGGCAAGGCCCGTTATCTTCGATGGGCGTAATGTTTTTTCTCCAGATACTGTTATTAAAGAAGGATTTGATTACTTTGGAGTAGGTAGAGGACAGCGAATATAGTTTGTTGTTTTAAGATAGCAGAAGCAATTGTTATAAAATGCTACAATTTCTTTTTTTTAGTTTGCTGTGTGAAAATGACCAAAAAAGTATATATACAAACTCATGGTTGTCAGATGAATGAATACGATTCTGACAAAATGCTAGATTTGTTGGCAGCTGAACAAAATATGGTGCCGACTACGTTACTGGAAGATGCTGATTTACTTTTATTAAATACTTGCTCCATACGCGAGAAGGCGCAAGAAAAAGTTTTTTCTTTATTAGGTCGTTGGAAAAAAATTAAAGATAAGAATCCAAATTTGGTTATTGGCATAGCCGGTTGTGTTGCCAGCCAAGAAGGGGAGTTGATTCAAAAACGTGCGCCGTATGTAGATTTAGTTTTTGGCCCTCAAACGTTGCATCGCTTACCTGAGATGCTTCGACAAGTTGAAAATAATAAAAAAACGTCTAAAAAAACGCCAAAAGTGGTGGATATATCGTTTCCTGAAATTGAAAAATTTGACCATTTACCTAAACCAAAGGCAGATGGTGCTTCGGCATATGTTTCTATTATGGAGGGCTGTAGCAAATATTGTACCTTTTGCGTTGTTCCATATACTCGTGGCGAAGAAGTTAGCCGACCGTTTGATGATGTGATTACCGAAGTGAGCGAGTTAGCTCGCCAAGGAGTGAAAGAAATACACTTATTAGGGCAAAATGTTAATGCCTATAGAGGTAATACTCATGATGCTGATGTGGCTGATTTGGCCTTGTTAATTCATTACGTTGCTGCAATTGACGGGGTGGAGAGGATACGTTTTACTACCTCCCACCCCGTAGAGTTTAGTGATAATTTAGTAAAGGCGTATGAAAATGTGCCTGAATTGGTTAGTTTTGTACATTTGCCCGTTCAAGCAGGTTCGGATCGTATTCTTACAGCAATGAAACGTGGGCATACGGCTATCGAGTACAAATCTATTATACGAAAGCTAAGGAAAGCGAGACCTAGCATCACAATCTCGTCAGATTTTATTATAGGTTTTCCGGGTGAAACGGAAGAAGATTTTAACAAAACCATAAAGCTAATTAAAGAAGTAGGTTTCGATCACTCATACAGTTTTATTTATAGTGCTAGGCCCGGTACGCCTGCGGCATCTATGCAAGACGATGTATCTTTAGATGAAAAAAAGGTACGCCTGCAACAAGTTCAAGAATTAATAAAATCACAAGCAAAAAGCATTTCAGAGTCTATGTTGAATACTCGTCAGCGAGTTTTAGTAGAAGCTATTGATAGCAAAAAAGAAGGTTATTTAAAAGGAAAAACGGATAACTCGAGAGGTGTTGTTTTTAAAGCCGATGCTGCTTTAATTGGTCAGGTGGTTTATGTAGATGTCACTAATGCTTCTACTTATATGTTGCAAGGTAAATTAGTATCCAATGCTTGATTTGATTCAGTTCACTCTAACGCCAGAAAGTCAGCCTCGCTTAGCCAGTTTATGTGGTCATTTAAATGATCACATAAACCAAATTGAACAACATTTTGAGGTTGAAATTCAAAATAGAGGTTTTTCGTTTGAAGTGTCTGGGGTGGAAAGTGATGTTAAGTCAGCAAAAAACTTACTAGAAAAACTATACAAAATATCTGAAACTGAAACAATAAATTCAGATATTGTTCATTTATACATGCAAAAAAGTAATGTTGAACAACTGTCTAGTTCTCAAATAAACATTAATACGGTGACGACAAGAAAAAAGAAAATTGTTACCAAAGGGTTAAATCAATTTAACTATATTGAGAGTTTGAAAAAAAACGATTTAACTTTTGGTATAGGCCCTGCAGGTACGGGTAAAACATATTTAGCCGTGGCATGTGCTGTACAGGCGTTAGAAAACGATGAAGTACAACGCTTAGTGCTGGTGCGGCCTGCGGTAGAAGCGGGTGAAAAACTGGGTTTTTTACCAGGTGACTTGGCGCAAAAGGTAGACCCTTATTTACGCCCTATTTATGATGCGTTGTATGAAATGATTGGTTTTGAAAAGGTAGAAAAGCTGATTGAAAAAAATATAATAGAAATTGCGCCCTTGGCTTATATGCGTGGCAGAACGTTAAACCACTCGTTTGTTATTTTAGACGAAGCGCAAAATACCACCAAAGAACAAATGAAGATGTTACTAACAAGGATTGGTTTTGGCTCACGTGCAGTTGTTACAGGTGACCCTTCTCAAATCGACATCCCCAAACATATTACGTCTGGTTTAGTACATGTGCAAAATGTGTTAAAAAATGTCAAAAGCTGCCAGTTTATTCACTTTGAAAGCAAAGATGTTGTAAGGCATAAATTGGTTCAAAGGATTGTAGTGGCTTATGATAACTATGAAAAATTATCTAATACATAGTTTAACCCTAATCTTCATATAAAAATGTGAAAAGGGTTGGCGCATTTTTATATGAGGATTAGGGTTTAGTATTAAAATATATTTTGTTTACTGTAAGTTTTTTTAAAGGAAAAGTTATGAAAAAAATATTAGTATTGTTGTTTCTTATGGGTAGTTTTGCTTCCGTCCCCGCTTTTGCTTTATCGGTTAATGTTAATACCGCAAGTGTTAACCAGCTAATTAAAGTGCAAGGTATTGGTAAAGTAAAGGCGCAAGCGATTATTGATTATTGCCAAGCTGAAAATAAACCTTGTAAAAAAGCAAAAGATTTATTGAGTGTAAAAGGCATTGGCGATAAAACACTGGCAAAAATTAAAACTTCAATTGTGTTTAAGTAATACCAATTAGTTTTTTGTGTCGCATAAAATAGAGTTTACAATTGATACCGATATTGACGATGCGTTATTTAAAAATTTGTCTGTGTGGTGTAAGTTAATTTTAGATTGTGTTTTTGATGAAAACATTTGTTTGTCAGTGCATGTAGCCTCTAAAGAACAAATAAAAAAATTAAATGCAAAATTTAGAAACATTAATTCCTCAACCAATGTTTTGTCTTTTCCCGATGAATGGCCAGAAGAGTTGGTCGAAGAAATGAGTTCTCGATTTATTGGTGATTTGGTTGTTAGTTCTGAAGTGGTCGAGTTAGAAGCCAAACAACAATCGAAATTATTAGCGCATCACTGGCAGCATATGTTAGCCCATGGCATATTACACCTTGCAGGTTATGATCATATAAATGAAGAGGATGCTAGTAAAATGGAACAATTAGAAGTAGAAATACTTGCTACTATGAAAGTACCTAATCCTTATATAGAGAAAGCTAAAAATGCCATCGCCAGAACCTGACCCGAAAACACCCACGTTTTTTGAAAAACTAACTAAGGCCTTCAATAAAGAGCCTGCAGATCAAATGGACTTGCTAGATTTGTTAAGAGATGCCGCAGAAAAAGGCGTGATTGGCGAAAGCTCTATGTCGATGATAGAAGGGGTGTTTCAAGTTAAGGCACTTCAAGGTAGAGACATTATGCTACCAAGGTCTCGTATCGTCACACTAAAATATCAAGATGACTTTGAAACTTTAATAAAGAAAGTAAAAGATTCTGGTCACTCACGCTTCCCTGTCATTGGTGAAAACTTAGACGACGTAGAGGGTGTGTTATTAGCTAAAGATTTATTAACTTACTTTGATGAAAGCGAGCGTTCTACTTTTAATATTAAAGATGTATTAAGGCCTGCTTACTTTATACCCGAAAGCCGTCACTTAAATACATTACTAAAAGATTTTAAGAGTAAACGAAACCATATGGCCGTAGTGGTAGATGAGTATGGCGGAACAGCCGGCTTAGTAACCATTGAAGATATACTTGAACAAATTGTAGGTAAAATAGAAGACGAGCATGACGATGAAGAAGAACAAATGATACAAAGTCATGGCAAGGGTCTTTATTCGGTTAATGCCCTTACTACAACGGAAGAGTTTAATGTGTTTTTTGAAAAAAAGATTACAAGCCCAGATTTTGAAACCATAGGTGGCGTAGTATTGCATAAATTTGGAGATGTACCGAAACGAGGTGAACAAGTTTTAATTGGTGGAATAAATTTTAAAGTTCTTAATGCCAATAAAAGACGGATAGTCACCTTACAAGTTTTAATCGATGGATAAAAGAGTATCAAAAACCCTCAAAATCGTCGACCCCTTGCCTGCTTGAGACGAAGCATTTTAGCTATTGAAAACAGACAATAATCACTATGTTCGAAATCTTTAAAATGTTTAACAATTTAAGAACAGACGACCGTATAACCCTGCCAATTATCTCATTACTATGCGGTTTAATTTACCCATTATCGTTTGCTCCGTTTGAATACAGGTGGATTGTATTTGTTGCACTAAGTGGCTTGTTGTTCACCCTATTTAACAGTAAAACAGTAAAACAAGCGGTCATTATAGGTTGGCTTTTTGGTGTCGGTGTTTTTACCACGGGTATGTATTGGTTTTATCATGCCTTATCTATTTTTGGCGAGGCAAATGCGCTAATCTCTTTTATATTAAGTGCCCTATTTATTGTGTTTTTGGCTTCATTTTTTGCATTGTTTGGCTATATCTCGTTTCAACTAAAAAGCCGTACAACAAAATTTCAATGGTTTGTTTTTATCCCAATTGTATGGGGCGTGTTCGAAATTTTTAGAAGCTGGTTTTTAACGGGGATTCCTTGGCTGTTGTCGGGTGTTACGCAAATAGATGGTTTTTTAAATGGGTGGTTACCAATAGTAGGCGTGTTTGGTGTGGGTGGGCTAACCATGGCCATTAGCTCTTTTAGTGTTGGATTAATTGCCTGCAAAAAAAACCTTTCAAGAGCTATTTTACTTTCAATGATGGCTTCTATATTTATTGCTTCTTATGTTGTGAAAGATATAAGGTGGACTAAAAGTTTAGATACCACTCTTTCTGTCGCTTTAGTTCAAGGCAATGTAAAACAGTCCTTAAAGTTTCAAAAAGGGCTGTTAATAGATACATTAAAAACCTATACAAGCTTATCAAAAGCACACTTAAATAACGATTTAATAATATGGCCAGAAACGGCAATACCCGCAGTGATAGATAATGTTGAAGATTGGCTAAAACCACATATAAAGCAATATAAAAATAATAATGTACAGGTGCTAACCGGTTTATTCACAACAGATAAAAACGGAACAGGTTACCAAAATAGTTTAATAGACTTAACGGATTTTACAAATAATTATAAAAAAGTGCATTTGGTGCCGCTAGGCGAATATATTCCTTTTCGATCATTGTTTAGTTTTGTTGCAAAGTACGTGCAAATCCCCATGTCAGATTTAATACCTGGTGAAAAAAACCAACCTTTGTTGAAGATAGGTCACTATAAGGCAGGGGTGTCTATTTGTTTTGAAAGCGCATACAGCCGATTATTTGTAAATAAGCAAGAATCGCCTAATTTTTACATTAACATTAGTAATGATGCTTGGTTTGCAGATACGTCTGCCCCTTGGCAACATTTAGAAATAGCGCGCAGTCGCGTTATGGAATATCAAAAACCCATGTTAAGAGTGACCAATAATGGCGTTTCTGCAATTATCAATGCAAACGGAACATTGGTGGTGAAAAGCAAACAATTTGAGCAACAAGTTTTAACGGGTTTAATAAACCCCGCGATTGGTGAAACGCCCTATACGTATTTAAAAAATTGGCCAATGTTTGTTTTGTTGTTTTTAATACTGAGCTATGTTTTATTTAGGAAAAGGGTCTCATAAAAATCATCCCTAATCGTCATATAGAAATGTGAAACGGGTGTAATTATTTGATGTGTATAGGGAAATTAAAAACGTCGTGGTCACCTTATTGGTGATGAGACGATTTTTAGTTTTACTAGACGCATTAAAAGATTGTGGCATTTTTATATTTCCTATATGAAGATTAGGGATTATTTAAGGATGCTTTTAAAACATTGCTAACGTATAATCGTGTTTTTCACGTGCTAGAGAAAGGTTATGGCTGGAGTAAACAAAGTAATTATTGTTGGTAATTTAGGTAATGACCCCGAAGTAAAGTACACCCCCAGCGGTTCTGCCATTGCGACTATTAGCATAGCCACATCAGAACAATGGAAAGACAAACAAACGGGCGAGCAACGCGAAAAAACAGAATGGCACCGAGTGGTTATGTTTAATCGCTTAGGTGAAATTGCTGGCGAATATTTACGTAAAGGCTCGCAGGTATATATAGAAGGACGCTTACGAACCAATAAATGGCAAGACCAGTCTGGCAATGACCGTTACACTACAGAAATTGTCGCCAATACCATGCAAATGTTGGGTGCAAGATCCGCAACAGGGGGTACGGCATCTTTTGACCAGTCATCCCCATCAAATAATAATTATCAGCAAGGCGGTCAAAAGCAAGTACCAAAACAACAATCAGCTCCTCCAGCTTCAGCAGAGCCAATGGCAGATTTTGATGACGATATTCCTTTTTAAAATTACGTTTTTAAAAAGTCAACTCTAAAAACAAAACAAAACAAAATTATGAATCAACAAAATAATCAAATGGAAGCCGACTATTACCGCAACGACGATGAAATAGACATAGGGCAATTATTTACAAAAATTTGGTATAGAAAGGGTTTTATTTTTTCCTTTGTGTTTATATCTGTAGTGATGGTGCTAGGTGTGTTGTCTGCTAACTATTTTATTTCGCCCCCCGTTAAGGAGTCTTCGAGAGTGATACAACTTACTTTTTCGTCGTCATCTGAAGAGGGGTATAGGGAGTATCCATCGGGTAAAATTTTTTCTGCTAATGATATGTTGGCAAGTAATATCTTGACCAAAGTATATGAACGTAATCAATTAGCAAAACATGGTGTGAATTTGCAAGACTTTATTAGTGCTTTTTCTGTATCTCCTTATGCTAGTAATACAAATTTTATTCATAAAAGATTCAAAGGCTTGTTGAGCAATAAAAAACTAACAAGACCCGAAGTGATTGAGTTAGAAGAAGACTACTTAGCACAGTTACAGGAGGCACAGTCTCGTTTTGTTAAAATAAGTTATTTAGAAAACGGACTAACGGGTATGAATAGTTTATTACTTGATAAAGTTTTAAAAGACATTCCTAAAATTTGGTCTGAAACTGCCATTAAAGAACAGGGTGTAACCAGTATAAAAATATTCGGTTCAGACTTTTATCAAAAAGACCTAGCAAAAGAGCTCGAATATATTAAAGCGGCTAGTTATTTAAGTGTTAGCGCAAAAAAATTGGCAGAAGGTCTAAATATATTAAGTGAAGATGAAATGGGTGCGTCTATCATTAATGTAGCAACCGGTCGTACCGTTTCTGATTTAAAAGCGATGTTAAGTAGCTTACAAACTTTTAAAATAGAGCCTCTTTTTGCAAAGTTTATAGGCCTAGGTATCGCAAAGTCTTCATTTGATGCAAAGCTGTACATTGAGAATAAGGTGCATGAGTTGCAAAGTCGGCTTACGGTATTTCAAAATAAAGCAGAAAACTACAGAAAGGTGCTAAGCAGTTATGGAACTCAATCTAGTAATCAAGGGCAAGGGTCGAATGGGCAAACTAACGACGAAGGGCTATATCGGTTTGATTCGGGTACCTTTGCGCAACTTAGGGAGCTGTTAGAAGACAAATCGGATACTGAATACAAACAAACGCTATTGGAAGAACGCTTAATTATTATGCAAAAGGTTGAAGAGGTTAATAGTGAGCTGTCTCAGTATGAACGTGCTTTAAAGGTGATACTAAAGAAAAAGAAGCCTTATTCTGATGAAATTATTGATGATACGGTAAGCCGTATAGTGCCAATAAACAGTCAATTGTCTGCACTGGTTAATGAGTATCAGCAATTATTAGACATTAGAAACAATCACTTACTTGGTAGTGACGGTTCGCTGTACAGTTTGCTTAGTACTACTATGAAGGTAGATTCGGGTTTAATCGACTTTGCGAAAAAAATGGGTTTATTTTCGGGGTTGGCGACGTTTTTATCGTTAATGATTGCCGTTATGATAGCCTTAATAAGAAAGTCACCATTGGACAATGTTAAGACAGCTTAAATTATATATTTTTGTAATATTAACGTTATGTAGCCCATTTGCGTTTTCGTTAGATTTACAAAAGCCCTCGCAATATAAAGCCCATAAGCATTATGTTGGCTGGCTAATGAGTGAAAAGTTAGACGGTATACGCGGTATTTGGAATGGTAAACAGTTAATGACGCGTACTGGTCGGCATATTCATGCTCCTAAATGGTTTGTTAAACAGCTACCACCGTTTGCTTTAGATGGCGAGTTGTGGACCAAACGGCAAGATAATGAAACCGTTCAATCTATCGTGATGGATAAAGTGCCCAGCCCGCAATGGCAACAAATTAAATACCGTATTTTTGAAGTGCCCAATGCTCCAGGGTATTTTTTAAAGCGGTTATCTAAAATTCAACAGTGGCTAAATGTCAATCCAAGTGCGTTTGTTTCTGTACTTAAACAAGTTAAAATTAAAAATAAAACACACCTTAATGGTTATTTTAATAAGCTCATTAAAAAAGGTGCCGAAGGCATTATTATTAAAAACCCCAATTTGTCTTATTTTTCGGGTCGTTCTAATAACCTAGTAAAACGAAAAATGGTCTACGACATGGACGCAATAGTGCTGGATGTTATAGAGGGAAAAGGTCAAAACAAAGGCAAAATGGGTTCTTTAAAAGTAAAAATAGCATCGGGAAAAACATTCAAAATTGGTACAGGCTATAGCCATAAACAACGCAGTAATCCGCCAAAAATTGGTGATACTATTCGTTTTAAGTATTACGGCTTAACAGCTAAAGGCATTCCTAAACACGCTTCATTTTTAAATAGTCGAAAAGATTAAAAACGATTTGTTAAAATTGCGTTTTTTATCCGCCTAAACCAATATGAACGAATCATATAATCCGCAAGATATTGAATCATCTATCCAAAATCATTGGAAGCAAAACAAAACATTTGAAGTAACCGAAGACACATCAAAAGAAAAATATTATTGCCTTTCTATGTTCCCCTACCCTAGTGGGCGGTTACACATGGGGCATGTTCGTAATTACACCATTGGTGATGTTTTAAGTCGCTTTCAGCGCATGTTGGGTAAAAATGTATTGCAACCAATGGGTTGGGACGCTTTTGGACTGCCCGCAGAAAACGCCGCCCTCAAAAATAATGAAGCTCCTGCAAAATGGACTTATGAAAACATGTCTTATATGCGCACACAGCTTCAATCGCTAGGTTACGGTTATGACTGGTCGCGGGAGATTGCCACGTGCCATAAAGATTATTACAAATGGGAACAATGGTTTTTTATACAACTACTAAAAAAAGGCATGGTTTACAAAAAAACCGCGGCTGTTAATTGGTGCCCTAATGACAAAACCGTTTTAGCTAATGAACAAGTGATAGATGGTGCTTGTTGGCGTTGTGATACCAAGGTAGAAAAAAAAGAATTATCACAATGGTTTTTAAAAATAACCGATTATGCTAATGAGTTAATTACAGACCTGGATAAGTTAAAAGAATGGCCAGATGCAGTAAAAACCATGCAACAAAATTGGATAGGTAAGTCCAAAGGCGTAGAAGCAAGTTTTAGTATTGTTGGTACGGATGATAAAATAGACGTTTTTACCACACGCCCAGATACCATTATGGGTGTGACTTATTTGGCTGTGGCGGCAGAACACCCCTTATCACTAAAAGCGTCAGCGACGAATAAAGAGTTAAAAGCATTTATTGATGAGTGCCGTGTTAAGTCTACCGCCGAAGCAGATTTAGAAAAGGCAGATAAAAAGGGCGTGGCACTAGGTATAGAAGCCATTCATCCTTTAACGGGTGATAAAGTGCCCGTTTGGGCGGCCAACTTTGTATTAATGAGTTATGGCACGGGTGCAGTTATGTGTGTACCTGCACATGACCAAAGAGATTGGGAGTTTGCAACACAGTTTGGCTTAACCATTAAAGAAGTTATTACACCTACAGATAAGCAAAAAAATGATGTAAGCAAGCAAGCCTTTACAGAAAAAGGCCGCTTAATTAACTCTGCCGAGTTTGATGGCTTAACGTTTGCTAAAGCGTTTAAAGCCATATCAAAAAAACTGTATGAAAATAAAAAAGGCAAGGTTACAACACAATTTAGGTTAAGAGACTGGGGAGTATCACGCCAGCGATATTGGGGAACACCCATACCTATAATAGAATGTACAAATTGCGGTTCTGTACCTGTACCAGAAAAAGATTTACCTGTAGTACTGCCAGAAGACGTAACCTTTACAGATGTAGGCTCACCAATAAAAAAAGATCCTAATTTTTATGAAACTACCTGCCCAAAATGTGGCAAAGATGCGATAAGAGAAACCGATACCTTTGATACTTTTTTTGAATCATCATGGTACTACGCACGTTACACATGCAGAGATAATAAACAGGCAATGTTAGACGAACGAGCCAATTATTGGTTGCCAGTGGATCATTATATTGGTGGCATAGAACATGCCATATTGCATTTGTTGTATGCACGGTTTTTTAATAAACTCATGCGAGATGCAGGTTTACTTACCGTAGACGAACCGTTTAAACGACTATTAACACAAGGTATGGTACTTAAAGATGGCGTAAAAATGTCAAAGTCTAAGGGTAATACGGTCGACCCAGAAACCATGATAAAGCAATACGGTGCTGATACAGTAAGAATGTTTACCATGTTTGCCGCCCCACCAGAACAGTCTTTAGAATGGAATGACAAAGGCGTTGAAGGCTCGTATAAATTTTTAAAAAAGCTTTGGAAAATGGTGTTTGATTATGTAGACAATAGCGCATCTTCTATGCACGACTCTGCGCATCAAGGTGACAATCCTGTAAGCAAGGGGTCGACGGAAATGGCCTGTTTTGAGGGTGAAGATTTAACGACGGCGCAAAAAAACCTTCGGCGAAAAGCGCACGAAACACTATTAAAAGTAACCGATGATTATGAAAGGCGATTAACCTTTAATACCGCCATCGCTTCTGTCAGAGAACTGCTAAACGAATACATAATTTTTGATGAACAGTCCGCGTTAGCCAACAAAGTTAGAAAAGAGGTATTGTCTTTATCATTATTGATGCTATCGCCAGTTGTGCCACATATTTGTCAAGAGCTTTGGCGTAATTTACAACTTGAAGGATTGATTGTCGATCAACCTTGGCCAATAGTAGATAAAGACGCTTTAGTTAAAAACAGTGTGCAAATTATTATACAAGTGAACGGTAAATTACGAGACCGCATTGAAGTGCCGACTCAAACGTCCAAAGCGGATATTGAAAAATTAGCACAAGAAAGTGAAAAGGTGAAAAGCTTTATTGATGGAAAAACGGTGCGTAAAATTATTGTAGTCCCCGGTAAATTAGTTAATATTGTTGCCAATTAAAATGAAAAATTTCCAATTATTTCTATTATCGTTTGTCTTGTTTGTAAGCTCATGTGGTTTTCAATTAAGAGGTCAATACCAAATTCCCGAATCGTTGCAGTTTGTGGTGATACAAGGTGAAGTAGGCAGTGAATTACTTAGTGCAGTAAAAAAACAATTTAAACTTACGGGTATCAATGTAATTGACGATGCAGAAAATATACCGCGTGCCATTGTTAACTTATCGTTAGAAAAGTATACCAAAACGGTGAATACACTAGCGACATCGGGACAAATTAAAGACTACAACTTAAACTACTCCGCTGTATTTAATGTCACCACCAGTAAACGATTAAAGCAGGCAAACAAGCGAATAAACATCAGCAGTCAAAAAGTTCAAGTTCACCGCGTACTAACGGTCAACCAAAGTTCTTTATTGTCTTCAGGCAGTGAAGAGTTAACCATTAAAGCAGAAATGCGTAGCGAACTTGCACGCAGCATATTGTTTAGAATCCAAGCGTTAACTAAAAGAAAACCAACGCCCAAATACTAAGCAAGGCGGTAATGTTTGCACAAAAGGTTGGCGATGACCGTTTTAACGGAGCCTGATTGGTTTTTTTAAGGGCGAAAAAACGGCTATTTCGTCGACCCCTTGCTCAAAATTAAGCTTATCTACTTTTTAGGTTAACGTAATCTCGTTGTTTGGGGCCAATATACAACTGCCTTGGGCGACCAATTTTTTGCTCATCATCGGCCATCATTTCCATCCAATGCGACATCCAACCTACGCTTCTAGCCATAGCAAACACCACGGTAAACATATTTAATGGTATGCCAATAGTACGTAAAATAATGCCCGAATAAAAATCTACATTTGGGTACAGCTTGCGCTGTATAAAATAATCGTCATTTAAGGCAATTTCTTCTAACTGCATAGCCAAGTCAAACAAGGGTGTGTTTTGTTCGCCTAACTTGTCTATTAGTTTATGACAAATTGTTCTAATAATTCGGGCTCTAGGGTCGTGGTTTTTATAAACTCTGTGGCCAAAACCCATTAGTCTAAACTTGTCATTTTTATCTTTGGCTTTATTAATAAAATGCTCAACAGGTTTACCTGTAGACACCATTTCCTCTAGCATATTAATAACCGCCTCATTAGCGCCACCGTGTGCAGGCCCCCACAAAGATGATATGCCCGCGGCAATACTGGCAAACGGATTAGCGCCAGAACTGCTAGCAAGCCTAACGGTAGATGTGCTGGCATTTTGCTCGTGGTCTGCATGTAAAATAAAAATAATTTCTAAGGCTTTTACAAAGTCAGGGTCTGGGTGGTAACTTACGTTAGGGATGCCAAACATTAAGTATAAAAAATTTTCGGTGTAAGAAAAGTCACTTTGGGGGTACAACAAAGGTTGACCAATAGAATGTTTAAAGCAATAACTGGCTAAGGTAGGCATTTTTGCAATTAAACGGTGGGCAGAAATTTCTCGATGGCGTAGATTATTAATGTCAGTAGAGTCATGATAAAAAGCCGATAAAGCCCCAACAGTACCAACCATAATGGCCATTGGGTGGGCATCGTAATGAAAGCCAGAATAAAACTGTTTTAAGTCTTCGTGTACCAAAGTATGGTTTGAAATAATGGTTTCAAAGTCGAGTTTTTGGTTGGCATCGGGCAGTTCGCCATAAATTAATAAATAACAAACCTCTAAATAACTACTGTGCTGTGCCAGTTGTTCTATGGGGTAACCTCTATAAAGTAAAATGCCTTTATCGCCATCTATAAAAGTGATGCCGCTTTTGCACGATGCCGTAGACATAAAACCTGGGTCATAACTAAATACATTGGTTTGTTTGTTTAAAGAACGCATATCAATGCAATCGTTGCCAGCGGTGCCGTGCATTATTGGCAGTTCAATTGTTTTATTGTTAACGTTAAGTGTTGCAAGTTTTTTCATAATGCCGCCTTTTTTACTTATTGTAGTACTTTAATCTCGAATAACTTGGGTTTGAAAAATTTTGCAATAGAGCGAAACTTAACCCTTCGAGTGGGGCGCTTTTTGAGAGTCTTTTAATTTGTTGAAAAAAAACACATCGGCATCTTCAGGGTCAATTTGATTGCCCTGATTGTTTTGCAAGGGCAAGTCGAATTCATTCCAGCCTTTTAACCCCGTTTTTAAAGAAGAAACATTACTAAAACCCAGTTGCTGCATAATATGTGTAACAAAAATACTCCTGCTACCAGAACGGCATACAACCAACACTTGTTTGTCTCTTGCAAGTACCAATTCGGGTACGGTTTCTTCGTGGTCCCACTCTATAGATGTTTCAATAATTCCTCGTGGCACATTAATCGAATTTTTTATATGCATGGCGGCGTATTCGTGTGTTTCTCTAACGTCTAAAATAAATAAGGGCTCATTTAATGCTAATTTTTCTTCAATATCCCAAGGAAAATATTGAGTAACCTGAGGTGCTAATTCGGTAATTAAATCTTGGTATGTTTTTCTTTTAGCCATGAATGCTCAATTATCAAAAATAAAGACATCATTTTACCTAAAAGAAATATAAGAACTCTCTAATTTACGGTAAAATACGCCATTATTTTTTCAATTGCTTAATCCATTTATTATGACTGAAAAACGCAAAATACTGGTTACCAGCGCCTTACCTTATGCCAATGGTTCTATACATTTAGGCCACATGGTAGAATATTGCCAAACCGATATTTGGGCGCGTTTTCAAAAAATGAATGGCCATGAGTGTTATTACGTGTGCGCAGACGATGCCCACGGCACGCCAATCATGTTAAAGGCGCGTGAGCAAAATATTGATCCGCAAAAAATGATTGATGCCATCCACAAAGAACACAGCGAAGACTTTAAAAACTTCCATATTGATTTTGATAACTTTCATAGTACACACAGCGATGAAAACCGCGAGTTATCAACGCAAATTTACAATACACTTAAAGATGCTGGCCATATAACTAAAAAAACAATTAAACAAGCGTTTGATCCAGAGGCAAAAATGTTTTTGCCGGGGCGTTTTATTAAAGGTACCTGCCCTAAATGCAAGGCAGACGACCAATACGGCGATAATTGCGAGTCATGCGGTGCAACTTACTCCAGTAATGATTTAATTAATCCATACTCGACCGTGAGCGGTGCCACCCCAATAGAAAAAGAAACCGAACATTACTTTTTTAAATTAGGTAATTTTAATCAGTTTTTACAAACATGGACAGAAGGCGACCACACCCAAGACGAAATATCCAACAAGCTAAAAGAATGGTTTGATACAGGCTTGCAAGACTGGGATATATCGCGTGATGCGCCCTATTGGGGGTTTGAAATACCAGGCACCACCGATAAATATTTTTATGTATGGTTAGATGCGCCTATCGGTTATTTAGCCAGCTTTAAAAACTATTGCGATAAAACCGATGTTAACTTTGAAGAATATTGGGGTAAAGACAGCGATGCCGAAATTTATCATTTTATTGGTAAAGACATTGCCTATTTTCATACCTTATTTTTCCCTGCGGTATTAAAAGGCGCAGGTTATCGCACGCCAACGTCTATTTTTTGCCACGGGTTTTTAACCGTTAACGGTCAAAAAATGTCCAAGTCACGCGGTACATTTATAAAAGCCAGTACCTATTTAAAACACCTAAACCCCGAATATTTGCGTTATTACTACGCCGCTAAACTATCGTCGGGCATAGAAGACATAGACCTAAACCTAGAAGATTTTAGGTTACGAGTCAACTCAGACCTAGTTGGAAAGTTAGTTAATATTGCCAGCCGTTGTGCAGGTTTTATTAAAAAAGGTTTTGATAATACCCTATCAGAAATGACATTAGACGAAACCTTGTCACAAACCTTTAAAGACCAAAGTGACACTATAAAAAGCCATTACGAAAACCGTAAATACAGCCAAGCGATGCGAGAAATTATGGCATTGGCAGATAAAGCCAACCAATTTGTAGATGAGCATAAACCGTGGCTGTTAGCAAAAGAAGCAGGGCAAGAGCAAAAAGTTCATCAGGTTTGTTCACAAGGGATAAATTTATTTAGAACCTTAGTGACCTATTTAAAACCTGTATTGCCAGAGTTAGCCCAAAAGTCCGAAGCGTTTTTAAATATACAACCGCTAACGTGGGACGACACTCAAACGGTATTAAGCAACCATAAAATAAATAAATTTAAGCCGTTATTAACGCGTATAGACGAAAAAGTAATTGAAGCCATGGTCGAAGATTCTAAGCAAGATTTGCAACAAGTAACAAAAAAACCAGTAAAGGCCGCCGTAAAAGACGGCAATAAAAAAGCGATAGAAAAACCCCAAAAAATAGAAATGATTAGTATTGACGATTTTTTAAAGGTAGATTTAAGAATAGCCAAAATAATAGAAGCCAACCATGTAGAGGGTGCAGATAAACTACTGCAATTAAAACTGGATATTGGTGACGAAACCAAACAAGTATTTGCAGGTATAAAGTCGGCCTACGCGCCAGAAGATTTGGTGGGTAAACTAACCGTAATGGTGGCTAATTTAGAACCACGTAAAATGCGTTTTGGCATGTCAGAAGGTATGGTATTAGCCGCAGGCCCTGGCGGTAAAGATTTATATATCTTAAACCCAGATAAAGGCGCAAAAGCAGGCATGAAGGTTAAATAGTGAATTTAGGAGCAAGGGGTCGACAAAAAGCCTACAATTAGTAGGCATTTTGTATTTGGAGAAAAAGATGGAAGCCTCAATTGTAGACTTACGATATAAAACCAGTGAAATTTTAAAAGCCTTAGACAATAACGAAAGTGTGACGGTTAAGTATCACGGTAAGGCCAAAGGTATTATTTATCCTATTACAGAAAAGCCCGCAATAGATGTGATAGATCATCCTTTTTTTGCCATGCTTGAAGATGAAAGCGCGGTATTAGATAAGTTGCACGCTTTAAGAAAACCTCGATATGATATTTGATACCGACATACTTATTTGGGTGCAACGGGGTAATAAAAAAGCAGCAAGAGTCATTAATGATTGCGAGCAACGTTTTTTATCTATCCAAAGTTATATGGAGTTATTGCACGGAGCAAAAGACAAAAAGCACCACCAGTATATTAAAGACTTTATTTCTGATTTTGGTTTTAAAATATTGCCTTTTACAGAAAATATAGGCCATAGAGCACTAATTTATGTAGAGCAATACAGCTTATCATCCAACATGCAATCGGGTGATGCAATAATTGCTGCCACCGCGGTTGAAAATAACATGCAGATGATGAGCAGTAATGTAAAACATTTTAAAGTGATTAAAGAACTGCAATTAACCCCATTTAAGCCATAAAAAAACATGAGCGAATTAGCACTAATATTAGTTAGCACCATTTTAGTTAATAATTTTGTATTAGCAAAGTTTTTAGGCCTGTGTCCTTTTATGGGCGTATCGCGCAAATTAGAAACAGCTATTGGTATGGGTTTGGCTACCACCTTTGTGTTAACGCTCTCCTCTGTTTGCAGTTACTTAGCCAACGAATATTTATTAGAACCACTAAATTTAGAGTTTTTAAGAACCATCGTCTTTATTTTAATTATTGCCGTAGTGGTGCAGTTTACAGAAATGTTTGTACACAAAACCAGCCCCGTTTTATACAACGTATTGGGTATCTTTTTACCCTTAATTACCACCAACTGTGCAGTGCTTGGTGTGGCATTACTTAACACCCAAGAAAATAATAACTTTATAGAATCTGCCTTATACGGTTTTGGGGCGGCTGTTGGTTTTACTTTAGTTTTAGTTATGTTTGCGGCAATAAGAGAACGTATCGACCAAGCAGATGTACCTGTTCCATTTAAAGGTAATGCTATCGCTTTATTTACCGCAGGTTTAATGTCGCTGGCATTTATGGGCTTTTCTGGGTTAATTAAAGTTTAGCGCGACCATGTTTATTGCCATTATCATTATTACTTTATTAGCTTTAGTTTTTGGCTTAATTTTGGGCTACGCGGCGATAAGGTACCGTGTGGAAGGAGACCCAATAGTTGATAAAATTGACGCAGTATTGCCTCAAACTCAATGTGGGCAATGTACCTTTGCAGGGTGTAGGCCCTATGCCGAAGCCATCGCCGCGGGCAAAGTGGGCATTAACTTATGCCCGCCAGGTGGAGAGGCAGGCGTACAAATATTGGCAGACTTAATGGGCGTAGAAGCCATACCCATAGAAACAGAAGATGCCAACAATACCGAAGATGAACTGGTCGCCATAGTAATAGAAGAAGAGTGCATAGGCTGTACCTTGTGCATACAAGCATGCCCTGTAGATGCCATTTTAGGGTCGGCAAAACATATGCACACGGTTATAGAATCTGAATGCACGGGTTGTAAATTGTGTGTAGAACCCTGCCCAGTTGATTGCATAATAATGGAACCTATTGCCACAACGTTAGATACTTGGGTGTGGGACTTGCCAGAACACATGCCCATTTTGAAAAAACAAGCGTCAACAACAAATAAGCTAAAAAATGCTCAGGACGCGGCATGATAAAACCTGAGTTAAAGCTAATTTATAAATTCCCAGGCGGTTTAGATTTAGACGACAATAAAAAATGTTCGTCTAAAAATGCAATTAAAAAAATAGATATTTCTAAAAAATTAATAGTACCCATTAGGCAGCATATTGGCGACCCGTCCGAACCTATTGTTAAAGTCGGTGATTATGTAAAAAAAGGCCAAATTATTGCCGACGCGGTAGATTACATATCATTAACAACGCATGCGCCCACCTCTGGCAAAATAGTTGCAATAAAAAAAACAGCCATAGCCCATCCATCTGGGTTGCAAGAAACGTGCATGCATATAGAAACCGACGGTTTAGATGATTGGTACAGCGACTATGAACATATCAATAACTACCACCAAACATCGGGAATAGATTTACGCTCATATATACGCAATATGGGCATAGCAGGGTTGGGTGGTGCAGTTTTTCCAACCGCAGTTAAGCTAAACCCCGGGCCACAAAGAAATATCCACACCTTAATTGTAAACGGTGCAGAGTGTGAACCCTATATAACTTGTGACGATAGGCTTATGCAAGAACGTGCTATTCAAATTATACACGGCATAAAAATCACACTGCATATTTTAGAATGCGAAAAATGCATCATCGGGGTAGAAGACAATAAAACGGATGCTTATCGAGCCATAAAAAAGGCCATAAAAAAAACAGGCAATGACAATATTGATGTCGTTTGTATACCAACTGTTTATCCATCCGGTGGTGAAAAGCAATTAATTAAAATTTTAACCAATGTAGATGTGCCTAATTTAGGCATACCAGCCGACGTGGGTATGGTATGCCTTAATGTTGGAACCTGTTATGCAATATTTCAAGCCATTCATCAAGATCAACCCTTAGTTTCGCGCATTGTTACCTTAACGGGTGACGGCTGTAATAACCCCGGTAATTACGAAGTGTTAATTGGCACCCCAATTGATGACTTTATAAAACAAGCAGGCGGTTATAGTGAACAAGCAGAACGTATTATAGTGGGT
>CAZPSE010000029.1:0-23279 GCA_964589575.1 uncultured Gammaproteobacteria bacterium | reverse complement strand
CACCCCCAACAGATCTTTTTTTTTTATGATTTTGTGATTTGCTTTTTCTACTTTGTTTGCTAAACTTAATCGCTTGCTATCTAGTTTCTGGCTTTTGTTGTGATTTGCAGATAGACCTTAGTCGGTTACACTATCTTGCAAGTAACTTATTGTTTTTAATAAACAAACCAGTACTTTTATCGCTAAAAAAATTGCATCTGTAAAGGTGCTTTTTCTGTTGGTTTACGTTTTTTTCCATAATAAACTTCTATTTTTCCAAACTGTTTATCGGTTATGGTAATTATTCTTACTTCGCCATCGTCGGGTAAATGCCCTTTTACACGCCTTGCATGTGCTTTTGCGTTTTCGTCACTACTACTATGGCGCATATAAACTGAGTATTGCATCATTGTAAATCCATCTTGTAATAAAAACTTTCTAAATTGTGTGTATTCTTTTCTTGCCATTTTTGTATCGGTTGGCAAATCGAACATGACAACTATCCACATTGTTTGTAAGCCTCCAAATGTCACGCGGCCACTCTTGTTATTAAGTTTGGGTAGTTAAGTTGTTTCTGTTGCTTTAGATAACAGCGTTTAAGGTTTGCCATTAGGTAGTGCGTTGCTACCATTAATGGCATTTTTTTATCTTCGTAATGTACGGTTTCATTTATTAAAGCTAATAACATTTGTTTGTTTTGTTGGTTTATTTTAGCTGTAGTTGTTAAACAAATGTCGTACACGATACTATCTACCCATGGTCTAAATGGCTCCATTAAGTCGTCTGCCAAACATAATGGGTTGTACTGGTTTTTATGAAATAAACCAAGCGCTGGGTGTAACCCTGCCCCACATACACTACGTGCAACCATTGCCCGCACTATAGCGTAGCCATAATTAAGTAAGCTATTAATTTCGTCCATTTCATTATTTCGTCTAAACGCTTTTCCAAATAGTAGTTTCCAATACGCTTGTGCGGCTATGGCTTCGCAATTATTTGTGTCTCCTGTTTTAACCATATTGGCTAAACGGTCTAATCGCGTTGTGGTTTTATTTAGTATTTTTAACGTTTGTGCTTGTTGTTGTATTTTATTTTTTACAATTTGTTGCCATAATCTTTTTTGTATGGGTTTAGAAACCGCTATTTGTTGTTTTAATATTTTATGATGCAGGGTGTGACTTTCGGCAATGGGTAAAATAATTGAATAAGGTAAATGTTTATTGTCGCAAAAAATGATTACGACCTTATTTTTTTGACAAAATATTATTACTTGTTGGGTAATAACAATAGCTGGGTGCTGTAATATTAATACGCCAATATCTTCTATTGGTATTTGTGCGATAGTTTCACTTTTTTTATCTATTATTAATTGGTGATTTTTGAGGTGTAAATAGGCACTTTCGCTTATATCTATTATGCGTTTAATCATGTTTTATAACACCTATCGCATTAATTTCATGTAGCACAATTTTCCATTTTTTAAAATTTTCTTTATTAATAGACACATTAAGAGATTCATTTTTGTTCTTGAGCGTTGCCGCATTATGCACCCGTAATACTATTTTATTATTTTGTACATCAATAAACTGAACCCTATAATAAATGGTATCTTCATTACTTTTTACACTTACCAAGTCATTAATATGTAATGCCATTTTAAGCACCCAATCATCACCATGGGTTGTATTAACAATGGGTTGTTTTTCTCCTGTTGAGTTTAAATGGCTTTTAATTCCTTTTGCTCTGTGGCTTGCTTGCATCATGGTTATAAATTTGCCTTTTATTTGCCCTGTTTTTTTGTTTTCTATTATTTCTACATGGTGCATATTGCCGTAAGCCATGTATTTAAATATATTGCCTTGCTTATTTTTAATACCAAATTTATTGGTTTTTAATATGTCCTCAGCTGTTTGGTTTTTTGTTGTTCTTAATTTAGATTGTAAAATACGTACACGGCTTATTTTTGTTTTACCGTCTTTATGGTAAAGGGTTACGTTGTCTGCAAAAGCTTTTTTAGGATTATTTCCATATTGGTTTAAGTGTGTTACTACTAGCTCTTGCACTGTTTTATCTACAATGCTTTTTACTTGTTTTAGGGTAAAGCCGGGGTTTAATGTTTTGCGATAAACTAGCCCTCCATGTTTTTTTACATAGCCTGCGCCTGTTTCTTCATGTAGCCCTCCTGTTAGTTTTCGTTTACTAGCATGAGAAACTATTAGTTGTTCTAATTGTATTTTTAAGTCGTCTCGTAAATTTTCATAAGGTGGTTGTATGTTTAATTTATTGTTTTTTATTTGGCTTACTGCATTTTTATATAATTGCCTTGTGGTTGTTGCAATAACTATCGCGTCTATAGCATGGTGTCTGTGGTCTGTACGGTCTTTTTTATTTAATTCACCTATTAGGTCATTTAAGCCCCATTGATGCCTTAATTTTGCTACAACCATGCCTTTGGTAACCGTTACATTATTTTTACCTACCAGTTGTGCAACATACTCTATTGCCAATTTGGCTATATAACGGGTATCGTTTAGTTGTGTTGATATAAAATCTCTTTTTAGCAAATCTTTTTCTGTTTGATAAAAACGTTTCACTTTTGCATCAACACCTTTCCATTGGCTTATGGAAGAAGTTATTTGGCTCCACTTTTCTTCATTTCCGCTCCACGCATCTTTGGGTGTTTTAGCGCCTTTGTTTCTATTTTCGGCGGTGTAACACAGCACTTTATTCATGTAGGAATCATCTAATGATTTTTTAAAAGGCAGTATGTGGTCTATTTCTACGCTGGCTGTAAAAACATCATTTAAAGGTATTGTTTTGTTACTATAGGCACATCGTTTATCTTGCTCTAACCAAAGTCGATATTTTATTTTATCGTTATGGTTGGGGTAATGCCCTAAGTTTAATTTTTTATAAGCTTCAGTTGCTTCTTCGTTTTGTTTTTTGTTTTTTAATTGCCGAGCTTCATTTTCTTTATACCTTGTGGTATTCATTTCTAAGTCTCTAGCCATTTCTATACGAATAATATCGGGCTTTCCATATTCTTTAGTTATTGCGTTTATTACTCGTTTTAGCTCTTGTAAACCTCTATTCACTATTGGGTTACTGGTTTCTGGTGGCGTTTGTAGCTTGTTTTGTTGTTCTATTTTAGGTTTATTTTTTTCATCGTTGTCATAACCTGCGGCTTGTATTGCCCCAATTTCACCCGTTTCTTTGTCGTTTTTAGAATAGATTAACCCTTGTTTTAAATACGGTAATAACTTGTTAATTGCCTTTAACGACAAATTACTATGACTAGGTTCTAACTCTACTAAGCACAGTTGAATGGCTTGATTTTTTGTAAGTTTCCAATGGTTTATTAATCTATTTTTTAAAGCAGACTTTGTTTTAATGGTAATTAAATCTTCTACTAAATTTAATTGTTGGCTGTTGTTGTAGTTATCCCAAACGTCTCCGATTACTTGCCTAACTTCACATGCGGTTATATTGCCTTTTAGGTTTTTAGTTTCTAAATTTATTTTAGTTTTTCTATCTAGCCCTAGTATTTCTTTTATTGCTGTTAAGGTTATTTTGGGGTGATGTTCAAAATAATGGGTTAATGCTTTTTTGTCTTCTTCTTTTATAGTTAACCATTGATTGGTGTACCTTTCAAAATACTGCAAATTGTTAATATCTTGAAAGTAACGAAATTGTTGCACTTCTAAACGTGACATTGGTGCACGATTTTTATTTGTTTCTAATGTGCATTTTCCAATTCTGTCTTTTTTTAGTTTTAATGGCCTTTGATAAAAAATAATGTTTTTTATACCTTTTTTATCTGTCATAAAGTCTTTAGGTAAATCTTTAAAAAATGCTTTTTGCTTTTCCCAAATTAAGTCCAATTCATCTTTGTACATTTGTCTATCGGTACGTAAATGCCCACCATCATGGTTACGATTCCTTTTGCATTGGTGTTTATCTTGCATAAACAAGTATTCGCCTAACGTTCTGGCTTTATTTTTTATTATATTTTCTCTTAGTAATTTAATGTCTGCTTTAAATAACGTTTCTTCTTTATCTTTTGTTGGTTTTTCATCCTGTGCGTTTAAGTAAAGTATGGTATCTGGGTCGTCTACTAAATCGCCCGCTATTTGTTTTTTAGTGCTTAAAAAACCACGTCGAGCTACAAAATGTAATAAAACCCGACCTAATTCAAAGGGCGATAATTGCTCATCTAACGCTTTTGCACGCAATGCGTATGGGTTTCCTAATTTATTTAATATAATTTCTGGTTGGTGATGGTTGGGTAAGTCTGGCGGCAATAAGTTTAGTGATACCAAGTAGTTGAGCATTCTTTGTTTTCGCCTTGCCCTACGTTGCAATACCCTTCTACCTAATCGCATATTTCGTCTTTTTACATTGGTTGGTGTTGGTGTTTTTTCTTCCACCGCTTTGGTAAAAATACGACTGCCTAAATTAATAATTTTATTTGCTACACCATCCTCCTCATTTATTAGCGCCCAACCTAAAGAGTTACTTCCTAAATCTAACCCTAAAATTACCTTGTTCATTTTGTATCCTTATGTATAATGTGTTTTTAGTGTAACCGACTAAGGTCTATTATTAAGCTTTTCATACCAATGAAATGTATTTTTCGTAGGCACCGCTTTTAAGCGACCAAAACCCTCGCAAAGTAAAACTTAAGGGGGTTTTTTTATGTCTGTATTTTTTATATAGTTACTTCAATTTCCAATCTTTCCCAATTACTTTTTTCATAATTAATACTTTTTATTTCTGCTAATAGTTTTTCACCCCTCGCTAGCATTTGTATAATTACGCCATTGTTTTGCGAGGTATATAACCTAGTTTTTGATTGTTCCAATAAGCCTCTATGGCTAAGTTGTCGTACTGATTATTAGGTTGTGGGCGCAAGTTTACTGGGTCATTTATTTGTATTTTTGGCTCTATATATTGCCCTTGGTAGTATTGATAACCCGCTATATGGTTTGTTAATAATAGCAAGGGGTCGACGCTAGGGCTGCTTTTTAGCGGTATTGTTGCTTGCTTTGTGGCGGTTTTGCTTAGTAGTTTTTTTACGGCTTGTAGCCCTTCTTGCGTTATTACCGTTTGCCATGCGTTGTCACCTATCCTATTGGCAAATGTATCTAGCACTCTGCGGGTTCTGCCGTGGGCTTTTTTTTGACATTGCGATATAAAGGTGACCATCATTTTTGTTTACCAACTTACTGGTGGTTTTTGGGTTGCATCAAATACTCTTAGTATTTCTATTTGGTTGTTTTTTACGCGGTAAGGAATTATATATTGAGCTTTTATTAGCTCCCTTGTTCCTACTATCCGCCCTGCTTTGCCTAGTGATGGGTTGTCACTTAACAGGTTTACAACTGTTTCTATTTCTTTTAATACTTTTTTAGCAGCTATTGGATTGTCTAATGCAATATGGCTATAAATTTCTTGCGCATTATTTAATGCTTTTTTAAGCCATTTTATTTTCATTGGCTAAATACTTTGTTTACTTCTTGGTCGGTTGCAAAGTCTCCTGCATCGGCCTCTTTTAGCCCTGCTTGTATTTCTTCCATTTGCCATTCATTTAATTCTAAATACTGCTTTATTGCAGCTGCAGCTAAAAAAGATTTACTTCTATGGGATGATTTTGCCAATTTTTCTAAGCGTTCTTTTGTACTTTTTTCTAGTCTAACGGTCATGGTTGTTGACATTGTATTTTCTTCTTTTTCATTTTTGTGATTATATGTACACATTATATTACAACGTCGTATTTTTGCATGCTTGCTTGTTTTACCACTTCAAACATAAAGTCCAATGCCTTGTGTTGAGTAAAATTTTGTAGGCATTGCTGTCTAAACTCTTGTTCTGTGGCGTTTTCTTTGGCGCATATAAATGCCCATGGCAGTATTAGGGTGTCTTTTATTAGGTCGGCGACGTCAAACACTAGTGCGCCGCGCCTTGTTTTGCCGTGCATTACGGCAAAACCGTGCGGTATGCCTAGTACCCATAGTGTGGTGGCGGCTAGGCCGTAGGCTAGGTAGTTGCCGTGGTTTAAAAAGTCGTTGGCTTGGTCTGCGTTGGTGTGTTGCCTGGTAAAGCCCGTTTGTTGGGTGGCGTTGGCGGCTATTTTGTATAGGCTTTTGGTTAGTTTGGCTTCGGTTAGTAGTAGTTGTTGCGCGCTTTGGCAGTAGTCTATTTGGTTAATAAATTGGTTTAGCGCTTTTTGAGTGGTTTCGTCGTTTACGTTAAAACCCTCTGCTTTTAGGTCGCCATCTTTGCCCCATATTCTTTTTAAGTATTCGATTCTTTTTATCTGAAATTGTTTGGCTACTTCTAGACGTTTTTCGTCATCAAACCAAAATTGCATCCACCCTTGTACGTATTGGGTTGGGCGGTATTCACTTTGTGGTGTCATCCATTGTATTTCTGTGCCCATTATTAGCGGTGTGCCGCCGCTGCCACTAAAACCGACTAGTACCCCTGCTTGGGCTAACATGCGCATTGCCGCTTGGGTGATAGATGTGCCTTGCCCTAGCAGTATGCAGGTGGTATTGGCGATGGGTATGTTCCAGTATTGGTTTTCGTCTTTGGCTTCTTTTAGGTATAACACTCTGCCACTTTTTTGCATTACGCGGCAACGTTCTAGGTAGTAGATATTGGCACGTTTGGAGTGCAGTATGGCTTTTAGGTCGGTTAGTTGTTCCATTAGTTTTGCCAGTGTATGTTTATTTGTAGCCTTTGCCACGGGGATTGGCTGGGGTTTATTTGGCTTACGTGGGCTTGCAGGTTTTCGCCTCTGTCTAACATTTGGCGGGGTATATAACCTAGTTTTTGGTTGTTCCAATAAACTTCTATGGCTAAGTTGTCGTACTTATTATTAGGTTGTGGGCGCAAGTTTACTGGGTCATTTATTTGTATTTTTGGCTCTATATATTGCCCTTGGTAGTATTGATAACCGGCTATGTGGTTTGTTAATAATAGCAAGGGGTCGACGCTAGGGGTGCTTTTGAGCGGTATTGTTGCTTGGCTTTGTAGCGGTATTATTGCTGCTATGCCTAGCATACGGCTTATAAAATTTCGTCTTTTCATTATTCGTCTCTGCCGTAAATACCAAAGGTGAGCATTACTATTATGATGGTAAGTAAACTGCTGTGGCTTAACATTTGTACGGCAAAGCCGATTAGTAATAAGAAACCGGCCACTATTAGGGCTGCTTCAACATTACTGCCTGTTAGTAGCATAAGTACAAAAGCAATTAGCGCAAGCATATAACACCTTTTTTTAAAATAGGCTTTATTGTTACATAGCTGGTGGTCACCGGTGTTAGCCAGCTAGTATTTTTTTTGCATTTTATTTATTTTGTTTTTTAGTTTGTCTTGTAGTGTTTTGGGGCTGATAACTTTAGCGCATTCGCCGTGTTTTAGTATGTCCATTATTAGTTCGTTATCGTGCTGATAGGGGATTTTAAGTTGATAGGTTTGCTTATTTAGCCATGCACCTTGTTGTTGGCTGTGCCAGTTTTCTTGGCTTACCCAGTGGCTATTGGGCGCGGTAAATTCTATTGTTGCCGTTTGTGTTGGTTGGCCAGAAAATATGCCGTAGCTGGACGAGGTTTGTTGTTGTATGTTGTTTAAATTTATTTCTTTTGCTGTGTTTTGACTGGCTTGTATTTTTTTTATGCCGTTGACTGCAAAGGTTCTTATGCTTTTTTTGCTATGGCAGTAGGCATCTATATACCAGTTGGATTTATAAAATACTAAACATTGTGGGGATAGGGTTCGCAGGCTTATTTGTTGGTCTGCATTGCGTTTAAAGTGTATGTGTACTTGTTTACGTTGTAATGTTGCTTGCGCCAAAATGGCAAAGTTGTTGGCATTTAATGTTTTATTATGAATGCTTAATATCCGCAAGCGGTTTTGTATGGCGTTATTTTTGGGCAATTGTTGTTGTATTAATTGGGTTATTTTTTGTTTGGCTATTTTTAATTGATTGGATATTAACCCGGGTTCTAACTGTTCCATTTGTTGTTCTATCATTAACAGTGCGTGCAGTTCGTTTTGGCTAAACCATATGCCTTTTAACTCGTACTTGTCGTTGGTAAATATATAACCTCTGCCTTTGGCTATGTATTTTATGGGTGCGTGGTAACGGTCTCGCAATTCGTTCAGTCGGTTTTTTACGGTACCTTTGGACACTTCTAACGCTGTTTGCATGGCGTGTTTAGTTACGGGTAACCTTGCTTGTTTTAACATTTGGTAAAGTTGGTGTACTTGGTCAAAATGATTCATCTTGTTTCCTTTTCCGTGATGACTTTTGATTTTATGCTTTTACAGTTTATATTAACAGTTAATTAACTTTGTTATTTTAGTGGTGTGTAACAAGTAATTATTTTGAAGGTTTTTTTTGACATGAAAAAGCCCCTAAACTGTCGACCCCTTGCTCTAATGGATAGCAAGGGGTCGACAGTTTAGGGGCTTTTTAGCTTAATTTTTAAGCGGGTTATTTTGCTTTGGTTTTACTTTCCCATGGCTAATAACATTTCGTTCATGCTTTTTACAAAGCTGGCTGGGTCTTCTAGCTGTCCGCCTTCTGCCAGTACGCATTGGTCGTATATTAAGTTGCTCCAATTAGTAAACTGTTCATCTTTTGCGGCATCGACCTTTTTCATTACGGGGTGATCTGGGTTAATTTCTAATACGGGTTTAGAGCTGGGTACGGTTTGCCCTGCTTGTTTTAGTATTTGCTGCATGTGCATTGCCATGTCATTTTCGTTCATTACTAAACACGCTGGCGATGAGGTTAAGCGGGTTGATACTTTTACGTCGCCTACTTTGTCGCCAAGTGTTTCTTTTAGGCGTTCTACTATTTTACTGGCGTTTTTTTCTGCTTTTTCTTGCTCTTTTTTGTCTTCGTCTGTTTCTAAGTCGCCTAGGTCTAAATTACCTTTGGCGACCGATACAAACTTTTTGTCTTTGTAGTCTTGTATGAATGACATCATCCATTCGTCTACTCTGTCTGACATTAATAGTACTTCTAGGCCTTTTTTACGCAGTATTTCTAGGTGCGGGCTGTTTTTGGCGGTGGCAAAATTTTCTGCTGTGATGTAGTAAATTTTGTCTTGCTCGGCTTTCATACGGCCTATGTAGTCGTCTAAAGATACGTTTTGTGTTTTTACGTCTTTATCGGTAGAGGCAAAACGCATTAAACCGCATATTTTTTCTTTGTTGTTGTGGTCTTCTGCAGGACCTTCTTTTATGACTTGTCCAAATTGATCCCAAAACTCTTGGTAGTGTTTTGGGTCTTTCTTTGCCATTTTTTCTAACATGCCCAGTATCTTTTTAACCGAGCCACTTTTGATGGATTCAATTACTTTGTTGTCTTGCAATATTTCGCGCGAGACGTTTAGCGGTAAGTCGTTTGAGTCTACTAAACCACGTATAAAGCGCAGGTATTTTGGCATCAACTTTTCGGTGTCGTCCATTATAAATACACGTTTTACAAATAATTTTATGCCCGTTAAATGGTCTCTGTCCCATAAATCATAAGGGGCTTTTTTGGGTAAATAAAATAGCGTGGTGTATTCGTACTTGCCTTCTACTTTGTTGTGTATCCAGCTGTCTGGGTCTTCAAAGTCGTGGCTGATGTGTTTGTAAAATTCGTTGTATTCTTCATCTTTTATGTCGTTTTTAGCACGTGTCCACATGGCAGACGCGCTATTGATGGTTTCTTCTTCTATTACGGTTGCGTCGTCTTCTTTTTCGCCCGGCTTTTCTACCATCATTTTTACTGGGAAGGTGATGTGGTCTGAATATTTTTTGATGATGGTTTTTACGCGCCATTCGTCTACAAATTCTTTTTCGTCGTCTTTTAAATGCAACGTGACCGATGTTCCTCGAGACTCTTTGGTAATGTTGGCAATTTCAAAGCCGTCTTCACCGGTAGATTCCCACTGCACTGCTTGGTCTGCTTTTAAGTCTGCTCGGCGGGTTATGATGGTCATTTTGTCGGCTACTATAAAGCCCGAATAAAAACCCACACCAAATTGCCCAATTAAATGCGCGTCTTTAGATTGGTCACCCGTTAATGAGTCTAAAAAGTTTTTTGTGCCAGACTTGGCAATGGTGCCTATGTTGTCTATCACTTCTTCTTTGCTCATGCCAATGCCATTATCACTAATGGTGATGGTATTGGCATCTTTGTCAAAATCAATACTGATAGCTAACTCGGTATCTTCTGTTAACAAACTTCCGTCAGCTAGGGCATCGAAGCGTAATTTGTCACAAGCGTCTGATGCGTTGGAAATTAGCTCTCTTAAAAAAATCTCTTTGTTTGAGTACAAAGAGTGAATCATTAATTTTAATATTTGGTTTACTTCAGTTTGAAACTGCATCGATTCTTTTTTGACTGTCTCGCTCATTGAGGGTGCTCCGTGGCATTCTTTTTTAGATGCTTAGAAGATAGGTTTAGTTATGACTTTTTCAAGGTGCAGCTAATAAACTAATGGCTTTTTAATTTTAGCCATAACCCTTGTAGTTGAGATTGGATAACTGAGCGGCGTTTTGCGTTGCTGGTTTCTTGCAATAGTTTGCTGTATGTACGTTCTGCATCGTCTATTAAACCTGCATTAGCTAATGCTTCGGCGGCGTTATAGCGTGCTGTTTTCCCCCATGGGTCGGACCCATAGTTGTTTATTAAATAGGCAGATTGAAAATACAGTAATGCCGCTTGTTTATACTTTAATAGCTCTACATAAGCATCGGCTTGCCAAAATAATATTTCTCTTTTTCGTTTTACAGAAATGTCGCGTTTTAAAAACAAATCAAATAGTTGATTACTTTCGTGATATTTTTCTACCGATTGCAGGTCAAATAGTACATGGGTGATTTTATCAAATTGTTTGCTTTGCACTACCGATGAAGAGTTGATTAAATTTTCGAGAATTGTTATTCCTTCTTGGTAGTGTGCGCCCATTATTAATATTCTTGCTCGGCGGATTTCCCAGTTAAATTGATTTTCACCTTCGGGCTGCGACAATTGGCTTATTAATTTAGAGGCATCAAAAATATTATTATTTGCTAATGCGTCGTCTACCAATATATAGCGCGCTTTATGTGGAATGGTGGTGGAGTCTTCAAACCGTTTGGTATTTACAAATAAGGTTTTTAAAACGTTTAACCCTTGCTCATTGTTTAATATTAATTCTATTAAACGGTTGTATGCACGTTTTTGGTTATTGGCATTTTGGCTTTTAAAAGCCACCACAGTAAGTAACGATTTGGCTTTTATTTGATAGTTGGGTAGGGCAAGCTCTACTTCTTTAAACCAGCGTTCGTCGTCACCTAGTAACAGCCTGTCTTTGTTGCCAATATACAGGCCATTTTTTAAATAAGCTTGCCATAAAGCGTCGCCAGAAAATGGAAACAAACGCTGGTTTAACTTAATATTAAGTCGTGCCACCTTATTTAAATTTAATGCTTGCCTAACGGTACTGCCAGAGTTAGCCGCCGCTTGTGCAGCAATTAACCAATATTTAGCTTTTGTTTCTATCGCTATGTGTTCTTCGTTGGCTTTTTCTATCGCTTTTGCATAAATGTTATTGTTGCTTAATGACTGTGTTTTTAATTTTGCTAATAAATTAAACAATACAAATTGTTCATCATACCGCCCTGATAATAGGTCGATTACCTCATCTGCTCGGCCAGAAAATATTAAAATTTCTGCCTGTAAAACCATCCACTTTAAAGATTGGTCTTTATAGTCTTGCTGATAACGCAACATGGCCTTTTCTGCGTTGTTTATTTGGTTGCTTTCTAAGTAGGTTCTAATGATGAGTTTTTGCCACAATGCCAATTGCTTTTTATTGTGGTTATTTTCACTCCAAATTAAGGTTCTTAGTTTGGCTAAGGCGGCGTTATATTTTTTTAGCTCTATTAAGTACACAACATTTAAGGTGTTTGCCCACACTGTAAACTTTGGCTTTATAGGGTTTGGCAAGGCTTCTATGCGTTTTAAACCTTGTTGCCACAACTGCCATTTTATAATTATTTTATGGCGCTGTTGTTCTAATATTAAATAGTTTTTGCTGTTTTGCTTTAGATGTTTTTGCTGTTTGTCTAGCATAAACATCGCTAAACTTGGCGCTCCAGATTCGGCAACCTGCTGTATGCTTTGCTGGTTTTTTGCCGTTGCTATTTGGGCATTAAATAACAAGCATAAAAAAAGCACCGTTACCCAACGGGCGACAGTGCTTTTTTTGTAAAAATAACTACCAAGTAACGTATTAGCCATGATTAAATTAGCCAATACCTTATTGTGCAATTACTTGCTAGATAGCTTCTCTTTAATACGTGCAGAACGTCCAGAAAGTTCGCGAAGATAATAAAGCTTAGACTGCCTTACTTTACCTTTACGCTTTACTTTAATGCCGTCAATTTGCAGGCTGTGTGTTTGAAATACACGTTCTACACCTTCGCCATGAGAGATTTTACGAACAGTAAAAGCAGAATGTAAACCACGGTTTTTGATGGCGATAACTACGCCTTCAAAAAGCTGTGTACGCTCTCGTTTGCCTTCTTTAATTTTTACACCAACTTCTACGGTATCGCCAGCATGAAATACTGGAATATCCGTTCTAAGCTGTTCGTTTTCAATTTGTTGAACTAAGTTTGACATTTGTAACTCCAAATAACTAATTGTTTAAATGACCTTTTACCGTCATTCGCTATGTTCTTTTATATATTCATTTAACAACGTTTCATCACTTTGAGAAAGTTGTTTGTTGTCCAATAAATCTGGACGATTTTGCCACGTTAAACCCAACGATTGTTTGCGTCGCCACGTTTCAATTTTTTTATGGTTACCACTTAGCAGTACTTTTGGTACGGCTAAACCGTATATTTTTTCTGGCCGCGTATAGTGCGGATAGTCTAATAAACCGTCTGTAAACGAGTCTTGCTGGGCTGAGTCTTTATGCCCTAATACATTGGGTATTTGCCTTATTAGGCAGTCTATTAACACTGCCGATGCTAACTCGCCACCGCTTAATACGTAATCTCCTATGGAGATTTGTTCGTCTATACTTTGATCAATTACCCTTTGATCGATGCCTTCATAACGCCCGGCTATTAATAACAAGCTGTCTTTGCTTAATAACTCCATCACTTTTTGGTGATTAAGCGTTTTACCATGTGGGCTTAAATACACCACATGCGGCTTTTTTAACTGTTGCTTAGCTGAAATTATCGCCTTAGTTAAAGGCTCTACTTTCATCAGCATACCAGGGCCACCACCAAACGGTCTATCGTCTACCGTTTGGTGTTTGTCTTCGGTAAAATCTCTTGGATTCCACGTCGCCCAAGTTAACTTACCTTGTTTTACAGCTCTTGAGTTTATGCCACATTCAAAAACAGGTTTTATGAGTTCTGGAAATAGCGTAATAATGCCTATTTCACTTAACACGTTATTCCAAATCCCAATCTATGGTTATTAACTGATTATTTATATCTACTTTTACTATATAAACATCATGCACCCAAGGCACTAATATTTCTTTATTGTCTGGTGTACGTATTCTCATCACGTCGTGAGCGCCAGTTTCCATCACGCCACTTACCGTCCCTAGTAGTACACCTTGTTTATTATTTACCGCCAAACCTATTAGGTCGCGCCAATAATATTCGCCCGCTTTACAGCTGGGCAGTTGCTCTTCGGTAATTGCTATGGGCGCTTTTAACAGGTGCAATACTTGGTTTTTGTCGTTGTACCCTTCTAACTGGACAACCACACCTTTACCTTGCAAACGACCGTTTAAAACGTTTATTTCTGTCCAACCCTTACCCGGAATTTTAATTTTCCATGGGCGGTATTTTAATATATTTTCACGTGGGTCGGTATTGGCAAAAACCTTTACCCAACCTTTTACACCGTGAAAACCAGAAATATAGCCAACTTCAAGTAGTGTTTCTTTTTTATTAGAATCACTCATGGTTATGCCTTACGGCGCAACACTTTAAGCCGCTTTATTAGCTTCTTTTATAAGACTAGCAACACGATCTGACGGTTGAGCACCTTTGGTGACCCACGCATCTACTTTTGCTATATCTAAACGAAGTCTTTCTTGTTGACCTTGAGCCATTGGATTAAAAAAGCCAATGTTTTCAATGTAGCGACCATCGCGCGAGCGACGGCTATCTGCCACAACAATTTGATAGAAAGGTTTCTTTTTCGCGCCACCGCGAGACAAACGAATTGTTACCATTAATTTGACCTAATGCATTCTTACAGAAAACCGGCGATTATACCCTTTTTCTCAGAAATGTGAATTGAAATTAGCAAGTATTTACAAATAAATGCCAATCAGATAAATATTAATATTTTTTAGTTGCTCAGTGTATTCATATTTCTTTCTAGTTCAAGGCATCGACGCACGCAGATTGTGAGCATACGCCTAGTATGTGACCAATCGAGTACGACGATAACGCCGAAATAGGAAGAAAGATGAATGCAATGAGTGGCTAAAAACCCATGCCTGGTGGCATCTTCCCTGCCAACCCCTGCATCATTTTTGCCATACCGCCGCCTTTCATCTTTTTCATCATCTTGCTCATTTGAAGGTGCTGCTTTAGCAATTTATTCACTTGCTGTACTTGCAAGCCAGAACCTGCCGCTATGCGCTTTTTGCGCGTTGCTTTAATAACGGCAGGAAACTTTCTTTCTTGCGGTGTCATCGAGTTGATTAGGGCAATCATATGCACTATATCTTTTCCGCCCATCACTTGTGCTTTTACTTTTGCAGACATGTTTGCCATGCCTGGCATTTTATCCATTAACCCTGCTATGCCACCCATGTTTTGCATTTGTTCCATTTGTTCTTTCAAATCGGTTAAGTCAAAACCTTTGCCTTTTTTGATTTTTTTGGCTAATTTTTCTGCTTTTTTATGGTCTACTTTTTTAGTAACTTCTTCTACTAATGAAACTACATCACCCATATCTAAAATGCGTGATGCTAAACGTTCTGGATAAAACGGATCTAAAGCATCGGTTTTTTCACCCACACCTATAAATTTAATGGGTTTGCCTGTTATGGCTTTTACCGAAAGGGCTGCCCCTCCGCGTGCATCACCGTCTGTTTTGGTTAATATCACACCTGTTAGTGGTATTGCCGCACCAAATGCTTTGGCGGTATTGGCGGCATCTTGCCCGGTCATGCTGTCTACTACAAACAAGGTTTCTACTGGGTTTACAGCTTGGTGCAACTGCTGTATTTCGCCCATCATTTTTTCATCTATGTGCAGTCTACCTGCGGTATCTACTATCAATACGTCCATGTATTGGCTTTTAGCTTGCATTAATGCTTGTTTGGCAATGTCTACAGGTTGTTGTAATACATTACTTGGGTAAAACTCACATTTAACTTCTGCCGCTAGAGTTTCTAACTGTTTAATGGCTGCTGGTCGGTAAATATCACAACTGACCACCATTACTTTTTTATTTTCGGTTTCTATTAATCGGCGGGCTAATTTAGCTGCAGATGTGGTTTTACCTGCACCTTGTAAACCGGCCATTAATATTACTGCTGGTGGTTGTGCGGCTAAATTTAATTGGGAATTTTCTTCGCCCATTACCACGACTAATTCGTCGTGGACTATTTTGGTAAATACTTGCCCAGGTGACAAGCTGTTTAATACTTCTTTACCTAGGGCACGTTTTTTTACATTTTCTATAAACTCTTTTACTACTACTAAAGCAACGTCTGCCTCTAGTAATGCCATGCGTACTTCGCGCAAAGCATCTGATATGTTTTTTTCTGTAAGCTTGCCTTGGCCTTTAAGGTTTTTAAAGGTTTGGCTTAATTGACCTGTGAGGGTTTCAAACATGATTATCCGAAAAGAGTGTTGATATAAAGGTTGAGGATTTTAACCTAGAAATTAAAAATATTCATCGGTTATAGGTATTTATTACAAGGGTCGATGCTTTGTGTATTATTTTAAAAGTTTAAGCGGGCTTGAAAACAAGGTGTTTTTGTCGACCCCTTGCCCTTACACGTTCAAAAGGCAAACTACAAATTAAAAACATCGTCATTTTGTAAGAAGACTAAATCATGCTTGGGTAATAATGCTATCAGCTGGTCTTTAGTATCTTGCTCTCCACCTGGTTTTAAATGGGTAATAGCGATTTTTGTATCGACCTTTAATTTTTTAATATCTGCTGCCAAGGTGTTTGGGCAGTAATGTTTGGCAAGCCCAGCTAGTTCTTCGTTTTCGTTAGGGAAAGCACACTCAACAACTAGCATAGATAGTGTTTTTTGTTCATTAATACAATTCCAAAGAGAGTTACACGTTGTTGTATCGCCACTGTAACAAATACTCGATGCACCATTGGTTATATGGTACGCAACACATGGTACAGCGTGATTAACGTGAACGTGCCTTACTGTGCGGTTGCCAAGGGTAATTGATTCACTTTGCCTTAGAATATGATATTGCATAACCGCAGAATTTTTATTGGGTAATTCTGAAAAGTCTGGCCATAAGGTCCAATTAAATACATGGGCTTTTAGCGCGTCGATTGTTTCTCTGCTACCGTATATATTTAACGGTTCAGTTAAACTTTCAAACAAGGTATCTATAAGTAAAGGGATGGTACAAACATGATCTAAATGAGAGTGTGTTAAAAATATATGTTTTAGGCCGAGCATTTCATCTACGGATAAATCACCCACACCTGTGCCTGCATCAAGCAATATGTCATCATCTACCATATAAGAGGATGTTCTCAACCCTTTTCCGATTCCACCGCTACAGCCTAAAATTTTTAAACGCATTTTGTTATCATACTTTTTTAATTGTTTACTTTTATTTGTCAATGTAGAGCATTAACAATTTAAAGTAAACAAAATAATTTATTGAACAGAAATGGTAACGCTCTGGCAACATCTTTTATGTGATTTAAATCACAACTTAGACATTATTATGAAAGATTAATGCTTCGTTTAAAAAAAATTTATCGTTGCCTATAAAATTCTTTACAATAAGCTTTTACTTTAAACCGTCACCAATCATGTTAGCGCTTTCCATTGCTTTTTTTTGTTACAGTGCAATTTTTTTAAGTTTTTTCTTTAGCGATTTGAAACTGCAAAAATTTGGCTTTGCTGTTTCATCTCAAAAAACACTTTTTACCTTATTATTTGTTAACGCTTTAATTGCCCATTTATTTGTTTTTATACCCTATTTTGCTAATGAAAGCGGCTTGGTTTTTTCTTTTGCTAATACACTCATGCTTAGTAGTTGGTCGGTGTCTGTTTTGTATTTTATTAGCTCATTTAAAGTGGCACTGGTTAATATTGGTTTAGTGGTTTTACCTTTAAATTTATTTTTTATTGCCAGTTATGGTTTTTATCAACAACCTGCATCTGGGCAACTTATTACATCCTCTATTGCTATTCACGTTACTAGTTCCATCATCGCCTTTAGTGTGGTTATGATTGCGGCTATACAAGCATTAACCATTACTTTTCAAACTCGGTTTTTACACCAACACCAAAGTAACTTTTTGTTAAAAAAATTACCCGCTTTATTCCATATGAAAAAAGTACTGTGCAATTTAATAGACATGGCTGTAATTTTTTTAACGTTAGCATTGCTTACAGGCTTTATGTTTTTAGATGATATTTTTGCTCAAAATGTTGCCCATAAAACCATATTGTCTATTTTTGCTTGGGTTATTTTTACCACCCTAGCCATTGGCAGACGGTTGCGTGGCTGGCACTCTAAAACCGTAACTCGCGCTACCATTAGTGCATCGGCATTATTGGTTTTGGGGTTTTTGGGCAGTAAATTAATTACAGAAATGTTGGCAACGCCATAATGAGCGACATCTCTACCGACACGCTGTTTATAATATTGGGCATATTAATTTTTTTATCGGGTTTGTTTTCAGGTTCAGAAACGGCATTAATGTCTATTAACCGTTACCGCTTAAAACACCTTGCTGATGAAGGCCACAAAAGTGCACAAATAGCTCAAAAATTACTAGAACGCCCCGACAGGCTTATTGGCATTATTTTATTAGGCAACAATTTTGCCAATATTTTAGCTTCATCTATCACCACCATTATCGCTTTACGCGTTTGGGGGGAAACTGGCATTGCATTAGCTGCGGGTTTGTTAACTTTAGTGATTTTAATTTTTGCAGAAGTTGCCCCAAAAACACTGGCAGCTAATCACCCAGAAAAACTGGCCTTTCCTGCCGCGCGGATTTATTTTTACCTTATTAAAGTATTTTATCCGCTGGTTTATTTGGTTAATTTTTTAAGCAATAACTTATTATTATTGCTTGGTCACAATGTCAAAAACAATAAAAAACAACAACTTAGCACCGCAGAATTAAAGTCTATTATTAATCAGCCTTTAAGCCAATTATCACCTAAAGATCAAAAAATGTTGGCCAACATTTTAGACTTAGAAAACATAAAAGTTGATGACATAATGGTGCCAAGAATGGACGTTATTGGCATTGATTTAAACGACAGTTGGAACACCATTGCTACAGTTATAAGACGAAGCCCTCATACCCGCATCCCTATTTATGAAGGCAGTATTGATAATGTGATTGGTATTTTGCATTTAAGAAGAATTATAAATTTAGGCAAAAAACAAAAAATAGACCGCGACACTATTTTAAAAACCATGTCAGAAGCTTACTATATCCCTAGTGAAAGCTCTTTAACCCGCCAGTTAATTAACTTTCAAAAACATAAAAGAAGAACAGGCTTAATTGTAGACGAATACGGCGATATTTTAGGTTTGCTTACTTTAGAAGATATTTTAGAAGAAATTGTCGGTGACTTTTTAAAGTCTAATGCATACTTATCTAATTACATTCAAAAAACCAAAAACAACAGCTACATTGTTAATGGCAACGCACCAAGAAAAGAAATAGAAAAACTGTTAAACACCACTTTTGATAAATTGGGCGCTAAAACGTTAAACGGTATTATTTTAGAGCAATTACAAAGCATCCCTAAAAAAGGTACCAGCTTTTTAATTAACAATTACCCTATAGAAATTACCCGCATTGAAAACAATATGATTCGTTCGGTGGTTATCTCGCAAAAAATAAAGTCATTTAATCCTCTTAAAAATAATGGCTAAAATTAAATTAAGCTATGTATGCAATCAGTGCGAATCTGCCTTTCCTAAGTGGACAGGACAATGCCCGCAATGCAAGGCTTGGAATTGTTTGGATGAACAAGAAATCATATCTGAAAGCATCAACCCAATAAAAAAAGAAATAACCGGTTACGCGGGCAAGGCACAAATCACCTCTATGGACGAAGTGGTATTAAGCAAAGAAAAACGCACTAAAAGTGACAATGCCGAACTGGATAGAGTTTTAGGTGGCGGCATTGTTACAGGCTCTGTGGTGTTAATTGGTGGCGACCCTGGTATTGGCAAGTCTACCCTTTTATTGCAAATATCTACCAAGTTAAGCTTACAACACAAAGTGTTATACACCACAGGTGAAGAGTCTTTACAGCAAGTTACCCTACGCGCAAGGCGATTAGAACTACCCGAAAAAGAACTTTTTTTATTAACCGAAACCTGTGTAGAAACATTAATTAGCCACGCCCAATTACACAAACCAGAAATTATGGTGGTGGATTCTATACAAACCTTATATACCAACGAAATTAACTCAGCCCCAGGTTCGGTTTCTCAAATACGCGAAACGGCCGCCAAATTAGTGCGCTACGCCAAACAAACCAATACGTCTATTTTTTTAATTGGCCATGTAACCAAAGAAGGTACATTGGCAGGGCCACGTGTTTTAGAACACATGGTTGATTGTGTTTTATATTTTGAAGGTGATGTTTCTAGCCGTTACCGCATTATCCGCGCCATTAAAAACCGCTTTGGTGCGGTAAATGAAATTGGCATATTTGCCATGACAGAAAAAGGTTTAAAAACCATTAGCAATCCTTCTGCTATATTTTTATCGCAATACGAGCAGCCGGTATCTGGCAGTGTTATTTTTGTAACGCGCGAAGGTACACGACCGTTATTAGTAGAAATACAAGCCTTGGTTGACGAGTCTCACGGAAATGCAAAGCGTTTAACCCAAGGGGTCGACCAAAACAGGCTATCTATGTTATTGGCTATTTTGCACCGCCATTGCGGTTTTGCCATGTTTGACCAAGATATTTATGTCAATATTGTTGGTGGTGTAAAAGTAAGTGAAACCGCCGCAGACCTGCCCGTTTTACTATCGGTCTTCTCTTCTTTTAAAGACCGTCCAATAGACGATAAGTTAATAGCCTTTGGTGAAATTGGACTATCTGGCGAGTTACGCCCCGTACCCAATGGAGAGGAACGCGTGATGGAAGCCTATAAGCAAGGTTTTAGAAAAGCCATCATCCCTAAAGCGAATATGCCAAGAAAAACCCCAAAAGGTATGCAGATTCATGCCATTACTCGATTACAAGAAGCCATAGAAATTCTATTTTAAGACAAGCTAAATGGCGACTGATATAATCAAAACCAATAAAAACTTCATAACAATAATTAAGGTCAACACTCATGGCTAAAAACACAACAGCATCATTTGAAAACACCCTGTCTGAGCTTGAAGACATTGTTAACACTTTAGAAACAGGTGATGTGTCGTTACAAGATGCGATGGAAAAGTTTGAAAAAGGTGTTGCCTTAAGTAATCAATGTCAGCAAGCACTAAGTGATGCCGAAGCCAAAGTACAAATATTGATAGATAACAATTTGAAAGATTTTGACGAGCAGCCGTAGTGATAGAATTAGCGCTGTTTTTTAAACAGCAACAACAACAAATAGACCATGTTTTACAAACGCTATTACCCAACCTAGAAAAACAACCAGAACAACTGCACGAGGCCATGCGTTACAGCGTGTTAAATGGTGGCAAACGTTTTAGACCCATTTTAGTTTATGCCATTGGTAAAACACAAAACCTTAACCTTAATTTGTTAGATGCCTGCGCCAGCGCCGTAGAACTAATCCATTGTTACTCGTTAGTGCATGACGATTTACCCGCCATGGACGATGACGATTTGCGCCGAGGCCAAGCCACTTGCCATATAAAGTACGACGAAGCGACCGCCATTTTAGCCGGTGATGCCATACAAGCTTATGCGTTTGATGTACTGCTAAACCATTCACCAAAAAATATAACAGCTAAAAACCAAATAAATATTATGCGTATTTTGTCTAAAGCCAGCGGTTCTTACGGTATGGCGGGTGGCCAAGCGATAGATTTAGCCTCGGCAAATAAACGTATAACCTTAGATGCTTTAGAAAATATGCACAAAAACAAAACCGGCGCATTAATAAAAGCCAGCGTGGTTATGTCGGCATTAAGCTGTAATATTACCGACCCTGTATTGTTTAACAAGCTAAAAAATTATGCCGACTTTTTAGGTTTAAACTTTCAAATTACTGATGATATTTTAGATGTAGAAAGTGACACTGAAACTTTAGGTAAACCGCAAGGATCTGACCAAAAGAGTAACAAATCGACCTTTCCTTCTTTACTGGGTATGGACGAGGCAAAACAGTACGCCAAAAAAACCCACCAAGCAGCGTTAGATGAACTGCAAGGTTTGCCTAGCGATTACGATATTTTGCGCAACATATCGCACTACATTTTAAACAGAAAGAACTAAATGTTGTTTAATTTGCCAGAAGCACTCTTATTGCAATAAAACTACCTTAATAAAAAATGACTACGTTTAAGCATCAAATACCTTTTATCCTTTTATGCTTTTTACTATCTTTTACTCAGGCGTATAGCCAAAATAATGATTCATTCGACGTAAACGCACTGCCACTATTAGGCAATTCGGACCAACATTACCTTACCAGACAACAAGCAAACGAAATTGGTAACGCGTTTTATAATCAAGCAATGGTGTCGAGCATATTAATTGATGATATTGAAATAAACTTGTATTTACGCTCATTAATAACGCGTTTACACAATACCAGCCAATTTAGTTCAGACCCTATTCGCATTATTATTATCAACAATAATGCTATTAATGCCTTTGCCTTACCGGGTAATATTATCGTTATCCATTCGGGTTTGTTTTTAGCGGTACAGCAAGAATCTGAATTAGTAGGCGTACTGGCACACGAGTTATCACACCTTAAACAACAACACCTATTACGCTTATTTGCACAACAAAAAAAAGACCAACCCAAATTATTATTGTCTATTTTAGCCGCACTGTTAGTTTCTAAAGATGCACAATCTAGCAACGCCATATTAATGGCTGGTGTCGCGTCATCTGTACAAGGCACGTTAGACTACACCCGCAGGCAAGAATACGAAGCCGATAGAATTGCGATAAACATTTTAGTAAAAGCTAACTTTAACCCCGAAGGCATTAGCAATTTTTTTGAGCTATTAGCACAAAAAAGTGGCTTTTCTACCGACTTAGCCAGCGGGTCAGAATTTTTGCGCACTCATCCTTTGTCTGAAAATAGAATTGCAGAAGCAAAAAACCGAATACAAAATATAGATACCAGCCAATTAATAACAGACAGCGCACGCTTTCAACGGCTTAAAAGTAAACTGGCTTTCTTATTGAATTTACCCATTACTAACCAACAACAGCACTGTTATCATGCCATTTTAAAATCTCAAAAATTAATAATAAACGGCCTAAATGCCAATGACGAGTTAAAAAATTGTGGTTCTAAAAAAATAAAAGCCCACGCTTTTTTACAATACGAATACGCCAATTTACTGTCGTTACAAAACAATAAAAATGCTGAACAAACTTTTAAAACACTTATAACCAACAACCCAGAACATTTAGAGTATCAATACAGTTTATTGCAACACTATTATTTTGTAGGTGACTATCAGCAATACATCTACACGGCTCTTATTATTTTGCAAAACGCCGAACCTTTATTCCCCAGCTTTTATCAAACACTTTCGCACGTTTATTTTAAAAACCAACAAACACATTTAGCTAAATATTATTTATCTACTTACTACATTGGCGTTGGCAAAAATTCTTTAGCTAAACGCATTTTAAACCAGTTAAAAGCATTGCCAACCATTGACCCTATTTTAAAACACAAGGTACAAACACTTATTGCCTCCGTACCCGATTCTGACATTCACATAAAATGATAGAATACCTGCTCTACATTGTTACAGGCATGGTTGCAGGTACAATGGCGGGTATGCTTGGTATAGGCGGTGGTTTAATTATCGTACCCGTTTTGTATTTTATTTTTCTTGATATGGGTTTTCAA